>JBGAOO010000273.1:0-4762 GCA_044221765.1 Usitatibacteraceae bacterium | reverse complement strand
CTTCCACTGGTGCGAATGGAAGGCGGCGTGCGCGGCCCCGTCCCAGTCCCAGACGCCGTGGCCGGCGGAGTCGATGGCGAGGATCCAGCGCCGCTCGGCCTCGTGCAGCGCGTGCGCCGCCTCGTTGCGCTCGGTGACGTCCACGAACGACGCGAGCAGGTTCTGGCCGAGCAGGATGCCGGACACGTCGAAATCCCGGACCCGCCCGTCCTTGCAGGTGATGCGGTATTCCCGCGGCTCGACGCCCGTGCCCTGCGCGACCGCGCGCACGAGGTCCCGGTCCCAGGTGCGCTGCGCCTCGATCCGGTAGGCCTCGTCCGGGAAGGCGATCTTCCACCACTGGTCGATCGTGCTCACCTCCGACAGGGAATAGCCGGTCGTCTCGAGCAGCCGGCGGTTCACCTGCGTGACCATGCCGTCGCGGTTCACGAACGCGAGCGCGACGGGGGCCGCGTCGAAGAGCTGGCGGAACTGCGCCTCGCTCTCGCGCAGCGCGCGCTCGGCCTCCTTGCGCTCGGTCACCACGTCGAACACCGCGACGAAATGGTCGCGGGCGGGCGAGTAGACGGAGATCGCGAACCACATCGCGAGCGGTTCGACATACGTCTCGACGAGCTCGGGCTCGCCCGTCGACGCCACGCGGCCGTAGAGCGCGATCAGGTCCGCGTTGGCCTCGCGGATGCCGGGGATCACCTCGGACGCGAGGCGCCCCTCGACGTCCCCGAGGCCCGTGAGGCGCACGAAGGACTCGTTCACCTGGAGATAGACGAAGTCCGCCGGCTTGCCCTCCTCGTACACCATGCGGCAGTGCGAGAAGCCGTTCAGCATGTTCTCGAAGAGCGATCGGAACGTCGCCTCGCTCGCGCGCAGCGCCTGCTCCTCGCGGTCGCGTGATATCGCGAGGGCCGCGGCGACCGTGGCCACGCGCACCGCACGCTCCACTTCCGCGTCCGCCTTCACGGGCACGCGCAAGTGCATGCCGAAGGACCCCAGCACCTCGCCGCCCTTGCTGCGGACGGGGAAGGACCAGCAGGCCCGGTAGCCCTGCGCGAGCGCCGCGTCACGATACCGCCCGGACGTGTCGGACTGCGCGATGTCGTCCACCATCACGTGGCTGCCGCGGTGCACCGCCTGGCCGCACGGGCCGCCCGACTCGCCGACGGGCGAGCCGTCGAGGATCGCGGCAAAGTCGGGCCGCAGGCTCGGAGCGGCCGCCATGGAAAGGCGCGAGCCGTCGGCGTCGGCGATCAGGACGGAGGCATGCGCGCCCGGGATGATCTCCTCGATGTCGACGCAAAGCGTGGCGAGGGTCGCGGCGAGCGGCGCGCCCTGCGCGACCCCTTCCGTGACTCGGTTCTGGGCGGCGAGCAGCTGGTCCGCCAGCTGGCGTTCGTGGATGTCGATCGCGCAGGCCATGCGCATGCGCCGCCCGCCGCCCGGCGCCGCGAGGCTCGTGATGTCCATGAGCACGGGCAGCCGGCTGCCGTCCTTGCGCAGGTGCGCCGCCTCGAACGAGCCGTGCCCGGTCCGGTCGAGCTCGCGCATCCGGGCATGCATCAGCTCGTGTTCTTCCGGCGCATAGAGGGTCATCACCGTCCGGCCAACCAGTTCCGCCGGCTCGTAACCCCGCTGGCGGGCGAACGCGGCGTTCACCGTCACGAGTTCGTTGGACTCCGTGTCCACGAGCGCAAGGCCCAGCTCGGCTTGCTGGAAGACCTGTCCCCAGAGGGCGAGCTGGCCCTGCTCTTCGCGGCGCTGGGTGATGTCCTGGATCGAGCCGCGAACGGCGACCAGGCGCCCTTCCGCGAGCACCGGCGAGCCGATCGCCCGCACCCACTTCCGATTGCCTTTCGCCGTGACGAGCTCCGCCTCCAGGTCGAAGGCGGTCCCGGCCTGCACCGCCTGAGTCCAGGCCTCGGTCATCCGGGCGCGGTGCCCGCCGTCGAAGACCGCGAGCGCCTGGTCGGCCGAGAGGCTGCTGCCGGGTGCGAGGTCGAAGATCTCCGCCACCTCGTCGGTCCACTGCTGGCTCGCGGTGGCGAAGTCGTACTGCCATGCGCCGATGCGCGCCTGCGTGCTCATCTCGCGCAGCAGGGCGTCCTTCTCGCGGATCACGTCCTCGACGCGCCGGCGCTCGGTCACGTCCCGCGCGATCCCGTAGAGCCCGATCACCTTGCCGTCGGCATCGTGGAGCGGTCCCTTCGCCACGGAAAGCACCGCGGTGCCGGAGCGCACCTCGTAGCTCGCCTCGGGAACGGCCGACGGCACGTCCTCTTCCATCACGCGCCGGTCCTCCGCGCGCAGGCGCGCGGCCACCTCGGGCGGGAAGATCGCCGTGTCCAGGCTGCCGATCACCTCCTCGGGCGGCCGTTCCAGGAAGCGCAGGCCCACCGGGTTCATGTAGAGGTATCTTCCCTCTCGGTCCTTGGCGAAGATGATGTCCGAGGATCCCTCGGCGATGGCATCGAGGAGCCGCAGCGCCCGCAGCTTCTCCTGCTGGTGCCTCTGCTCGCGGCGCGTGAGGACGATGGCCTGGCGCTGGCGGAAGACGTAGAAGCCGGTGCCCGCCACGAACAGGGCAAGGCAACCGGCCACGATCACCCACAGGGCCTCGGCGGAGGACATCTCGCGCAATTCCGCCTGGTCGATCTTCGCGGCGAGGAACCAATCCGTGCCGGCGATGGGGCGCATCAGGCCCACGACCGGCTCGCCGCGGTAATCGACGCCTTCGGCGACCTGGCCGGGCTGGATGTCCCCGCGCAGCAGCTGCGCGGTGAGCAGGCGTCCGTCGGACAGCGGCAGGCGGAGGCTCACGGCGGCATCGGCCTGCAGGCGCAGGTCGTTCAGGTAGAGCACCGAGTCGCCGTCGCGCCGCACGAGGAGCGACTCGGCGCTGCGGCTGCCCGAGGGCCATCCGCGCAGCATCGGGAACAGCTCGTCGTGCGGGTCGATGCGCAGCACGATGACCGGCGGATCCGGCTCGACGCCGACCGCGTACGGCGCCGAGAGCGGGATCACGAGGTCGAGCCGGAGTATTTCCTGGGCATCCTTGTAGGGCCCGACACGGCGGATGGACCGCGAGGCGACGGCCTCCTCGACGCTTTCGCGCAACGCCGGGGCGAGCGTCGCACCCGCGCCGCTCGAATCCCAGAGCACCGCCAGCGGCAGGTCGAGCACCAGGACGCTCGCGAAGCCCATGTCCCGACGGAAGTCCTCGACCCTCGCGCGCAGGCGCTCGGCGGCCGCCGGGTCCTTCGCATCGCGCCAACGCCTGATCTGGTTGCGCCAGAGTTCGCTCGTACGCACGAAGTTCGCGCTTCGCTCCCGCTCCTTCAGCCAGTCGCCGACCTGGCCGGCACGCAGCTTCGCCACCGCCTGCAGGCGCGCGATCTCGGTGTCGCGGTTCGAGGTCACCACATGCAGGACACCCAGGCCGGTGATCGAGGTGATGACGACGGCGAGGAGCGCCAGGGGCACCCCCAGGGTGCCTAGCGTCAGGGGCGGGCCCGCGTCCTCGTGGCGCTCGAGCCGCGCGATGAGCGCGTAGAGCAGGATCGAGGTGACGAGCACGAAGAACCAGCCCTTGGCCGTGCTCGCCGCGAGCATGCCGGAGGGGGTGTCGAAGAGCAGGCTCGCCGCGCGGTCGGAGAACAGGATCCAGATCGAGGCGAAGGCCGCATAGGTGAGGACGATGCCGAGCGCGCCGGGGCGCATGGCCGCCTGCGGGGTCGGTCCGGGGTCCTTCGGGGTCACGGGAGGGGCCAAGGCGATGCTTCCGGCGGCGCTCGGGGGTCGGGGAGCCTCAGCCAGGCACCGCGACCGCGGGCGAATCGCCCTGGCGGCGGGCCGTCTCGACGAAGGCCTCGTAGGTCTGGATGAAGGCGTCGACCACGTCCGGGTCGAAGTGCCGGCCGCGCTCGGCGAGGATGATCCGGCGCGCCTCCTCCACGCTCACCGGCTTCTTGTACACGCGGGGCGAGACGAGCGCGTCGAACACGTCGGCCAGGGCCATCAGCCGGGCCGAGACCGGGATCGCCTCGCCCGCGAGCCCGTCGGGGTAGCCCTGCCCGTCCCAGCGCTCGTGGTGGGAGCGGGCGATCTCCTTGGCGATCGCGAGGAAGGCGACGGGACGCTCGGTGTCGCGCTCGGCCCGCTCGATCGACTCGGCGCCCAGCGCGGCGTGCGACTTCATGATCTCCCACTCCTCGGCCGTGAGCTTGCCCGACTTGAGCAGGATCTGGTCCGGGATCCCGACCTTGCCGATGTCGTGCAGGGGCGCCGAGCGCACGAGGAGGTCCACGTACGCGGGCGTGAGCGTGCGCCGGAAGCGCTCGCGGCCGGCCAGGCGCGTGGCGAGCAGGCCCACGTAGGCCTGGGTGCGCAGGATGTGGTTGCCCGTCTCCGAGTCGCGCATCTCCGCCAGGTGCGCGAGGGCGCGGATCGCCACGGCCTGGCTGAGCGTGTTCTCCTCGACGCGGCGGGCGACCTCGGACTCGAGCGCGGCGTTCTGGTCGCGCATCCAGTCGCGCGCGCGCTTCGCCTCGAGCTGCGCGCGCACGCGGGCGAGCACCACGGCCGGCTGCAGGGGCTTGGTGATGTAGTCGGCCGCGCCCAGGAGCAGGCCGCGCTCCTCGTCGCGCGCCTCCCCCAGCGCGGTGAGGAAGACGACCGGGATCTCGCGCGTGAGGGGGTCGGCCTGCAGGTGGCCGAGCACCTCGTAGCCGTCCATGCCCGGCATCATGACGTCGAGCAGGATCAGGTC
>JBGAOO010000272.1:0-4768 GCA_044221765.1 Usitatibacteraceae bacterium | reverse complement strand
CACGCTTCCCTCGCAACCGCACGGCCGCGCCGCACCTGCAAGTGAGCCGACGATAGGCGCCCTGGGAACCGCGGTCTGTTCGGCAGCGCACGGCCTGCGCGCCCTGCGCGCCGGCCCGGCTAGCGGGCGGCCGGCACCAGGTGGCAGGCCACGCGGCGGCCGGCCTCGACCTCGACGAGGGCGGGCCGCTCCTCGCCGCAGCGGGCCACGGCGTTGGGGCAGCGCGGATGGAAGGCGCAGCCGCGCGGCGGGTCCATCGGAGAGGGGATCTCGCCGATCACCCGCGGCAGCGCGAAGCGCGCCTTCGGGTCCGGCACCGGCGAGGCCGCGCGCAGCATCTGGGTGTACGGGTGCAGCGGCCGGTCGAAGATCGCGGGCACCGGTGCCTCCTCCACGACGCGGCCCAGGTACATCACCGCCACGCGGTCGCACACGTGGCGCACCACCCCCAGGTCGTGCGAGACGAAGAGCAGGCTCAGGCCATGCCGCTCGCGCAGGCCCTCCAGGAGCATGAGCACCTGCGCCTGCACCGAGACATCCAGCGCCGACACCGGCTCGTCGGCCACGATGAAGCGCGGGGCGAGCACGAGCGCCCGCGCGATGCCGATGCGCTGGCGCTGGCCGCCGGAGAACTCGTGCGGGAAGCGCCGGGCCGAATCGGCGGGCAGGCCCACCTCGGCCAGGGCCGCGCCGACGCGCTCGTCGACCTCCCGGCCCCGGGCGAGGCCGTGCACGCGCAGCGGCTCGGCGAGCGTCTGCATCACCGTGCGCCGCGGGTTGAGCGAGGCGTACGGATCCTGGAAGACCATCTGCATGCGCTGGCGCACCTGGCGAAGCGCCGCCCGGCCGAGCGTGCGCACCTCCTCGCCCTCGAAGAGGATGCTGCCCTCGTCGGGCTCGGTGAGGCGCAGCAGGCAGCGCGCGAGCGTGGACTTGCCGCATCCCGACTCGCCCACCAGCCCGAGCGATTCCTGGCGCCCGACCGTGAAGGAGGCGTCGACCACCGCGTGCACGCGAGCGGCGCGCCGGAAGAGCCCGCCGCCCACGGCGAAGTGCTTGCCCAGCCCGGCGACGGCGAGGATCGGCGCCGCGCTCATGTCCGCGCCTCGCGCAGCCAGCAGCGCACCGCATGCGCCGCGGTCGCTCCCGCGAGCGGCGGCCGCTCCCGCCGGCAGCGATCCTCGGCGTGGGGGCAGCGCGGCGCGAAGGCGCAGCCGGCCCCGATGTCGCGGATCGAGGGCACGTTGCCCTGGATGGGCTCGAGCGCGCCGATGTCCCGGTCCACGCGCGGCATCGAGGCGAGCAGCGCCTGCGTGTAGGGGTGGCAGGGCGCGTCGAAGAGCGCCGCGGCCGTGGCCGTCTCGACGATCTCGCCCGCGTACATCACCGCCACGCGGTCGGCGATGAGCGCCACCACGCCCAGGTTGTGGGTGATGAACAGCACGCCCAGGCCGAACTCGCGCTTGAGGTCCTCGATGAGCGAGAGCACCTGCGCCTGGATCGTCACGTCGAGCGCGGTGGTGGGCTCGTCGGCGAGCAGCACGGCCGGGCGGCAGGCGAGCGCCATCGCGATCATCACGCGCTGGCGCATGCCGCCGGAGAACTGGTGCGGATAGTCGCCCATGCGCCGGGCGGCCGAGGGCACCTTCACCTGCTCGAGCACCCGAAGCGCCTCGCGCCAGGCGGCCGAGGCGCCCAGCCCGCGGTGCGCGCGCACGCCCTCGGCCACCTGCGCGCCCACGGTCATGGTGGGGTTGAGCGCCGTCATGGGCTCCTGGAAGATCATCGCGACGCGGTCGCCGCGCACGCGGTCGAGGGACTTCTCCGGCAGCCCGACCAGCTCCCGGCCGTCCAGCCGGATGCTGCTGCCCACGGCGATGCGGCCCGAGGGCGCGGGCACCAGCCCCATCACCGCGAGCGCGGTGACGCTCTTGCCGCTGCCCGATTCGCCCACCACGGCGAGCGTCTCGTTGCGGGAGACCGCGAGGTCCACGCCGCGCACGGCCGGGTGCCAGGCGCCGCCGGAGCGGAACTCCACGGTGAGATCGCGCACCTCGAGCACGGGCGCCTCAGTCACGGCGCACCTTCGGGTCGATCGCATCGCGCAGCCCGTCGCCCAGCAGGTTCAGGCCCAGCACCGTCACGAGGATCGCGAGGCCCGGCGCCACCGCGAGCCAGGGCGCGTCCAGGATGTTCTCGAAGCCCTCGCGGATCATCCCGCCCCAGGTGGGCGTCGGCGGCTTCACGCCCAGGCCGATGAAGCTGAGCGAGGCTTCCGTGCGGATCGCCGCCGCGAGCCAGAGGGAGGCGACCACGATGACCTCGGAGAGCAGGTTCGGGATGATGTGCACGACCACCAGGCGCAGGTCGGAGAAGCCGAGCGCCCGGCCGGCCTCCACGAAATCCCGGCCCTTGAGCGAGATGGTGGGCGCCCTCGCCACGCGCGCGAAGGGCGCCAGCTCCGTGAGCGCGATCGCGATCACCAGGTTCTCGATGCTCGGCCCGAGCATCGCCACGACCATGAGGCCCAGCAGCAGCGTGGGGAAGGAGAGCAGCACGTCCAGCGCGCTCGTCACCGCCGCGTCGAACCAGCCGCCCAGGTAGCCGGCGGCGATGCCGATCGCCGAGCCCACGACGAGCGCGAGGGCGATGGCGCACACGCCGATCACGAGCGAGATGCGCGCGGCGTGCAGCAGGCGCGAGAGCACGTCCCGGCCGTAGGTGTCCGTGCCCAGCGGATGGGCGAGCGAGGGCGCGGTGAGCCGCTCCACGATGTCCTGCTCCAGCGGGTCGATCGGCCAGATCCAGGGCGCGAACACCGCCGCGAGGACGACCGCGACGATGAGCGCGAGCCCGAACCAGGAGGTGGGGTTCGCGCGGAAGCGGTGCGTCCAGCCGCGCGGGGCGAGGTCGGCGGAGGGCACGGCGCTCACCGGTACCTCACGCGCGGATCGATGAGGCCGTAGGCGATGTCGGTCGCCACGTTCGCGAGCACGATGAAGCCGGCGAAGAAGACCATGAGGCCCTGCAGCATCGTGTAGTCGCGCAGGTTGAGCGCGCCCAGGATGAGCTTGCCCAGCCCCGGCCGGTTGAAGACGATCTCCGTGAGCACCGAGTTGCCGATCATGGTGCCCAGGTAGAGGCCGACCACCGTGGCGACGGGGATCATCGCGTTGCGCAGCGCGTGGCGCCAGAGCACCGCGTTCGCGCCGATGCCCTTGGCGCGCGCGGTGCGCACGAAGTCCTCGCCGAGCACGTTCAGCATCGACGAGCGCGTCACGCGCGTCACGTAGGCGGTCATGATGAGCCCCAGGTTGAGCGCCGGCAGCGCCAGGTGGCGCAGGCGGTCCAGCGGGTCGTCGACCTTCGGCGCCGAGATCACCGGGAACCACTTCAGCTGGATCGCGAAGACGAGCAGCAGCAGGATGGCCGAGACGAACGCGGGGAAGGACAGGCCCGCGAGGGAAAAGAGGCGCGTGAGCGTGTCCGGCAGCTTGTTGCGGTGCACGGCCGCGTAGACCCCGAGCGGCACGCCGAGCGCCACGCCCAGCAGGATCGCGGCGGCCGTGAGCTCGATCGTGTAGGGCAGCACGGAGAGCACCTCGGTCCAGACGGACTTGCCGGTGACCAGGGAGCGGCCCAGGTCGCCCTGCAGGATGCCGCCCAGGAAATCGGCGTACTGCACGTGCAGGGGCCGGTCGAGCCCGAGCTTCTCGCGCAGCGCGGCGAGCGCCTCGAGCGAGGCCTGGTCGCCCAGGATGACGAGCGCGGGGTCCCCCGGCACCACGCGCGCGAGGATGAACACCACCGTCATCGTGAGGATGAGCGTGGGCACCGCGAGGGCCAGGCGACGCAGGAGGTACTCGCCCATGGCCGCCTCAGGCCGCCGCCGCGGCGCCGGCCGCGAAGCGCAGGGCCGAGAAGGGCGCGATGGGCAGGTCCGTCGCGCCGCGGGTGGCCAGGTCCGCGACCGCCACGCCGCACACGGGCCCGAGCTGGAAGCCGTGGCCCGAGAAGCCGAAGACGTGGATGAAGCCCGGGGCCGAGGGCGAGAAGTCGACGATGGGCAGGCGGTCGGGCGTCTCGGCCTCGATGCCGCACCAGGTGCGCACGACGCCCACGCCGCGCATCGGGGGAAACAGGTCCGTGGCCGTGCGCGCGGAGCGGGCGAGGTTCACGACGTTCACCCAGCCCTGCTCGGCGTCGAGGTCGGCGCGTCCCTGCTGCCCGCCGCCGATGATCACGGTGCCCGCCGCGGACTGCTTGAACGAGAGCGGCCGGCCCACCGCGCCCACGACCTGGGAGACGAAAGGCGGCACGCGCTCGGTGACCATCATCATCGAGGCGCGCGTGCGCAGCGGGAAGGCATCGCCCGCGAGCGCCGCCAGGCGCCCGGCCCAGGCGCCGGCCGCGTTCACCACGAGCGGGGCCCGGTAGCGCGCCCGCTCGCCCGCCACCACCCAGGCGCCCGCCTGCCAGTCGAGGCCCACCGCGCGCTCGCCTTCCTCGATCGCCACGCCCGCGCGCCGCGCGCCGGCGGCGAAGGCGTGCGTGGTGCGATAGGGATCGGCGGCGCCGTCGCCGTCGACCACGACCGCGCCCGCGCAATGGGGCGAGAGCGCGGGCACGAGCCGGCGCAGCTGCCCGGCCTCGACGAGCCGCTCGTGGCCGAAGCCCAGGCGCGTCACGAGCTGCACGCGCTGCTCGAGCCTCTCCAGCTCCGCCGGCGATTCGGCCACGCGCACGTGGCCGCACGCGGTGAAGCCGC
>JBGAOO010000271.1:0-4774 GCA_044221765.1 Usitatibacteraceae bacterium | reverse complement strand
CGAGAACACCGCGAGCAGCAGGGTGACCACGTTCTCGTCCCCGCCCAGGACCTCCTTCGTGAAGGGCGTGAAGGACGTGAGGAAGATCGACCCGAAGAACCACAGCCACGAGATGCCCAGGAGGGAGTGGAAGACCGTCCGGTCGCGCGCGGCGATCACGAGGTTGCGCCAGGTCTCGGTGAACGGGTTCCAGTTGATGGCGAGCGCCGGGTCCGGCGCCGGGGAGGCGGGGATGAAGGCCGCGGCGAGCCGCCCGGCCGCGGCCACGGCCAGGCAGGCGAGCGCGACCGAGCTCGCGCCCTCGCTGCCGCCCTGGACGAGGAAGCCCGCCGCCATCGTGCCCGCCAGGATGGCGACGAAGGTCCCCATCTCGACGAGCCCGTTGCCGCCGGTGAGTTCCTCGTCGCGCAGGTGCTGTGGAAGGTAGGCGTACTTCACCGGCCCGAAGAGCGTCGAATGCACGCCCATCAGGAAGACCGCGACGTAGAGCAGCGAGGCGTTTCGCCCGACGAAGCCCGCCGCGGCGACCGCCATCACGACGATCTCGAGGTTCTTCACGAACCGGATGAGCGCGCCCTTCTCCACCTTGTCGGCGATCTGGCCCGCGGTGGCCGACAGCAGCACGAACGGCGCGATGAAGATCGCGCCGATCGCGAACCCGGCGCTCGAGGGCGCGAGCCCGCCCCACTGCGCCGCGTGGAAGGTGGCGAGCAGCGTGAAGGCGAACTTGAACAGGTTGTCGTTGGCCGCGCCCAGGAACTGGGTCCAGAAGAGCGGCGCGAAGCGTCGCTCGCCGAGCAGGGTGAACTGGCTGTTCGTGGACAAGGCTCAGGCCCTCCGGTCGGCGCGGTCGAAGAAGGGGCGCGTCTCGAAGGCGGCCGCGGGCAGCGCCGCCCCCGCAACGCGCAGCGATCGCTTGAGGACGAAGTCGAACAGAAGCGGATTCACGTGCCGCAGTTCCTTGAGCGCCGGCATCGCCGCCTCGGGCAGAAGCCCCTCGCGCACGAAGGACTGCACCGAGAAGAGCGGCATCATGCCCGGCAGCGGGTAATCCGACCCGTTCAGCAGGCGCCCGTGCCAGGCCCTGTTCGCGAAGAGCACCGGAATCGTGTCGGCGCGGTTCGCCTGCGTCACCGCCGACAGGTCGCCGTGCAGCAGGCCCGCATGGGCCGGTTCCGCCATGAGGCGCGCGAAGAGGTCGATGTTGCGCACGCGCGGGGCGCGGGCCGGATCCGCCTCGGCGTCGAGGTCGGGGCTCTCGCCCAGCGAGGCGCAATGCGCCGCCACCACGCGAACGCCGGCACGCAGCGCATGGCGCAGCGAGAGCGGGTTGCCCAGGTCGTGCCGCCCGGCTCCCTCGACAGCCTGCTCCTCGCCCACGTGCACGAGCAGCGGCAGGTCGAGCCGCCGCAGCGCCTCGTAGAACGGCAACGCCCGCGGATCGGCCAGGTCGATGCCCATGGCCTGGGGCAGCCATTTCACCGCCCTCGCCCCCTCGCGTCGCGCCGATTCGAGCGCGGCGATCGCGTCGCGGCGATAGGGATGCACGGAGGCGATCCACTCGAAGCGCTCCGGATGCGCGCGCGCGATGCGCATGGCATAGGCATCGGGCACGGCGAAGGTGGTGAGGTCCTCGCGGCGCGTGCCGTCGGGCAGGTAGGTGTAGTCGAAGGCGAGCAGCATCACCTTGGCGCCGGGCGGCATCTCGTCCGCCAGGTGCGCGATGCGCGCGACCACGTCCCGGTCCAGGTTCTCCTCCGACTCGCCGCCGCAGGCGGCATTGAAGAACATCGCGCGCCGCACGCGGCCGGCAATGGTGCTCGGGCGGTCGAAGCCGGGGTTCAGGTAGATCCCGCCGCCGGAGCGGCCGTTGCCGAAGACATGCGCGTGGCAGTCCCAGACCAGGGCGGGGTCCACGCCTTCCCAGGCCCGCTTCACCAGTGGATCGCGCAGCACGGCATGGCCGCCCGGCGGGCGGCATTCGTTGAAGATGCCCTGCTCGAAGCTGAACTTGCAGCCCGTGAGCGCGGTGGCGGTCGCCGTGGCGAGGGCGGCCTTCAGGAATCGGCGGCGGCTCAACAGCGCGCCCTCAGGTAGTCGCGCACGGCACCGAGCGCATCGACGAGGAAGGCCTTGTCGAGCCAGTACCAGACCTCCTTCCCGATCTTCTCGGAGCGCAGCACGCCCGCCTCGCGCAGCACCTTGAGATGGTGCGAGACGGTGGTGCGCGAGAGCGTGGACACCTCCACGACCTGGCCGACGCTCAGCCGCTCGCCCGGCTCGAAGGTGAGCAGGATGCGCTGGCGGTGCTCGTCGCCCAGCGCCGAGAAGACGCGCGAGAGGTTGCGCCACTCGCGCGGGATCGCCTTCAGGTAGTTGCGGTTCATGCGGCCTCCGATATGTCGACATGTTTAGTCATATCGACTCGTTTGGTCAAGTCCCGCGCTGACCGGGCGCGCCGCGCCGTGCTAGACTTCCCAAAACCCCCTATCGCTCAAGGGCTTAGCAACATGCTCGACGACCTGAAGCAAGCCGCGCTCGACTATCACCGATACCCGCGCCCCGGCAAGATCGAGGTGACGGCCACCAAGCCGCTCGCCACGCAACGCGACCTGGCGCTCGCCTACACGCCGGGCGTCGCCATGGCCTGCGAGGCCATCGTCCAGGACCCCGCCGAGGCCCGCAACCTCACCGCGCGAGGCAACCTGGTCGGCGTGGTGACCAACGGCACGGCCGTGCTCGGGCTGGGCAACATCGGCCCCCTCGCGGCGAAGCCCGTGATGGAGGGCAAGGGCGTCCTCTTCAAGAAATTCGCGGGGATCGACGTGTTCGACCTCGAGCTGAACGAGCCCGATCCGGACCGGCTGATCGAGGTGATCGCCGCGCTCGAGCCGACCTTCGGCGGCATCAACCTCGAGGACATCAAGGCGCCGGAGTGCTTCTACATCGAGCGCAAGCTGCGCGAGCGCCTCAAGATCCCCGTCTTCCACGACGACCAGCACGGCACGGCGATCATCGTGGGCGCAGCGGTGGTGAACGGCCTGCGCGTGGTGGGCAAGGAGATCGGCCAGGTGAAGCTCGCCGTCTCCGGCGCGGGTGCGGCCGCCCTCTCCTGCCTGGACATGCTGGTCGCGCTCGGGGTGAAGCTCGAGAACATCTGGGTGTCCGACATCGCCGGCGTCGTCTACGAGGGCCGCAAGGAACTCATGGACGAGAACAAGTCGCGCTACGCCAAGAAGACCGAGGCACGCACGCTGGGCGACATCATCGGCGGGGCCGACGTGTTCCTGGGCCTGTCGGCCGGGGGCGTGCTCAAGCCCGACATGGTGAAGCGGATGGCGCCCAACCCGCTCATCCTCGCGCTCGCGAACCCGGTCCCCGAGATCCACCCGTCCGAGGTGCAGGCCGTGCGGGACGACGCGGTGATCGCCACCGGCCGCTCGGACTACCCGAACCAGGTGAACAACGTCCTGTGCTTCCCCTTCATCTTCCGGGGCGCACTCGACGTGGGCGCGACGATGATCAACGAGCCGATGAAGCTCGCCGCGGTGAACGCGATCGCGGACCTGGCGATGGCCGAGCAGTCCGACATCGTCGCGATGGCCTACCCGCAGGAGAAGATGAGCTTCGGGCGCGAGTACCTGATCCCCAAGCCCTTCGACCCCCGCCTGATCGTGAAGATCGCGCCGGCCGTGGCCCGCGCCGCCATGGAAAGCGGCGTCGCGACGAGCCCGATACGCGACTTCGACGCCTACATCCAGCGCCTGAACGAGTTCGTGTACCACTCCGGCCACATCATGCGGCCGATCTTCGCCGCGGCCCGGGCCTCGCCGCGGCGCATCGTCTTCGCCGAGGGCGAGGACGAGCGCGTGCTGCGCGCCGTGCAGGTGGTCGTGGACGAGAAGCTCGCCCGCCCGATCCTCGTGGGCCGGCCCTCGGTGCTCGAGAAGCGCGTCGAGCAGTTCGGGCTGCGGCTCAAGGTCGGCGAGCATTTCGAGGTGGTCAATCCCGAGTGGGATTCGCGCTACCGCGACTACTGGACGGAGTACCACCGTCTCACGGAGCGCCGCGGCGTGTCGGTCCAGTACGCCAAGATCGAGATGCGGCGCCGGCACACGCTGATCGGCGCGATGATGATCCACAAGGGCCACGCGGACGGCATGATCTGCGGCACCTTCGGGACCCACGGCCTGCACCTGCACTACGTCGACCAGGTGATCGGTCGAGCGCCAGGCGTGCACGACTACTACGCGATGAACTGCCTGATGCTGCCGCGGCGGACGGTCTTCATCTGCGACACCTACGTGAACCACGACCCGACGCCGGAGCAACTGGCCGAGATGACCCGCCTGGCGAGCGCCTCGGTGCGCAGCTTCGGCCTGGTGCCGCGCGTGGCGCTCGTGTCGCACTCGAGCTTCGGCTCGAGCGATGCGCCATCGGCCGCCAAGATGCGCGCCGCCCTGGCGCTCATCCGCGAGCGCATGCCCGACCTGGAGGTCGAGGGCGAGATGCATGGCGATGCCGCGCTGTCCGACGAGGTGCGACTGGCCGCCTTCCCCAACTCGCGCCTGCGGGGCGAGGCCAACCTGCTCATCATGCCCACGCTCGATGCGGCAAACATCGCCTTCAACCTGCTCAAGACCGCCGCAGGCGACGGGATCACCATCGGCCCGATCCTGCTCGGCGCCTCCCGCGCCGCGCACGTGCTCACCGCGACCGCGACGGTGCGGCGTATCATCAACATGACGGCCGTGGCGGTCGTGGAAGCCCAATC
>JBGAOO010000270.1:0-5520 GCA_044221765.1 Usitatibacteraceae bacterium | reverse complement strand
CGGTCCCGGTTCAACGGGCACGCCCGGAGTTCGCGGGCGGTGAGCGCCTGCGTTCCCGGGATTCCCCGGCCCTGCGCGAGGCCCGTTTCCCCCGGGGGGGAAGGGGTCGGTCGCGGTGGGGGACCCCTGAAAGCGAAGAAGCCGGCCCGAGGGCCGGCTTCTCCTTGACGCTGGAAACCGCGATTACTTCTTCGGGGCTTCGGCGGGCTTCGCGTCGGCCTTGGGGGCTTCGGCGGGCTTGGCGGCGTCGGCCGGCTTGGCGGCGTCAGCGGCCGGGGCGCCAGCGGCGGGCGCGGCGGCGGGGGCTTCGGCGGGCTTCGGCGCTTCGGCGGGCTTCGGGGCCTCGACCTTCGGGGCGGGCGCGGGGGCGGGGGCTTCGGTCTTGCCGCAGGCGACGACGCCGGCAGCCAGCAGGGCAGCGAGGAGATAGGTGGGCTTCATTCTTAATGATCCTTGAGGACGGAATAGAGGGGTCGGGAAACAGCGTGGCCCGTCCGGCCGCGATGGTGCACTGCAACAACGATCCGCAGCCCGCCGGAACCAACAGCGCATTGTACCAGAGCCCTGCCCGGCGGGAAAAGTGTTCCGCAGGGAAAAACCTTATGGTTCAAAGGCCCGTGGTGGTCGCGCTCACCGCCGGCTCGGACAGTTCCCAGATCTCCTCGAAGCGCTGGCGCAGGGGCGAGGCGTTCTCCGGGGAGTGCAGCGCAACAATCGCGCGTGGCTGGTCGTGGTGCATCTGGTGCCAGACGCTGTGATCGTCGGCGAGCACGAAGGGATCGGTCGCGTTCCGGGCCTGGCCGGTCGTGCGGTGGATCGCGATCGATTGCGAGAACTGGCGCAGCAGCAGGATGAGGCGCGGGGCATTGCGCTCGAGCAGTTCCGGCTCGTGCAGCGCGACGAGAAGCCGGTGCGCGCGCCCGGCGAGCAGGAAATGCCGCAGCGCCTCGATGCGCGCGGGGGCGGAGAAGCCGCGGTTCTCCAGCGTGCAGTCGAAGATGCGCAGCGTGGTGCGGGCCTGCGCGATCACCTCGCCGATGGCGGCCTGGGATTCCTGCAGGCCGGTGATGAGGCGGTAGCTCGGTTCGTTCGCGGGATTGCCCGGGGTGCTCATGCGTCCTCCTCGCCCAGGTGGACGAAGCCCCGGGCATGCCAGTCGTGGGCGAGGTCCCGGAAGGCGGCCGGTGCCCGCGCCATCGAGGAAAGCCTGCGCGAATCGGCGAGCCGGCGCAACCACGGCACGCAAGCGCGGTCCACGGCCAGCAGCTCGCCGTTCAGGAAGACGCTGCCGCGGGCGTAGAGCAGGCGCGCGCGGCGGTCGAGCACGAGGCCGCCCCGCGCGGCGAGCGCGGCGAATCGTGCCTTCGGCAGCGGCCGCGGCGGTGGCGAGAAGTAGACATGCGCCTTGGGCTCGGACAGGAAGCGGCCGGCGAGCTCGAGCGCGTCCTTCGGGCCCCACCGGATGCGATCGAGGGTGCGCGCGACGTGGGCGAGGAGGGCGGCCGGGATCTCCCGCACGCCGCGTGGGCGCGTGAGGCCGGGGTCGCCGTAGCGTCCCGGCAGGTCGAGCTTCTCGCCGAGCTGGTCGAGGAAGGCCGAGGCCAGTTCCGCGTCCGAGGGCGCGCGAAAGCCCACCGACCACGACAGGCACTCCGATTCCGCGATCCCGTAGTGCGCCACGTCCGGCGGCAGGTAGAGCATGTCGCCCGCCTCGAGCACGAACTCCTCCTCGGCGCGAAAGCGCGCGAGGATCTTCAGGTCCAGGCCGGGGACGAAGTCGAGGTCCTCCTGCCGCGACAGCTTCCAGCGGCGGCGCCCCGTGCCCTGGATGAGGAACACGTCGTAGGAATCGATGTGCGGGCCGACGGTGCCCCCGGGCACCGCGTAGCTCACCATCAGGTCGTCCACGCGCGCGTGCGGCACGAAGGCGAAGCGCTGAAGCAGGGCTTCGGCGGCCGCGCTGAAGTGGTTCGTGTCCTGCACGAGCACCGTCCAGTCTCGGCGGCAGGGCCTTCAGCGCGCCGCCGGGAACGGCCGTGCTCGAGCGACCAGTAAGGGCGCCCCGCGCGGCGCACGAGGCGCGATTCCGCATCCGGCGAGCCGGCGAGGCGCAGCACCTCGCGCCTGGGCATCGGGTCGCGGAAGGCGGGAAAGGCGCCGCGGACGAGGAGGGGGACGCTTCTGCCAATGCTCGCGCAGGAAGCGGGCGGCGCTCATGGGGCCGGGAATGGCGCGGGGGCAGGCGGCGGGAGGGGGGGCCGGCGGAGGCGGGCTTGCGTGCCATGAAAATCCGATAGAATCGATTCGTGTCGTCGAGGGGAACCATGTTACAGGTAGGAAAACCGGCGCCGATGTTTTCGCTGCCCGACGCGAGCATGGAGATGATGAATCTCTCCAGCTTCCGCGGGAAGAAGAATGTCGTCCTCTATTTCTACCCGAAGGACCGCACGCCCGCCTGCACCATCCAGGCCATCGACTTCAGCGACCGCGAGCAGGAGTTCTCGCGCCTGGACACGGTGGTCTTCGGCATCTCCCGCGACGACGTGCTCTCCCACGCGGCCTTCCGCGACGAGGAGGGCCTGTCGGTGCAGCTGCTCGCCGACACCGACGCCGAGGTGTGCCGCCTGTACGACGTCCTCCAGGAGAAGGTCGTCGACGGGCAGGCCAGGGCCTGCCTGCAGCGCTCCACCTTCGTGATCGACAAGCAGGGCATCCTGCGCCACATCCTGCGCGAGGTGAACCCGAAGAACCACGCCGACGAGGTGCTCAAGGCGGTGAAGGCGCTCAATGGCCGCGCGAATTGACGCCGGCACCGTCGTCACGCTCGCCTACGAGCTGCGCGACACCGACGGCCAGCTCCTCGACGAGGAGGACGCCACCGTCGCCTACCTGCACGGCGGCTACGGCGGCATCTTCCCGAAGGTCGAGCAGGCCCTCGAGGGCCAGGCCGTGGGCCACGAGCTCGAGCTCTCGCTCGAGCCGCCCGATGCCTTCGGCGACTACGATCCCGAGCTGCTGCGCGTCGAGGACCGCGAGGCCTTCCCGGAAGTGCTGCAGGTGGGCATGCGCTTCGAGGGCGTGCCGGGCGGGGAGCCCGCGGACGATCCGCGCATCTTCACCGTGACCGGCATCGCCGACGACCAGGTCGTCGTCGACGGCAACCACCCGCTCGCCGGCGAGCGCGTCTGGTTCCGCTGCGTGGTGCGCGAGGTGCGGCCTGCGACCGAGGAGGAGATCCGGCACGGCCACGCGCACGGGGCGAACGCCCCGGAGGACGAGGCCGCCTAGCGGCGCGCTTCCTCCCGCGGCTCGGCGCGAAAGAGCTGCGGGTCGTTCGGGTCCACGGTCACCTTCACCCAGCCCACGACCGGGTCGCCCGGGACCTCCACGCGCGCGAGGTTGCCCACGGCGGCGCCCGTCGAGTCGAGGAAGGGCCGGTCGAACTTGTAGACATGGGTGTCGCCGTGCACGAAGAGCACCGGCCGGCCGAGCAGGCGCGCGCCGGCCGCCAGCTGGGCGAGCAGCGGGTCGTAGATCCCGTTGCGGCTGCGCACCCAGGGGTCGGCGTGCGCGAAGAGGGCGAGGCCGCGCTGGCCGCTGCCCGCGGCGAAGCGCAGCGCGCGCTCGACCCACGCGCGGTTGGCCGCCGCCCGGCAGCGCTGCTCGGCATCGTTCGCCGCGTCGAAGCCGTTGTTGTCGTTGCTGCCGACCACGTGGATCGTCGCGAACACCACGCCGTTCTTGGACCACAGGCGGTTCTCGGGCAGGCCCGGGCAGCGGCACGCGCCGCCCTCCGGCTGCGCGCAGGCGTCCTGCTTCGCCAACGGCATGCGCGAGCGACCGAGCGACCATTCGTCGGCGAAGAAGGTCTCGCGCAGCCTGGCGAGCCGCTCGAGGGGATCGGCCTTGCCGTTCGAGTCGCGCCGGCAGTCCGTCCAGTCGTTGTCGCCGGGCGTGAGGACGAGCGGGTGGCGCGAGGCGCCCAGGCGCGCCTTGCGGTCGGCGAACAGCGCATCGGTGCAGGGCGAGCGGCTGCCGGCCTTGAAGTCGCCCACGTGGACGACGAAGGCGAGCGGCTCGGCCGAGAGGCTCGCGAGCATCGCGTCGAAGGCGGGGACGGCCGGCTCGTCGTACGGCGCATCGCCCATCGCGGCGAAGGCGAAGGCGTCGGGATGCGGCGGGCGCGCGGCGCAGCCGGCGAGGACGGCGACCCAGGCGATGCAAAGGGCGCGGCGGAGGATCGGCGGCATCAGGGCTCCAGTCGTTTCTTCAGGCGGTAGATCGCCTCGAGCGCCTCGCGGGGCGTGAGGGCGTCGGGGTCGAGGTCGGCCAGCTCGTCCAGCACGGGGTGGACCGGCGGTTCGGGCGCCGGGGCGGGCGCGGCGAAGAGATCCGGCTGCGCGTCCTCCGGGCGCAGGTGCGTCTCGAGCTCGGCCAGGTGCTTGCGCGCGGCACGCACCACTTCCTTCGGGATGCCCGCCAGGTGCGCCACGTGGATGCCGTAGGACTTGTCCGCCGGGCCGGGCTCGAGCCGGTGCAGGAAGACGATGCGGTCCTTGTGCTCGACGGCGTCCAGGTGGACGTTGGCGATGTTGGGCAGCTGCGCCGCGAGCTGCGTGAGCTCGAAGTAGTGCGTGGCGAAGAGCGAGTAGCAGCGCACGCGCTCGGCCAGGTGTCGCGCGATCGCGTAGGCGAGCGCGAGGCCGTCGAAGGTCGAGGTGCCGCGGCCGATCTCGTCGACCAGCACCAGGCTGCGGGGCGTGGCGTTGTGCAGGATGGCCGCCGCCTCCGTCATCTCCACCATGAACGTCGAGCGCCCGCCGGCCAGGTCGTCGGAGGCGCCGATGCGCGTGAAGAGGCGGTCCACCGGGCCGATCGTGGCCGACTGCGCGGGCACGAAGGCGCCGCAGCAGGCGAGCAGGACGATCTGCGCCACCTGCCGCATGTAGGTCGACTTGCCGCCCATGTTGGGACCGGTGATGAGCAGCAGCTGGCGCGAGCGCGTGAGGCTCGTGTCGTTCGGGATGAAATCCTCGACCTGGCTCTCCACCACGAGGTGGCGCCCGCCCGCGATCTCGATCGTGTCCTCGGTCGTGAAGGCGGGGCGGACGAGGCGCAGCGCCTCGCTCGAGGCGGCCAGCGCGCACAGCGCGTCGAGCCGCGCGGCGGCGTCGGCGATCTCCTGCAGCCGGGCGATGCGCCCCTGCAGGCCGGCGAGCAGCGCCTCGAAGAGCTCCTTCTCGCGCGCCAGCGCGCGGTCGCCCGCCGCGAGCGCCTTGTCCTCGAAGGCCTTCAGCTCGGGCGTGATGAAGCGCTCGGCGTTCTTCATCGTCTGGCGGCGGCGGTAGTCGGCGGGCACCTTGGCCGCCTGCCCCTGCGTCACCTCGATGAAGAAACCGTGGACCTTGTTGAACTCCACGCGCAGGTTGGCGATGCCGGTGCGTTCGCGCTCGCGCTTCTCCATCTCGAGCAGGAAGGTGCCGCAGTCGGCCTGGATGGCGCGCAGCTCGTCGAGCTCCC
>JBGAOO010000269.1:0-5120 GCA_044221765.1 Usitatibacteraceae bacterium | reverse complement strand
TGAACAAGATCGACAAGCCCGACGCCAACCCCGAGCGGGTGAAGACCGAGTTGGTGGCCGAGCAGGTCGTGCCGGAAGAGTTCGGCGGCGATTCGCCCTTCGTGCCGGTGTCGGCCAAGACCGGCCAGGGCGTGGACGACCTGCTCGAGCAGGTCCTACTGCAGGCCGAGGTGCTCGAGCTCAAGGCCCCGGCCGACGCCATGGCCAAGGGCCTGGTGATCGAGGCGCGCCTGGACAAGGGCCGCGGCCCGGTGGCCACGGTGCTCGTGCGCTCGGGAACGCTCAAGAAGGGCGACAACGTGCTCGCCGGCGCCGTGTTCGGCCGCGTGCGCGCCATGACGGACGAGGACGGCAAGGCGCTCGCCGAGGCCGGGCCGTCGATCCCGGTCGAGATCCAGGGCCTGCAGGAAGTGCCGCGTGCCGGCGACGAGATGCTCGTGCTGAACGACGAGCGCAAGGCGCGCGAGATCGCGCTCTTCCGCCAGGGCAAGTTCCGCGACGTGAAGCTCGCCAAGCAGCAGGCGGCCAAGCTCGAGAACGCCCTGGAGCAGATGACGGAGGGCGGCGCCACCAAGAGCCTCGCGCTCATCATCAAGGCGGACGTGCAGGGCTCCTACGAGGGCCTGTCGCATGCGCTCGCCAAGCTCTCCACCGAGGAGGTGAAGGTCAACATCATCCACACGGGCGTGGGCGGGATCACCGAGTCGGACGTGAACCTCGCGCTCGCCTCGAAGGCCGTGGTGATCGGCTTCAACTCCCGCGCGGACGCGGCGGCGCGCAAGCTCGCCGAGCACGCGGGCGTGGACATCCGCTACTACAACATCATCTACGAGGCGGTGGACGAGGTGAAGGCGGCCATCACCGGCATGCACACCCCGGAGAAGAAGGAAAGCGTCGTCGGGATGGTCGAGGTGCGCAACGTCTTCAAGATCTCGAAGGTCGGCACCGTTGCCGGCTGCATGGTGACCGACGGCGTCGTGAAGCGCGGCTCGCAGGTGCGCCTGGTGCGCGCGGGCGTGGTCGTGCACACCGGCGAGCTCGATTCGCTCAAGCGCTTCAAGGAGGACGTGCGCGAGGTGAAGTCCGGCTTCGAGTGCGGCCTGTCGCTGCGCAACTTCAACGACGTCCAGGTGGGCGACCAGCTCGAGGTGTTCGAGGTGGTCGAGGTCGCGCGGACGCTCGCCTGAGCGGGCGCGGGAGGGCCTCGCCGTGAGCACGGCGCGCCTGGCGCGCATCGCCGACCAGATCCAGCGGGAACTCTCCGAGCTCATCCGGCTCGAGCTGCGCGACCCGCGCGTGAAGCTCGTCACGATCACGGGCATCGACCTCTCCCGGGACCAGTCCCATGCGAAGGTCTATTTCACGACGCTGGGAACCGCCGACGAGGCGACCGCCTGCCAGGATGCCCTGTCCAAGGCCGCCGGTTTCCTGCGGGCGGGGCTCTCGCACCGCCTGTCCACCCGCACCGTGCCGGCCCTCGCCTTCGCCTACGACGATTCGGTCGAGCGCGGTGTGATGCTCTCGCGCCTCATCGACGAGGCGAACGCGCCCCCGCCGCCGCCGCCCAAGTCCCCGCGCCGCAAGCGGCCGGCGGGCTGAGGCTCTCCCTTGGCCGCTGCCGTGGACGGGGTGCTCCTCGTCGACAAGCCGCCGGGCATCACCTCGACCAAGGCCCTCTCTCTCGCTCGCCGGGCGCTCGAGGCACCCAAGGCCGGGCATACGGGCACGCTCGATCCCTTCGCGACCGGCCTGTTGCCGCTGGTCTTCGGCGAGGCGACCAAGTTCTCCCGGTTCCTGCTCGATTCCGACAAGTCCTATCGCGCGACCCTGCATCTGGGGGCCACTTCGACAACAGGCGATACCGAGGGAACCATCCTGGCCGGCGAGTTCGCCTCCATCGAATTGAGCGCAGTTAGCCGAACTTTAGCTACTTTTCGCGGAGTATCGAGGCAGGTTCCACCCATGCATTCGGCAGTCCGCATCGAGGGGCAGCGGCTTTACGACCTGGCCCGGCAAGGGCTCGAGGTCGATCGGCCTAGCCGGGAGGTACGTATAAACTCCCTTGAAATCGTTGAATTCGGCGGCCAAAAGCTTGTAATTGACGTCAACTGCTCAAAAGGCACCTACATCCGGACCCTGGCGGAAGATATCGGCAAGTCCCTCGGGTGCGGGGCCTACCTGACCGGGCTGCGCCGGACGGCCATCGGCCGCTTCGTCGTCCAGGATGCGGCTACGCCGGAATGCCTGGCCAATCTGGGCGCGGCTGAGGCACGGGAGAGATTGCTGCCGACGCACGTCCTGGTCGAGTCGTTGCCCAGGATCGACCTGGAAGAGGCAGGCGCCCGCGCGATCCGGAATGGGCAGGTGCTCCCGGTCGCGGCGGATTGCCTCGAGGGGGAACATGCCCTGTTCGGCCCGGCCGGCGAATTGATCGGGGTGGGCGAGGTCGCGCAGGGCCGGCTCGCCGCCGCGCGGTTGCTCAACACCGGGCACGGGGGGTAGGGCACTGATTCTGCTTGAGTTTAAGGGGGGAAACTTGCTAAAATCGCGGTTTACCCGAGATCAACAATTTTCAGCGCGGGCGAATCGCCCAGGAGATTTGAGCATGTCCGTCACCACCGCCGACAAGGCGCGAGTCGTTTCCGAATACCAGCGCAAGGCGGGCGACACCGGTTCGCCCGAAGTGCAGATCGCGCTTCTCACCACGCGCATCAATGGCCTGACCGACCACTTCAAGGCCAATGTGAAGGATCATCATTCCCGCCGCGGCCTGCTGCGGATGGTGATAAGCCGCCGCAGCCTCCTCGACTACCTCAAGCGCAGCGACCTCGATCGGTACCGCACGACGATCGAGCGCCTGGGCCTGCGCAAGTAGGGGCTTTTCCAGCGAAAGCCGACCCCGCGACAGTCCGTCACACCGGGCGCTCGCGGGGTTTTTCGTTTGGCGCCCATCCCCGTATCCGACAGAGCGGGCGCGCCGGTCCCCCGGCAGCCGCCCGCCTTCTCGAAAGGACTGAACCGTGAAACCGATCAAGAAGACCTTCGCGTTCGGCCGCCATCAAGTGACGCTGGAAACCGGCGAGATCGCGCGCCAGGCCGACGGCGCCGTGCTGGTCACCATGGACGACACCGTGGTGCTCGTGGCCGTCACCGCCCGCAAGGACGTGAAGCCGGGGCAGGATTTCTTCCCGCTCACCGTCGACTACCAGGAGAAGACCTACGCCGCGGGCCGCATTCCCGGCGGCTTCTTCAAGCGCGAGGGCCGCCCGTCGGAGAAGGAGATCCTCACCTGCCGCCTGATCGACCGGCCCCTGCGCCCGCTCTTCCCGGACGGGTTCTACAACGAGGTCCAGGTCGTCGCCACGGTGCTCTCGATCAACCCGGAGGTGGATTCCGACATCCCGGCCATGATCGGCGCCTCCGCGGCCGTCACGCTGGCGGGCATCCCCTTCGACGGCCCCATCGGCGCCGCGCGGGTGGGCTACCTGGACGGCGAGTACATCCTCAACCCGACCAAGACCGAGCTCGAGTCCTCGCAGCTGAACCTCGTCGTCGCCGGCACGCAGCAGGCCGTGCTGATGGTGGAGTCGGAGGCGAGCCAGCTTTCGGAGGAAGTCATGCTGGGCGCCGTGGTCTTCGGCCACGAGCAGATGCAGGCGGCCATCGCGGCCATCAACGAGCTGGCCGACGAAGGCGGCAAGGACGACTGGGACTGGCAGGCGCCCCAGAACGACCCCGCCCTCATCGAGAAGATCCGCGCCATCGCCGAGGCCGACCTGGCCGAGGCCTATCGCGTGAAGTCCAAGGGCATCCGCCAGGAGAAGCTCGAGGACGTGAAGAAGCGCGTGCTCGATGCCTGCGTCGTGAACGCCGACCCGCCCGCCGACGGCAACGTGGTGCGCGGCATCCTGAAGGACATGGAGTCCAAGATCGTGCGCGGCCAGATCCTGAACGGCGAGCCGCGCATCGACGGGCGCGACACGCGCACCGTGCGCCCGATCTCGATCCGCCCGACGCTGCTGCCGCGCGTGCACGGCTCGGTGCTCTTCACCCGCGGCGAGACGCAGGCGATCGTCGCCGCCACCCTCGGCACCGGGCAGGACGAGCAGCGCATCGACGCGCTCACCGGCGAGTACACCGAGCGCTTCATGCTCCACTACAACTTCCCGCCGTACTCCACCGGCGAGACCGGCCGCGTCGGCGTGCCCAAGCGCCGCGAGATCGGCCACGGCCGCCTCGCCAAGCGCGCGCTGCAGGGCGTGCTGCCCTCGCGCGAGGAATTCGGCTACACCCTGCGCGTGGTCTCGGAGATCACCGAGTCCAACGGCTCGTCCTCGATGGCCTCGGTCTGCGGCGGCTGCCTCGCGCTCATGGACGCGGGCGTGCCCCTCAAGGGCCACGTGGCCGGCATCGCGATGGGCCTCATCAAGGAGGGCAGCCGCTTCGCGGTGCTCACCGACATCCTGGGCGACGAGGACCACCTGGGCGACATGGACTTCAAGGTGGCCGGCACGGACAAGGGCATCACCGCCCTGCAGATGGACATCAAGATCAACGGCATCACGAAGGACATCATGAAGGTCGCGCTGGACCAGGCGAAGGAAGGCCGCCTGCACATCCTGGGCCTCATGAAGACCGCCGTGCCCGGCCCGCGCGAGGAGCTCTCCACGTACGCGCCGCGCGTCATCAAGATCAAGATCAACCCGGACAAGATCCGCGACGTGATCGGCAAGGGCGGCAGCGTGATCCAGGCGCTCACGCGCGAGACGGGCACGACGATCGACATCGAGGACGACGGCACCGTCTCCATCGCCTGCCTGGCCGTCGAGGCCGGCGAGGACGCCAAGCGCCGCATCGAGCTCATCACCGCGGACGTGGAAGTCGGCCGCGTGTACGAGGGCCCGGTCATCCGCCTGCTCGACTTCGGCGCGATCGTGCAGCTGCTGCCCGGCAAGGACGGCCTGCTGCACATCTCGCAGATCGCGCACGAGCGCGTGAACGCGGTGTCGGACTACCTCAAGGAAGGCCAGATCGTGAAGGTGAAGGTGCTCGAGGCCGACGACAAGGGCCGCGTGCGCCTGTCGCGCAAGGCGCTCCTGGATCCGCCGGCCCGTCGCGAG
>JBGAOO010000268.1:0-4878 GCA_044221765.1 Usitatibacteraceae bacterium | reverse complement strand
CTACCACGGCAGCGCAATGAGCCTGGTGGTGCAGGCCGCCAGCATCGCGGCCTGGAACGACGAGGCGCACGTGGTGGCCAACCGCGCGCAGTACCGCGCCAAGTTCGCGCGCGTCACGCCGATGCTCGGCGAGGTGCTCGACGTCGCACTGCCCGATGCGGGTTTCTACCTGTGGGCCGGCGTGCCGGGCGGCGACGACATCGCGTTCGCCCTGTCGCTGCTGGCTCAATACAATGTCGCGGTGCTTCCGGGCAGCCTGCTGGCGCGCGAGGCCCATGGCATCAACCCCGGCGCCGGCCGCATCCGCATGGCGCTCGTCGCACCGCTCGAGGAATGCGCGGAAGCCGCCGCACGCATCGTGTCCCACACCCTGGCGCTTCGCCGCGCATCCTGACCACCATGACCCAACAGCTGCAAGACATCATCGATCAGGCCTGGGAAAGCCGCGCCCAGATCACCGCCGCGTCGTCACCCGAGGTGCGCGACGCCGTCGAGCATGTGCTCAGCGACCTGAACGCCGGCCGGCTGCGCGTGGCCGAGCGCCAGGGCGTGGGCCAGTGGAAGGTCAACCAGTGGATCAAGAAGGCGGTGCTGCTGAGCTTCCGCCTGAACGACAACCACGTGATGCGTGCCGGCGACCTGAGCTTCTTCGACAAGGTGCAGACCAAGTTCGCGCATGTCAGCGAGGACGCGATGCGCGAGACCGGCATCCGCGTCGTGCCGCCGGCCGTCGCGCGGCGCGGCTCGTATCTGGCGAAGAACGTGGTGCTGATGCCCAGCTACGTGAACATCGGCGCCTACGTCGACGAGGGCACGATGGTCGACACCTGGGCCACCGTCGGCTCCTGCGCGCAGATCGGCAAGAACGTCCATCTCTCCGGCGGCGTGGGCATCGGCGGCGTGCTCGAGCCCCTGCAGGCGAACCCGACCATCATCGAGGACAACTGCTTCATCGGGGCGCGCAGCGAGGTGGTCGAGGGCGTGATCGTGGGCGAGGGGTCGGTGATCTCGATGGGCGTCTACATCGGCCAGTCGACCAAGATCTACGACCGCGCCACCGGCGAGGTCACTTACGGGCGCGTTCCCCCGGGCTCGGTGGTCGTCTCCGGCAACTTGCCCGGTGCGGACGGCCGGTATAGTCTCTACTGCGCCGTGATCATCAAGCGGGTCGACGCGAAGACGCGGGCGAAGACCGGCATCAACGAGCTCCTGAGGGGCGACTAGCGCGCCCGCCCGGCAACCCCACCCCGGAGAGACCCATGTTCATCGAGAAGCTGCTGCAGCTGATGGCCGAGAAGAAGGCCTCGGATATCTTCCTGTCGGCCGGCTCGCCGATCATGATCAAGATCCAGGGCGTGATGATGCCGGTGAACCCGCAGGTCATGGACGCCGAGCAGACGAAGAAGATCGTCTACGAGATGCTCACGCCCGCGCACATCGCCACCTTCGAGAAGGACCTCGAGCTCAACCTCTCCAAGCCGATGCCCGGGCTGGGCAACTACCGCGTCAACGTCTTCTGGCAGAAGGGCTCGATCGCCTGCGTGATCCGCTTCATCACCGCGGAGATCCCCAGGCTCGAGGACCTGAGCCTGCCCCCCGTGCTGCTGCAGCTCGTGATGGAGAAGCGCGGCCTGGTGCTCGTGGTGGGCGCCACCGGATCGGGGAAGTCGACCACGCTCGCCTCGATGCTCGACTTCCGCAACCAGATGGTCGCCAACCACATCCTCACCATCGAGGACCCGATCGAGTACGTGTTCACGCCGAAGAAGAGCGTGTTCAACCAGCGCGAGGTGGGCAACGACACCCACGCCTTCCACGACGCGCTCCGGAACGCCATGCGCCAGGCGCCCGACTGCATCCTGATCGGCGAGATCCGCGACCAGGAGACCATGCGCATGGCGCTCACGTACGCCCTCTCGGGCCACCTGTGCCTCGCCACGCTGCACGCCAACAACTCCTACCAGGCGATGAACCGCGTGATCAGCTTCTTCCCGCTGGAGGTGCGCCCGATGCTGCTGCAGGACCTCTCGGTCTCGCTCCGGGCCATCGTCTCGCAGCGGCTCGTGAAGACGGTCGACGGCAAGCGCACGCCGGCGGTCGAGGTGCTGCTCAACACGCGCAACGTGCAGGAGGCCATCGAGAAGGGCGAGGTGGGCGAGGTGAAGGAGATGATGGAGAAGAGCATGTCGCCCGGCTCGCAGACCTTCGAGCAGGACCTCTTCCGCCTGGTGCGCCAGGGCAAGGTCTCCACCGACGAGGCGCTCGCGAACGCCGATTCCGCGACGAACCTGGGCCTGCTGCTGGGCAACTCCGGGATCATGCCGGCGATGGCCGAGCGGGCGAAGGCCCCGCAGCCGGGCCGCGGCCCGCAGGGCCCGTCGTTCCAGGAGTTCAAGATCAGCGAGGAGCCTTCCGAGCCGCGCTTCGGCTAGCGCCCGCGCGCGGGCAGGCGCCCGCGCCTCGGCTAGAATGGCCCCTATCGCCCCCCGGGGCCCCCGTCCGGAGGAACGCCCGTGAAGAGCCTCGCGGAGAACCTCACGCAGTACGCGGCCTACCACCGCGACCGCCGCAACATCGCCACCCATTTCTTCGGCATCCCGCTCATCGTCTTCGCGGTGGTGCTCGCGCTCGCCACGGTCGAGTTCCCGCTGGGCCCGGTCACGGTGACCGCCGCGGTGGTCGCGAGCGTGGCCGCCTGCGCCTACTACCTCCGCCTCGACACGGCCTTCGGCCTGGCGATGGCGCTCGCGCTCTTCGCGGCCTGCGCCGGCGCGAGCGAGATCACGGCGCACACGAGCCTCGCCGGCGCGCTCGCGCTCGCGGCGGCCCTCTTCGTCCTGGGCTGGGCGCTCCAGTTCTGGGGCCACCGGTTCGAGGGCCTGAAGCCGGCGTTCTACGACGACGCGAAGCAACTGCTCATCGGCCCGCTCTTCGTGTGCGCCGAGGTCTTCTTCTTCTTCGGCGCCAAGGCGCCCCTGCGCCAGTACATCGAGCAACGCGTGGGCCCGACCGTCGCGCGGCGCGCGGGCGGCGCCGCCTCGCAGGCCGCCGAATGAGCGGGCGCTTCGCGGGCTTTCGCGACTTCTACCCCTACTATCTCTCCGAGCACGCGAACCCCACCTGCCGCCGGCTGCATTTCGCCGGCAGCGCGATCGTGCTCGGCCTGCTCGCCGCGGCGATCGCCACGCGCGCCTGGGCGCTGCTGTGGCTCGTGCCGCTGGCGGGCTACGGCTTCGCCTGGGTGGGACACTTCGCCTTCGAGAAGAACCGCCCGGCCACCTTCAGGTACCCCGCCTGGAGCCTCGCCGGCGACTGGGTGATGTTCTGGCAGCTCCTCACGGGGCGCATTCCCTTCGATCCGCGCAAGGCGATCCGTGCCGAACGAGACGCTTGAGCTGGCGAAGGCGCTTCTCGCCCGCGCCTCCGTCACCCCCGACGACGCGGGGTGCCCGCGGAGGGTGATCGAGCCACTCGCCGTCGTCCATCGCCTCGCCTGCAAGGACCTCCTGCGCGCAGGCTAGCCCCGCCGTGCCACGCCCCCCTTCCCCCCCGCGTACCGTGGGCACGCTCGTGCTCGAGGCCGCCGACCGCCTGGAGGCCGCGGGCGTCTCGTTCGGCCACGGCACCACCAACGCCTACGACGAGGCCGCCTGGCTCGTGCTGCACGCGCTGGGCCTGCCCGTCGACCGGCTCGCGCCGCACGTGGAGGATGCCGTCGACGCGGAGCGCGCGAGCCGGGCCCGGGCGCTCGTCGCCCGGCGCATCCGCACGCGCAAGCCCGCGGCCTACCTGCTGGGCGAGGCCTGGCTCGGCCCGCACCGCTTCCACGTCGACGAGCGCGTGATCGTGCCGCGCTCCTTCATCGCGGAGCTGCTGCGCGAGCGCCTCGCGCCCTGGGTGGCCGATCCGGCACGGGTCCGGTCGGCGCTCGACCTGTGCACGGGTTCGGGCTGCCTCGGCATCCTGCTCGCCCTCGCCTTCCCCGGGGCGCACGTGGACGCGGCCGACCTGTCCCCGGAGGCGCTCGAGGTGGCGAAGATCAACGTGGCCGCCTACCGGCTGGGCAAGCGCGTGCGCCTCGCGCGGTCGGACCTCTTCTCGGCCCTCGAAGGCCGCACCTACGACGTGATCGTGTCGAACCCGCCCTACGTGAACGCCGCCTCGATGCGCCGGCTTCCCGAGGAATACCGGCGCGAGCCCGGCCTCGCGCTCGCGAGCGGGACCGACGGGCTCGCGCACACGCGCCAGATACTCGCGCAGGCCCGCGCGCACCTGAACCCCGGCGGCCTGCTCGTGGTGGAGATCGGCCACAACCGCCGCGCGCTCGAGAGGGCGTATCCCGCGCTGCCCTTCGCGTGGCCGACGCTCGCCGCCGGCCCCGGGTTCGTGTTCGTGCTCCCGCGCGAGCAGCTGCCGGCGCCTGCGGCCGAAGGCGTACGCCAGCCGCGCACGCGGCGGGGATAAAATGGCGCCACGACTTCCCCCTCGAACCGGACCATGAACATCGCCGACCTGCGCAAGGACTACGCCCTCAAGAGCCTCGACGAGGGCGACGTCGACCCCGATCCCTTCCGGCAGTTCCACGCGTGGCTCGGCGAGGCGCTCGAAGCCCAGGTGCCCGAGCCGACGGCGATGACCCTCGCGACCGTGGACGCGCAGGGCAAGCCCTCGGCGCGCATCATGCTGCTCAAGGCGCTCGACGAGCGCGGCTTCGTCTTCTACACGAACTACCACAGCCGCAAGGGCTCGGAACTGGCCGCCTCCCCGCGCGCGGCGCTCGTCTTCTTCTGGAAGGAACTCGAGCGCCAGGTGCGCGTCGAGGGCGCCATCGAGCGCGTGAGCGCGAAGGAGAGCGACGAGTACTACGCCATCCGCCCG
>JBGAOO010000267.1:0-4896 GCA_044221765.1 Usitatibacteraceae bacterium | reverse complement strand
CCGGGCAACCCCCACGGCCCGGGCCTTGATCCCCGCACCGGCAGCCCCAACGTATGTCGCCTGAACCCTCCCAGGAAAACGCCATGACCGCCCCTACCGCCGAATCCCGCGTGCTCCCGCTGCTGCCGCTGCGCGACGTCGTGGTGTTCCCCCACATGGTGATCCCGCTCTTCGTCGGCCGCCCCAAGTCGATCAAGGCGCTCGAGGCCGCCATGGAGGAGGGCAAGAACGTCGTGCTGGTCGCCCAGAAATCCGCGGCCAAGGACGAGCCCGCCCCCGAGGACCTCTATGCCGTCGGCACGGTCTCCACGATCCTGCAGATGCTCAAGCTCCCCGACGGCACCGTGAAGGTGCTGGTGGAGGGCGTGCAGCGCGCGGGCATCGTGCGCGTGCTCACCGAGAAGCCCAACTTCGAGGCCGAGATCGAGCCCATCCTCACCGACGAGGCCGATTCGACCGAGGTCGAGGCGATGCGCCGCACGCTGCTCACGCAGTTCGACCAGTACGTGAAGCTCAACAAGAAGATCCCGCCCGAGGTGCTCACCTCGCTCTCGGGCATCGACGGCGCCGGGCGCCTGTCGGACACGATCGCCGCGCACCTGCCGCTCAAGCTCGAGCAGAAGCAGCAGATCCTCGAGATGTTCGAGGTGGCGCGCCGCCTGGAGCAGCTGCTGCAGCTGCTCGAGACCGAGATCGACATCATGCAGGTCGAGAAGCGCATCCGCGGGCGCGTGAAGCGCCAGATGGAGAAGAGCCAGCGCGAGTACTACCTGAACGAGCAGGTGAAGGCGATCCAGAAGGAGCTGGGCGACTCGGAGGAGGGCGCCGACCTCGACGAGCTCGAGAAGAAGATCAAGGGCGCGCACATGCCCAAGGAGGCGCGCGTGAAGGCCGAGGCGGAGCTGAAGAAGCTCAAGCTGATGTCGCCCATGTCGGCCGAGGCCACCGTGGTGCGCAACTACATCGACACGCTGGTCGCGCTGCCCTGGAAGAAGAAGACCAAGGTCTCGAACGACCTGAAGAACTCCGAGAAGATCCTCGACGCGGACCACTACGGCCTGGAGAAGGTGAAGGAGCGCATCGTCGAGTACCTGGCGGTGCAGCAGCGCGTGGACAAGCTCAAGGCGCCGATCCTGTGCCTGGTGGGCCCGCCCGGCGTGGGCAAGACCTCGCTGGGCCAGTCGATCGCGCGCGCGACCAACCGCAAGTTCATGCGCATGTCGCTCGGCGGCGTGCGCGACGAGGCCGAGATCCGCGGCCACCGCCGCACCTACATCGGCTCGATGCCCGGCAAGATCCTGCAGAACATGGCCAAGGTCGGCGTGAGGAACCCGCTGTTCCTGCTCGACGAGGTCGACAAGATGGGCATGGACTTCCGCGGCGACCCGTCCTCGGCGCTGCTGGAGGTGCTCGATCCCGAGCAGAACCACACCTTCGTCGACCACTACGTCGAGGTGGAATACGACCTCTCGGACGTCATGTTCGTGGCGACCGCGAACACGCTGAACATCCCGCCGCCGCTGCTCGACCGGATGGAGGTGATCCGCCTGTCCGGCTACACGGAGAACGAGAAGGTCCACATCGCCCGCGAGTACCTGCTGCCCAAGCAGCTCAAGTCGAACGGCATCAAGGAAGGCGAGCTCGCCGTCACGGAGTCGGCGTTGCGCGACATCGCCCGGTACTACACGCGCGAGGCGGGCGTGCGCGGCTACGACCGCGAGCTGGCGAAGATCTGCCGCAAGGTCGTGAAGTCCATCCTCATGAAGAAGAAGGAGGGGACGGTCACGGTCAACGCGAAGAACCTCGACAAGTACCTGGGCGTGCGCAAGTACACCTACGGCATCGCGGAGAAGGAGAACCAGGTCGGCCAGGTGACGGGCCTTGCCTGGACCGAGGTGGGCGGCGAGCTCCTCACGGTCGAGGCGGCGAAGGTCCCCGGCAAGGGCAACACGGTCACCACGGGCAAGCTGGGCGAGGTGATGCAGGAGTCGATCAAGGCCGCGATCTCCGTGGTGCGCGCCCGCGCCAAGCGCCTGGGCATCCCCGAGGATTTCTACCAGAGCCTCGACCTGCACATCCACCTGCCCGAGGGCGCCACGCCCAAGGACGGGCCGAGCGCGGGCATCGCGATCACGACCGCCCTGGTGTCGGTGCTCACCGGCATCCCGGTGCGCTGCGACGTCGCGATGACGGGCGAGATCACGCTCCGCGGCGAGGTGCTGCCCATCGGCGGGCTGAAGGAGAAGCTCCTGGCCGCGCACCGCGGCGGCGTGAAGACCGTGCTCATCCCGCACGAGAACGTGAAGGACCTGGCCGAGGAGCTGCCCGAGGAGGTGAAGGGGCAGATCGAGATCATCCCGGTGCGCTGGATCGACGAAGTCCTCGACCGCGCGCTCGAGACCAAGCCGGTGCCCCTGCGCGACGACAACGCCGCGGCCCCGCCGCCGGCCGCGCCCGCCCCCGCGGGCGAGGGCCTGGTCGTGAAGCACTGACCCAACCGATTTCCCGCAAGGATCTTCTTCGTGAACAAGACGGACCTCATCGACGCCATCGCCAAGAGCGCGGACATCTCCAAGGCCGCCGCCGGCCGGGCCCTCGAGGGCGCCGTGGCGGCCATCCGCACCTCGCTGCGCAAGGGCGGCAGCGTGAGCCTGGTCGGCTTCGGCACCTTCTACGTCGGCAAGCGCGCCTCGCGCGCCGGGCGCAACCCGCGCACCGGGGCGCCCATCAAGATCAAGGCGGCGAAGGTCCCCAAGTTCCGTGCTGGAAAAGCGCTTCGCGATGCGCTAAACTAGCAGGCTTCCCGGGTGCTTAGCTCAGTTGGTAGAGCGTCGCCCTTACAAGGCGAAAGTCGGGGGTTCGAACCCCTCAGCACCCACCAGCCGCGAAAGGCCAGGGCCCGCGGGCCGGGCCTGGTTGGACCGAGGGAAACAGAGCAAGCCCTAAGGAGTGGTAGTTCAGTTGGTTAGAATACCGGCCTGTCACGCCGGGGGTCGCGGGTTCGAGTCCCGTCCACTCCGCCAGTCCACCAGGGCGAACCCGTGCGGGTTCGCCCTTTTTGTTTGACCGCCCGCCTGCCGGGCCCGGGAAGCCGACCGCCATGCTCGACAAGATCCGAACGCTAGCGCAGTACAAGATCGTCCGATTCTTCTTCGCGGTCTTCCTCATCGTCCCGTTCGGCCTCTTCGGCATCGACTACTACTTCCGCTCGCCCATCGGCGGGGACACGATCGCCACCGTCGGCAAGCTGCGCGTGAGCCAGGGCGACTTCGACCAGGCGCTGCGCCAGCAGCAGGACACCTACCAGGCGCAGTTCGGGCGCAATTTCGACGCCTCCCTCATGGAGAACCCCGAGATCCGCCGCGGGGTGCTCGACCGCGTGATCAACGAGCGCCTGATCAGCCTGGGTGCCGAGAAGGCCGGCGTGCGCGTCTCGGACCGGCAGCTCGCCGACCGCATCGCCGCCGAGCCGGCCTTCCAGGAGGACGGCAAGTTCTCCAAGGCCCGCTACGACGCGATCGCGCGCGCGCAGGGCTTCACGCCCGTGGGCCTGGACGAGCGCCTGCGCGAGGATTTCCGCCTGGCGCGCTTTCGCGACGCCATCGCCGCCTCGGCGATCGTGCCGCGCTCGACGCTCGAGGGCTTCATCCGCCTGTCGGAGCAAAGCCGCGAGGTGAGCGTCATCCTGGTGACGCCCGAGGCCTTCCTCGCCAAGGCCACCGTCACGCCGGAGCAGCTGCAGGCCGCCTACGAGGCGCGCAAGGACAGCTTCGCGATTCCCGAGCAGGTGCGCGTGGACTACGTGGAGCTCTCGCTCGACACGCTGGCCGCCCGCACGCCGGTCGACCCGCAGGACGTGGCGAAGTTCTACGAGGCCAACCAGGCGCGCTTCGTGCAGCGCGAGGAGCGCCGCGCGAGCCACATCCTGCTCGCCGTGAAGCCCGACGCGACCGAGGCCGAGCGCAAGGCGATCGAGGCGAAGGCCCAGGCGATCGCCGCCGAGGTGCGCAAGAAGCCCGCGTCCTTCGCCGAGGTGGCCAAGCGCGAGTCGCAGGATCCGGGGTCGGCCGCCCAGGGCGGCGACCTGGGCTTGTTCGCGCGCGGCGCGATGGTGAAGCCCTTCGAGGAGGCGGCCTTCGGCGCGAAGAAGGACGAGATCGTGGGGCCGGTCAAGTCGGATTTCGGCTGGCACGTGATCCGCGTGGCCGACGTGAAGCCCGAGAAGGGCAAGAGCCTCGCCGAGGCCACGCCCGAGATCGAGGCCGAGCTCAAGAAGTCCGCGGCCTCGCGCCGCTTCGCCGAGGCGGCCGAGAGCCTCGCGAACCTGGTCTACGAGCAGTCCACGAGCCTCAAGCCCGCCGCCGACCAGCTGAAGCTCCCGGTCCAGCAATCGGGCTGGTTCTCCAAGGGCGGCGGCGCCCCGCCGGTGCTCGCCAACCCCAAGCTGATCGCCGAGATCTTCTCGGAGAACGCGATCAAGGCGAAGCGCAACACCTCGGCGATCGAGGTCGCCCCCGGCGTGCTCGTGGCCGCGCGCATCCTGGAGCACAAGCCCGGCGAGCAGCGACCCCTGGAGGTGGTGAAGCCCGTCATCGAGATGCAGCTGAAGCGCGAGGAAGCGCTCAAGCTCGCGGCCGCCGACGGCGAGGCGAAGCTCAAGGCCGCGCAGGAAGGCAAGGAAGAAGGGCTCAAGTGGCCCGCGCCGCTCGCCGTGAACCGGCAGAAGCCCGGCGGGCTCGCGCCCCAGGTGATCGACCGCGTGTTCCGCGCCGACGCGAAGAAGCTTCCCGCGGTGCTCGGCGTCGCCACGCCCTCGGGCTATTCGCTCGTGAAGGTGACGAAGGTCATCGAGGTGGAGGCGATCGACGAGGGCAAGCGCAAGGCGCTCGCCGACCG
>JBGAOO010000266.1:0-4899 GCA_044221765.1 Usitatibacteraceae bacterium | reverse complement strand
GGCGCCTCGCCGGGACCCTACGCGCCGGTGGGAGGCGTCTGCTTCATGGCCGGCTGGGTGTCCCTCGCGGCATGGGCCGTGCGCGATGCCTGAGTGGCGCGGGGGGCGGCGGCCTCAATCCTGCGCGGGACCGGGCGCGAGGTCGAACTTCTCGATGCGGTAGCGCATGGTGTCGCGCGTGAGCCCCAGCAGCCGCGCGGCGCGCGTGACGTTCCAGTCGGCCTGCTGGAGCGCCATCTCGACCAGTCGCCGTTCCACCTGCTCCAGGTCGATGCCTTCGTCCGGAATCACGGCGGGCACGAGGGGGGCGGCGCCAGGAGGGGCTTGAGGGAGGCCGGGGGAAGCCGTGCCCGGGTCGGGCGCCCGCGGGGCGAGCGCGTGGGCCGCAGCGCCGTGCGCCGCGAAGGCGCCGAGATCCTCTGGCCCGATGCGGGAGGTGCGTCCCAGCAGCGCGGCCTCCTCGGCGACGTTGCGCAACTCGCGCACGTTGCCCGGCCAGGGATGCGCGCGCAGCATGGCCTCGGCCTCCGGCGTGAAGGCGAGCCCCGAGCGCCCGTAGCGGCCGGCATGCATGGCGAGGAAATGCCGGGCCAGGCGGACGATGTCCTCGCCCCGCTCGCGCAGCGCCGGCACGCGCAGCTGGACGCCGCGCAGGCGATAGTAGAGATCGGCGCGGAACCGGCCCTCGCGGATGCGATCCTCGAGCGGCTGGTGGGTGGCGGCGACAATGCGCACGTCCACGCGCGTGTCGCGCACGCTGCCCAGGCGGCGGACGGACTTCTCCTCGATGAGCTTGAGCAGCTTCGCCTGGATGGCGAGATCGGTGTCCCCGATCTCGTCCAGGAAGAGCGTGCCGCCGTGGGCGGCCTCCGCCAGTCCCGCCCGGCGCGTGCGAGCATCCGTGAAGGCGCCGCGCTCGTGGCCGAACAGCTCGGATTCGAGCAACTGCGTCGGGATCGAGGCGCAATTCATCTCCACGAAGGGCTTCTCCGCGCGCGGACCGCCGAAGTGCAGGGCGCGCGCGACCAGCTCCTTGCCCGTGCCCGTCTCTCCCACCACGAGCACGGCGGGGGGCGTCCCCTCGGTCATGCGGGCCTCGGCCTCGAGCAGGCGCGCGATCGTGCCCTTGAGCTCGAGCATGCCCGGGCTCTCGCCGACCATCGCCTCCATGCCGGCGCCGCGGCCCTCGCGCCGCGTGTAGTAGCCCAGCGCCTGCTCGATGCGTTCGCGCCCGCTCGCGCGCTCGAGGAGCAGCTGCAGCTCGCCCAGCACGAGCGGCTTGGAGACATAGTCATAGGCGCCCGCCTTCATCGCGTCCACGGCCACCTTCACGCTGCTGTGGCCGGTGATCATGATGACCTTCGTGTCCGGCCGGCGTGCCAGGATCCGCCCGAGGGCCTCGAGCCCGTTCATGCCCGGCAGGTGGAAGTCGAGCAGGACGACGTCCGGCTGGAAGGTGTCCAGGAGGGCGAGGCCATCCTCGGCGCTGCCGGCCGCCTCGGTCTCGTGGCCGTGCCGGCCGAGATAGACGCGGATGTTCTTCACGAGCGTGGGCTCGTCGTCGATGACCAGGATCGCGAGCGACATGGCGGTCTCAGGCGGGCAGGGTGAGGCGCGCGGTCGTGCCGGCGCCGGGTTGGCTCTCGAGGGCGAGGGTGCCCCCCATGCGCTCCACGACGCGGCGCGCGAGCGGCAGGCCCAGCCCCGTGCCGCGCGCCTTGGTGGTGAAGAACGGCTCGAAGACGCGCGGCAGGTCCTCGGCGCTGATGCCCGCGCCGGTGTCGCGGACGAGCACCTCGCTCCCGCCGCGACCGGTCGAGGTGGACACGACGAGGACGCCGCCGCGCGGCATCGCGTCGATCGCGTTGCCCAGCAGGCCCAGCAGGACGTGCTCGACGAGCGCGGCATCGCCGCGGGCGGACACGGGCGGCTCGCGCAGGTCGGCCTCCACGCGGATGGCGAACCGGTCGATGTCGCGCTGGCAGGCGCCGAGCCCCTTGCGCACGAGCGCGTCCAGGTTCACCGACTCGAGCATCATGCTGCCCGGCCGGGAGAAGGCGAGGATCTGGCGGATCCACTCCTCCACCTTGTCGACCTCGGCGATGATGTCCTCGCCCGGTTCGCGGAAGCCGCCCGCATCGCCGTCGAGCGCCACCTCGACCGAGGATCGGATCGAGGCGAGCGGGTTGCGGATCGCATGCGCGACGGTGGCGGCCATCTCGCCCACGGCGGCGAGCCGCTCGCCCTCGAGCAGGCGGCGCTGCTGGTCGCGCATGATCCGGTCCGCCCGCCGGACGATGCCGATCAGCACTGCGTAGAGGGCCAGGCCGCCCAGCGCGGCCGCGAGGCTGATGGTGCGCTGGCCGTCGCGGATCGCCTCGAAGAGCGCATGCGGCGTCTTGTAGAGCTCCACCACGCCCACCACCTTCCCGCCCGCGTCGCGCACCGGCACGTAGATCTCGACGAACTGGGCGCGCGCGCCGTCGGCGAGGGGCGTCGCGGCCGCCTTGTGCTCCTCCTTGCTCACGAATCCGCTCTTGAACACGAGCCTGCCGGCCAGGGAATCGTCGAGCTCCTCGTTCGCGCCGAACTGCCGGCCGATGATGTTGCGGTCGCTCGACCAGATCGCCCGCCTGTCGGGCGTGTAGACGTTGGCGCGAAGCACGTCCGGCATCAGGGCGAAATGCTTGAAGGAATCCGCGAGCGCCGCATTGAGCGAGGCGGGACCGGCCGGCTGGAAGAAGGGCGCCGTCTCGTCGGTGCTCACGATGCTCTGCACGAATTCCATCGTGACGACCGCATCGCGGGTGAGCAGCTTGTCGGCCAGCAGGCGGGACAGGACGAAGCCGAGCGCCGCGGCGAAGGCGACGACGCAGGCGAGGGCCAGCACGGAAAAGCGCCGCGTCAGGTGGAACGGCTCGGGCGTGGCAGCCGGCGCGCCGTGCTCGGGCGAGGGTGGGTTCATGGCGGGAAGGGGCTGACCGGATCGTGGCATCCCGCCGGCGGGCCTCCCTTGATGCGAGTCAAGGCGGGCCGAGCGAGCCCTCGCCGCCGGAAAGGGCGAGCGCCGCGCCTTCCTCGACGAGGCCCGCCTGGAGCACGACGGCATTCATCCCGAAGCGACTGGAATAGTCCGCCGTCGCGCGGTAGGCCGACAGCGTGGCGAGCGGTTCGGCGCCGCGCACCTCGCCGGTGGCCTGGTCGGTTGTCGTCACCTGGCAACGCTCGCAGGGCTTGGCGATGCGCAGGCGCGCCTCGCCCGCGCGAAGCTCTCGCCAATCGTCCTCCGCGTAGGCCGGCGCGCCCGCCACGACGAGGTTCGGGCGAAACCGGTTCATCGGGACGGGATGGCGCAGGCGCGCGTTCAGGTCGGCGAGCGACGAGACCGAGGTGACGAGGACCGGATAGCCGTCGGCGAAGCCCACGAGGTGCCCGGGCCCGGCGTAGGCCGGGTTCACCTGGCGCTCGCTCCACTCGGGCATGTAGGCGAGGCGGCAGGCGAGCCCCAGGAAATCCGAGAGCCACGCGTCGGCCTCGGGGGACGGCGCGATCGCCTCGCAGAGGCTGTTCCAGACCCTTGCGGAAAGGCGCTCCCCCGCGTCGGGAGCGAGCGGAAGCGTCACCTCGCCCCGATCCGGCGCGGACAGCAGAAGCTCGCCATCCGCGATCTCGGTCCAGACGGTTGCCATGCGGGGGTGCTCGCGCTGGGTGAGAAAAGTCCCCGCGCCATCGACCACCATGAAGCGCCGGTCGTGCTCGAGCCCGCGCGGGGTGAGGCGGGCGCGGGACAGGCGGATGCCGGCCAGGCCCTTGACGGGATAGACATGCAATTCGGCGACGGTAACGGTCACGGGGGCAGGATTGTCTTGGGGGCCCACCAAGGGTACCTTACGCATCCCGGCCGGGGGACCTTCCGGCAGCCTTCCATTCCTTCACGAAGGGGACGCCATGGCGCTTTGGGACAAGTTGATGGGCGAACTGATCGACATCGTCGAGTGGCTGGACGATTCGAAGGACACGCTCGCCTACCGGTTCGAACGCTACCAGAACGAGATCAAGTACGGCGCGAAGCTGGTGGTTCGCGAAGGGCAGGTGGCCGTCTTCATCAACGAGGGCAAGCTCGCGGACGTCTTCAAGCCCGGCACGCACGATCTCACCACGCAGAACCTGCCGATCCTCTCCACCCTTCGCGGCTGGAAGTACGGGTTCAACAGCCCCTTCAAGGCCGAGGTGTACTTCGTCTCGACGCGCAAGTTCACCGACCTCAAGTGGGGCACGCCCGGCCCGGCGATGATGCGCGACAAGGATTTCGGCATGGTCCGCGCCACCGCCTTCGGCCTCTACGCGATCCGCGTGAGCGACGCCGGCACGTTCGTGAAGGACCTGGTCGGCACCGAGGGGCGCTTCACCACGGACGGCATCCAGGAGAACCTGCGCGGCAAGATCGGGCTGCGCATCAAGGAAGTGATGCCGGAGCTGGGCATCCCGATCATCGAGCTCGAGGCGAAGGTGACCGAGATCGGCAACCGCCTGCGCGAGCGCCTGGCGCCGGAGTTCACCACGCTCGGCATCGAGCTGGTCGAGGTGCAGGTCCAGGACATCGGCCTGCCCGAGGAAGTGGAGAAGGCCATCGACAAGCGCGGTGCCATCGCGGCGATCGGCAACCTGCAGGCCTACACGCAGTACGAGGCGGCTTCCGCCATCAAGGACGCGGCCAACAACCCCGGCGGGCTGGCCGGCGCCGGGGTGGGCCTGGGCGCGGGGATGGCGATGGGCGCGCAGATGGCCAACGCGATGGGCATGGGCGCGGCCGCGCCGGCCGCCGCGGGCGGCCCGCCGCCGCTTCCCGGGGCCGTCGCCTTCCATGTCGCGGTGAACGGCCAGCAGGCCGGGCCCTTC
>JBGAOO010000265.1:0-4906 GCA_044221765.1 Usitatibacteraceae bacterium | reverse complement strand
TTCGGCGCGGCCGGCTTGGGCGCGGCCGCGGGGGCGGGCGCGGCGGCCGGGGCGGGCGCGGCGACGGCCACGGTGCGCTTCTTCGCCATGGCGCCCTCGAGGATCCCGATGGCCTCCTGCGAGATCACCATGCCCTTGTTGATCGACTCGTCGGCGAGCTTCGGGTTGTGGAAGTACGAGCCGTTGGAGGCGGTCCAGAATTCCCAGTGCACGTGCGCCTCGTAGTGCTTCTCGCGCACGGCGTTCAGGGTGGCCTCGTCCACGCCGAGGTTCTTCGCCTCCTCGAACTTGTCGATCATGCGCGTGAGCCAGTACTCGGCCTTGCGCAGCTTGCCCTGGTAGCGGTTCTTGAGGGAGTCGACGGTGTACTTCGCCTGCTCCGCGTTCCACGTCTTGTGGCAACCCAGGCACGCCTCCTTCACGTACTCCTTCGGGCTCGTCTGCCAGTGCGAGGTGAAGGTCTTGCCCGTCTTCTTGTCCTTCTCCTTGGGCATGTGGCAGGTGTGGCACATCGCGCCTTCCTTGTCGTGCACCGAGCCGTAGTACACCTCGACGTCCGGGTGCTGCGCCTTCCAGAGCAGGGCGCCGGTGATGGCGTGCTTGAAGTCGCGGAACTTGAGGTCGCGGTAGTGCTGCGCCAGGTCGTTCACGTTCTTGAGCGGGAAGTGGTTGGTGCGCTGGTCGGCCATGGTGACCGGCTGGCCGGTCGACGGATCGGTGCCCGGGTTGCAGTTGTACTCGACGTGGCACTGGCCGCACTGCAGCTTGGTGTCGTACTTGTCGAGGATCGCGATCTTGCGCGTGAAGCCGCGCTGGCCGAGTTCCTTCACGTCCACCTTCCCGGCCTTGGCGTCCTTGTGCCAGAGCGTGTCCTTCTCGGGGCGGGTGAGCGCCTGGATGAGGCCGTCGCGGATGATGCGCGGCTGCGCGCCGTGCGGGTCGTGGCAGAAGATGCAGTTGAGCGAGTGCTTCGTGTCCTTCACGAAGTCCTGCACCTTCGAGGTGCGGCTCCACTTCGCCTTCGGGTCCGGGTCGCCCAGGTAGGCCCAGTCGAGGATGTGGTCGGCGGTCTTGCAGGACATGCACACGGGGTTCGCGGCGGCGGCGGTGCCGGGGCGGAAGGCCTTGTGCGGCTCGCCCGGGTACTTGTCGACCAGCACGTCCCAGATGTTGAAGTTGCCGCCGGCGCGCGCGAGGTCGCCCCAGCCGTACTTGTTCTCGAAGCGCCCGCCGAAGGCGCGGTCGACCACGAGCTGGTCGTAGAGCGCGAAGGCGTGCGAGCGCGGCATGTTGTGCTCCTTCGTGAAGCCGTGCGGGCCCATCAGCTTCTCCCACGCGGGGTTGGGCGAGACGCCGGTGAGCTGGCTCTTCTCGTTGCGCGCGGTCTTCGCGAAGTTCATCTTGTACATCGTCTCGAACTGGTTCCTGTGGCACGAGCCGCACTTGGCCGGGTCCGTGTTCGTGGCCGGGCGCACGCTCTTCTTCTTCAGGTGCGCGTCGGTGCCGGTGTGGCACTCGGTGCAGGCCACCGTCCTGTGCTTGCCCGGGTCGTGGAACTCCTTGAGTTCCTCGTGGCACTCGAGGCATTCCTTGTTGCCGGCGGGCATCCTGCCCGGCGTGGCGGGCTTCGCCGGCGCGGCGACCTTGGTCGCGGCGGGCTTGGCGGCGGGGGGGTCGGCGGCCTGTGCGAGCGCGAGGCCCAGCGCCGCGAAGGCGAGCGCGGCGGCGCCTCGGGCGAGCGTGCGGATGATGTCGGTTCTCATGTCTGCTCCCTCGAGCCCCGGGACGGGACTTCTTCCCGGGAAGTTAACAGGCATGTGAAGTGCAACTTTGACCGGGATCAACGGTCCTCGACCGGCGGGCGGCAGGGCTGCGAGGCGACCTGACGCGGATCAGCCGGCGAGCCGGAAATCGACGCTTTCCCGGCCTGTGACGGTGCCCGTCGCATCGCGCGTGCGCTCCTCGAGATGCACCGCGCCGGAGGCGTCCACGCGCAGCACCGTCGAGGCGCGGGTGCCGTAGCGCTCGCCGACGATGAGCGCCGGCGAGAGCAGGCGCTCGCGGGCGAGGCCCACGCCGGTGTCGGGCAGGAGCGCATCGGGCGCTGGCGTCGTGTCCGAGAGCATCGCGAAGAGCGGCTCGTCGCCGCCCGCGAGGCTCGCGCGCATCGCTTCGCGCGCCAGCCGCACCTTGGGCCAGGGCTCGTCGAGCAGGTGGTTCGAGAGCGCGTGCACGCCCGGCTCGACCTCGCGCGCCACGCCCTCGCGGCTGCCGAAGTACCAGAGCGAGTTCCCGTCCCCGGCCAGCAGGTTGAAGCCGTTGTAGGCCGGGGCGCGCGCGGCGAGGCCCGCGAGATGGTCCCCGGGACTGTCCCGGCCGAGCAGGAACTGCGCGACCAGGGCCCCGCGCGAGGGGGCGGTGGAGCGCCGGTCCGACGGGTCGCGGAAGTTGGTCACGGCCGCGAAGCGGCCGCCCTTCGTGATCCCCATCCACGTGCCCCCGGCCTGCAGGTCGCGCCCGGCGAGCAGGTGCGGGTGCTCCGGCCACCAGTGCGCGGGGAGCGCGGGGCGCTCGCGCCACTCGTCCCGGTTGGCCGCCACCACGAGCGGGAAACCGGGATGGGCGCGCCAGGCGATCGCGATGAGGCACATGGCACGAGCCTAGCAAATCGCGCCTTGAGGCGCCGCATTTACAGGCGCCGGCGCGCGGGCGACGATGCGGGCATGACCACGCCATCCGATTCGCCCGCCGGCCGGGCCGATGTCGCCATCGCCGGCGGCGGCCTCATGGGCTCGAGCACCGCGTATTTCCTCAAGTCGCTCGCGCCCTCGCTCGAGGTCGTGGTGGTGGAGCCCGATCCCACCTACGAGTTCGCCTCGAGCGTGCGCGCCTCCGGCGGCGCGCGACGCCTGTTCTCCTGCCCCGAGAACATCGCGATGTCGAACTTCTCCATCCCGTTCATCCGCGATTTCGCGCGCGCCATGGCCGTGGGCGGGGAGCCGGCCGAGATCGAGTGGAAGGAGGGCGGCTACCTCTTCATCGTGCCGCCGTCGGCGATGCGCGTCCTCGAGGAGAACCACGCCGTCCAGGTGGCCTGCGGCGCGCGGGTCGACCTGCTCTCGCCCGCGCAGGTGAAGGAGCGCTTCCCCTCGATGCGCGTGGACGACCTGGGCGGGGGCGTGCACAGCCCGCAGGACGGCTGGTGCGATCCCTCCGGCTTCCTGCAGGGCTTCCGGCGCAAGGCGCGCTCGCTGGGCGTCACGTACCTCAAGGACCGCGTGGCCTCGCTCCAGGTCTCGGGCGCCTCGGTCGTGTCGGCCACGCTCGCCTCGGGGGCCGTCCTGCGCGCCGGGGCGTTCGTCAACGCGACGGGCGCGTGGTCGGCGCAGGTGGCGGCGATGGCGGGCATGGCGCTGCCCATCGCGCCCATGCGCCGCTTCGAGCACTTCTTCTCCTGCGCGACGAAGCTCGAGCCCCTGCCTTACGTGAAGGACCTCGCGCGGCTCGCCTTCCGGCCCGAGGCCGGGGGCTACTCGGGCGGCCTGGTCTCGGGCGAGGAGCCGCGCGGCTTCAACTTCGAGGTGGACCACGGCTGGTTCGAGCGCGAGGTATGGCCGGCGCTCGCGCACCGCTTCCCCGCGATGGAGGCGGCGAAGTGCCACCGCACGTGGTCCGGGCTCTACGAGCAGTGCGAGCTGGACGGCAACCCGGTGATCGGCCCGTGGCGCGCCGGCTGCGGCAACCTCTTCACCGTGGCCGGCTTCTCCGGGCACGGCATGATGCACGCCCCGGCGGCCGGGCGCGCGATCGCCGAGCTCCTGGTGCACGGCGAGTTCCGCACGATCGACCTGTCCCGCCTGGGCTACGAGCGGGTGGCGCGCGGCGAGCCGTACGCGGAGCGCGGCATCGTCTGAGGCCGGGCGCGGGACCGGGCCTTGCGGTCGGCGGTTGGCCTCAGGCGGCCGGCGCGGCTTTCGCCGGTAGCGCGAGCAGCACTTCCAGGCCGCCGCCCTCGGCGTCGTGCAGGGTCACGTCCCCGCCGTGCAGGCGGGCGATGTCGCGCGCGATGCCCAGGCCCAGGCCGGTGCCGCCCGTCTCGCGGCTGCGCGAACCTTCGAGGCGGAAGAAGGGCTCGAACACCTTTTCCCGGTCGCCTGCCGGGATGCCGGGGCCGTGGTCGCGGATGCGGATGCGGAGGCCGGCCGCGTCCTGCGCCACGCGGATCTCGGCGCGCGAGCCGTAGAGCACGGCGTTGTCGACGAGGTTCCCGATGCAGCGCGCCAGCAGCCGCGGCATGCCGGCGTACGGCTGCGCGGCGCGGCCCTCGATCGTCACCGTGCGGCCCATTTCCGCGTTGTCCGCCTGCACGCTCTCGAGCAATCCCATGACGTCGACCAGCTGCACCGGCTCGCGATCGCCCAGCCCGCGCATGTAGGCGAGCGCCTGCGTGACGAGCGCCTCCATCTCGAGCAGGTCCTTCTCGAACTTCTCGCGCAGGCGCTCGTCCTCCAGCAGGTCCGCGCGCAGGCGCATGCGCGTGATCGGCGTCTTGAGGTCGTGCGAGATCGCGGCCAGCGTGCGCGTGCGCTCCTCGATGAGGGCCGCCAGGCGCGACTGCATGGTGTTGAAGGCGACCGCGGCCCGGCGCAGCTCGGCGGGGCCGTCCAGCGGCAGGGGCGGGCGGTGGATGTCGCGCCCGAGCTCGTCGGCCGCGTTGGCGAGCACCTCGAGCGGGCGCGTGACGCGGCGCACGGCCCACCAGGACAGCAGCAGGACGGCGGCGAGGAGCACGCCCAGCGCGGCGAGCAGGCGCCACGGCAGGCTGGCGGCTTCCCTCGGCAGGCGCGAATCGAACCTCGCCCACGTGCCGTCCAGGAGCCTCACCTGCGCCACGATCGACGGGCCC
>JBGAOO010000004.1:0-35898 GCA_044221765.1 Usitatibacteraceae bacterium | reverse complement strand
TTCGCGGCGATGGTGCGGGCGATCTCGCCCACGCCCGCGGCGAGCGCGGCCTCGTCGTCGAAGCAGCGGTTCACGAGGCCCAGGGCCTGCGCCTCGCGCCCGTCGACCGTGCGGCCGGTGTAGGCCAGCTCGCGCGCCACCGCCTCGCCCACCAGGCGCGGCAGGCGCTGGAGCGTGCCCACGTCGGCGGCCATGCCCACGTCGATCTCCTTCACGGCGAAGCGCGCGTCGGCCGTGCAGTAGCGCAGGTCGCAGGCGGTGACGAGGTCGATGCCCCCGCCGATGCACGCCCCGTGGATCGCGGCGATGACTGGCTTGCGGCAACGCTCGGCGGCGGTGAGGGCCTCCTGCAGCCCGAGGATGAGCCGGCGCAGCTTCTCGCGGCTGCGCGCCTCGTCCTCGTCGCGGATGCGCGCGGCCAGGCCCGCGAGCATGGCGAGGTCGATGCCGGCGGTGAAATGCTTCCCCGCCCCGCGCAGCACCACGACGCGCACCTGCGGCGTCTCGTCGGCCCAGCGCAGCGCCGCGGGCAGCTCGCGCCACATCGCCTCCTCCATCGCGTTGGCGCGGTCGGGGCGGTTCAGCTGGATCGTGGCGACCGCGTCCTGGCGGTCGACGGCGAGCGTGGCGAATTCCATGGGGGCTCCGGTGGTCGTGGTGTCGCGGGTTGCGCAGGCGCGCGGCCGGGAAGCCGCTCGCGGAAGGGCCCGGCGGTCAGCCCGCGGCGGGGTCGCCGACCTCGAGGTCGACCATCATCTCGTTGGCGAGCGATTCCAGCCCGCGCTGCAGCTGCGCGTCGGCGAGGCCCGGCGGCACCGACAGCAGCGCCTTCATCTTGAAGAGCGTGCCGCCGGACATCGCGCCGCTCACCACCTGGGTGTGCAGCTCGTCGATGCTCACGCCCAGGTCGGCGAGGCTCCCGGACAGGTCGTGCACGATGCCCGGCCGGTCGTGGCCGACGAGCTCCAGGCGAACGCGTCGAGAAGGCACCGACGGGATTCGCGCGCCCCGCTCGATCACGATGCGCAGGCCCGAGGACTCGAGCCCGCGAAGGGCCGCCACGAGCGCTTCGGCATCCACGTCGTCGACCTCGAAATGGACCATGCCGGCGAAGCGGCCGGCGAGGCTCGCCATGCGGCTGCCGGCCCAGTTGGCGCCGTGGCGCTTGCCGCAGTCGGACAGCAGGCTCACGAGGCCGGGCCGGTCGGGGCCGATGGCGGTCAGCACGAGGGAGGTGGTCATGGCGCGGCCTGCGGAAGAGTGGGGGGAAGCCGGGGGCGGCGCCGGGCGCCGCCCCCTTCCTGCGAGGTCAGCTCGCGAGCCCGAGCAGGCGCGCGGGGTTCTTCTTCATCATCGTGTCGATGTCGGCCTGCGACACGCCGGCGGCGCGCAGCGCGCCGATCGTGTTCTCGATGCCGTCGGGCGGCATCATCATGCCCTGCTGGCCGAGGTCGGAGGAGAGCACGATGCCCTCGGGGCCCAGCTCCTTCATCGCCTCGAGCACCTGCTTGGTGGCGACCTGGTTCCAGTGCTTCATCCACGCGTACTGCGCGTCGGGACCGGTCATGAACTGCAGGTAGCACACCTCGATCACCGCGCCCATCTTCACCACTTCCTTCGCCTGGGCCATCGTGAGGCCGGGGATGTTGGTGAGGCCGTGCGTGACGATGATGTTCTTCACGCCCAGCTCCTTCGCGCGCTTCACGACCGCGACCACCTCGTCGGCGTGGATGTGGCCGGTGGCGAGGAGCAGGTTCTCGCGCGCGATGATTCTCAGCACCTCGTCCATCGCGGCCGTCACCTTGCCCCCGGGCGCGACCTCGATGCCGGACTTGTTGCGGTCCACGAGCGTCTTGATGTGCTTGTCGGAATCGAAGGTCGGCAGCCACACCACCTTGCCTCGGCCGCCGGACATGCGGTGCATCCACTCGACGGCCATCGGGTTCACGCCGCCGACGGAGTTGTTGAGGACGATGCCGCCCCAGACCTCGATGCCGGGCACCGCCTCCATCGCCGTGGCGGCGCGGTCGGCCGTGGTGACCACGTGGTTCTTGAGCACCAGGCCGCGCATGCCCTTGCGCCGCGCCACCGTGGCCATCTCGATGTCGGTGAGCGCGCGGCCGAAGACGTCCGGCGCCGGGTGCACGTGCATGTCGATCACGCCGGCGGCGGGGCTCACCTTGGGCGGCGGCGGCGGGAAGCCCACCTGCGCCAGGGCGGTCGTGGATACGGCCAGCGCGAAGGCCGCGGCGCAGAGCCGGGCCGGTCGGAAATGCCTGTGCTTGTTCATCTCTCCCCCATGTCGGAATCGTTTGCTGTTTTTTGGATCCTGCCCGGGCGGGGACTTCCCGCCCGTCGCCGGATTGTTCACCTACCCCGGCCGGCCGGCAAGCGCCCGTTCGACCTGCCCGCAAAGCGCCTCGGTGAAGGCCCGCGTGCCCAGGGGCCCGCCCAGGTCCGCCGTGCGCCGGGCGGGGTCCGCGAGCAGCGTGTCGATGGCGGCCTCGATCGCCGCGGCCGCCCGCGCGAGGGCCGGCGCCGTGTGCTTGCGCGAGAGCCAGTCGAGCAGCATCGCCGCCGAGAGCAGCAGCGAGACCGGGTTCGCCCTGTCCTGCCCGGCGATGTCCGGCGCCGAGCCGTGGCTCGCCTGCGCCATCGCGTGGCGCTCGCCCGCGTTCAGCGACCCGGCGAGGCCCAGGCTCCCGGAGAGTTCCGCCGCCTCGTCCGAGAGGATGTCGCCGAACATGTTGGTGGTGACGATCACGTCGTAGCGCGCGGCATCGCGCACCAGCAGCGCGGCCATGGAATCGACGAGCTGCTCCTCGTAGGCGACCTCCGGGTAGGCGACCGCCACCTTGCGCACCTCGGCGAGGAAGAGCCCGTCCGAGACGCGCATCACGTTCTGCTTGTGCACCGCGGTCACCTTCTGCCGGCGCGAGCGTGCCAGCTCGAAGGCGCTGCGCGCGATGCGCGCCGAGGCCTTCGCGCTCACCTTGCGCAGCGCGATGGCCAGGTCCGGCGTGGGCATGAACTCGCCCGGGCCCTGGTGCATGTTGCGGTCCGCGTAGAAGCCCTCGGTGTTCTCGCGCACGATCACGAGGTCCATGGGCGTGCGGCCCCAGTGCGGCATGCCCTCCCGCGAGCGGCTGGGCCGGATGTTCGCGTAGAGGTCCAGCCGGATGCGCAGCTCTCCGGAGGGATTGATGCCGCCCTGCGCGCGCGGCGGGTAGTCCTGGTGCGACACGGGCCCGAGCACCAGGCCGGCGGCGGCGCGGCAGGCCTCCAGCACCTCGGGCGGGAACGTGGTGCCGGTGCGCCGAAGCGCGTCCAGGCCGATCTCGAGCGGCTCGAAGGCGAGGCGCAGGGACAGGGCGCGGTTCACGAGCTCGAGCACCTGGCGCGTGGACTGCACGATCTCCGGGCCGATGCCGTCGCCGGGCAGGATGGCGATCTTCATGGCGCGCGCCCCTCAGTCGATCTTGAGCCCGGCGCCGCGCACGACCTTGCGCCAGCCGTCGAGTTCCTGCGCGAGGGCCGTGCCGAACTGCGCCGGCGTGCCCGCGAAGCGCTCCGCCCCCTCGTCCACGAAGCGCCGGGCGAGCGCCTCGCCCGCCGTCGATTCGTTGATCGCCTGGTTGAGCGCCGCCAGGACGTCGGCGGGCAGGCCCGCCGGCGCGACGATGCCCCACCAGGTGCCGACCTCGAAGTCCTTCACGCCGGCCTCCATGACGGTGGGCACGTCGGGGAAGAGCCGGGAGCGGCCCTTGCCGGTCGTGGCGACGAGCCGGACCTTGCCGCCCTTCACCTGCCCGAGGATCGTGGGCACCGTGGCGAAGAACACCTGCGCCTGGCCGCCGATCAGGTCCATCGTGGCCGGGCCGCTGCCCTTGTACGGCACGTGCGTCATGCGCGCGCCGGTGCGCTGCACGAAGAGCTCGCCGGAGAGGTGGTTGATGCTGCCCGGGCCCGCCGACACGTAGTTGAGCGAGTCGGGCTTCGCCTTCGCGAGCGCCACCAGCTCGCCCACGGTGGCCGCCGGCACCTGCGGGTTCACCACGAGCAGCAGCGGCCCGCGCCCGAGCATCGCCACGGGCGTGAAGTCCTTCGTGATGTCGTAGGCGAGCTTGCGGTCGGTGGCGGCCACGGTCACGAAGGTCGAGGTGACGAACAGCAGCGTGTGGCCGTCGGGCTTCGCCTGCGTGACCTGCTGCGCGGCGATCGAGCCGCCCCCGCCGCCGCGGTTGTCCACGACGACGGAGACGCCGAGCTTGTCGCCCAGGGGCTTCGCGAGCTCCCGCGCGAGCGCGTCGGTGCCCCCGCCGGCGGCGAAGGGCACCACGAGCGTGACGGGCTTCTTGTTCGGGAAGCCCTGCGCGTGCACGGGCTGGGCGAGGAGGAAGGCCGCGGGGAGCGCGGCGAGGGCGAGGAGGGCTTTCGGGAGGTTCACGCGGGTTTCCGTTCTCAGGGAGATTCGAGGAGGGCGACGGTGCCCAGGCCGCCATCGGCGCAGATCGACACGAGGGCGCGCTTGCCGCTGCCCAGGGCGGCCAGCTCCTTCACCGCCTGCGACAGGATGCGCGCGCCCGTGGCGCCGAAGGGATGGCCGATGGCGACGCTGCCGCCATGGGGATTGAGCCCTTCCCACGGGAAGGCGCCGAGCGAGGCGGCGACGCCGGCCTTCTCGCGCACGAAGGCCTCGTCCTCGAGCGCGGCGACGTTGCACAGCACCTGCGCGGCGAAGGCCTCGTGGATCTCCCACAGGTCGATGTCCGCCAGGCGCAGGCCGTGGCGCCCGAGCAGGCGCGGGATCGCGTAGGCCGGCGCCATGAGCAGGCCCTCGTGGAAGATGTCCACGGCGGCGATCTCCCAGTCGACCAGGCGCGCGCGCGGGGCGCCGGCGGGCAGGCGCGCGAGCCCGCCCTCGGTGGCCACCCAGAGCGCGGCCGCGCCGTCGGTGAGGGGCGAGGCGTTGCCCGCCGTGATCGTGCCCGCCGCGCGGTCGAAGGCGGGCCGCAGCTTCGCGAGTTTCTCGATGGTGGTGTCGGCGCGCGGGATGCCGTCGCGCGTGGCCTCGCCCGCCGGCACCACCAGGTCGTCGAACCAGCCCGCGGCGAGCGCCTTCACCGCGCGCTCGTGGGAAGCGAAGGCGAGCCGGTCCTGGGCCTCGCGCGGGATCTTCCAGGCCTTGGCCATGTCCTCGCAGTGCTCGCCCATGCTGCGGCCCGTGGCGCGGTTCTTCACGCCCGGCACGTGCAGCTTCACGTCCGCCGCGCGCAGGGCGAGGAAGCGGTCCACGCGCTCGCCGAAGGTGCGCGCCTGCGAGAGGCGCCGCAGCCAGTCCGACAGGCCCTGCGACAGGCCGATCTGCACGCGGCTCATGCTCTCGACGCCGCCGGCCATCGCGAGCTGCAGGCTGCCGCCGAGCATCCCGGCCGCCTCGAAGGCGCCCACCATGCTCGTCGAGCACGCGAGCACCGTGGAGAACGCGGGGGTCGCCGGGTCCAGGCCCGCCTCCAGGAGCACCTCGCGGGCGATGTTGCTCCAGCCGAGGTTGGAGGCGACGGTGCCCCACACCACCAGGTCCGCCCGCCCGCCGGCCAGGCGCTGCCCCATCGCCTGCGCGACGGGCACCGAGAGCGCCACGGCGTCGAGCTTCGCGAGCGGGCCGTCGACGCGGCAGAAGGGCGTGCGCACGCCGGGCACGAGCCACACGCGCTTGCCGGGATCGAGATTGGGTTTCTGCATGGGGTCTCCTCGGGTGTCAGCGCCAGCCGTCGGCCTCGCCCTGCTCGCGCTCGAAGCGCTCGCGGTCCTTCGCGAAGAGCTCCTCGAGCTCCTCGCGGCCGGCCTTCACCGCGTTGAGCAATCGCGTCTCGTCCTGATAATGCGGCAGCGAGGCCTCCAGCGTCGACAGGTTGTGGCGGCGGAACTTGTCGGCCATCTCGCGCGCGCGGAAGCGCTCCACGCCCAGGGCCTCCAGCGCCGAGCGCCCGAGCCGGAGCGCCGACTCGAAGGTCTCGCGCTCGATCACCTCGACCCCGCGAAGGCGCAGCTCGAAGTAGTGCGAGACGTTGCGCGCGCGCGCCACGATGCGCAGGTTCGGGAAATCGGCGCGCACGCGGTCGGTGAGCGCGAGGCTCGCCTGCACGTCGTCGATGGCGTTCACCAGGAGCGTCGCCCGGTCCGCGCCCGCGGCGCGCAGCAGGTCCAGGCGCGTCGCGTCGCCGTAGAAGACGCGGTAGCCGAAGCGCCGCAGCATGTCGATCTGGTCGGGGTCGTGGTCGAGCACCACGGCGCGGATGCCGTTGGCGAAGAGCATGCGCCCGACGATCTGGCCGAAGCGCCCGAAGCCCGCGATGATCACCGGCGCGCGCTCGTCGATGGCGTCCGGGGGGCGCTCGTGCTCCGCCTTGCGGCACAGCCAGCGGTCGTGGGCGAGCAGCAGCACGGGCGTGGCGGCCATCGAGAGCGCCACGGCGATGGTGAGCAGGGCCTCCCAGTCGCGCGGGAGCACGCCGGCCGCGCGCGCCGAGGCGAAGACCACGAAGGCGAACTCCCCGCCCTGCGAGAGCAGGAAGGCGAAGAGCATGCGCTGGCGCGCCGTGACCCCCAGCGCGCGGCCGACGAGCCACAGCGCCGCGACCTTGATCGCGAGGAAGCCGGCCACGAGCAGCAGCACCTGGCCCGTCTTCGAGCCGAGCAGGCCGAAATCGACCGTCATGCCCACCGCGATGAAGAACAGGCCCAGCAGCAGGCCCTTGAAGGGCTCGATGTCGGTCTCGAGGGCGTGGCGGTACTCGGAGCCCGCGAGCAGCACGCCGGCGAGGAAGGCGCCCAGGGCCATCGACATGCCCGCGGCCGTCATGAGCTGCGCGATGCCGATCACGAGCAGCAGCGCGAACGCGGTGAAGAGCTCGCGCACGCCCGTCTTCGCCACCAGGCGCATGAGCGGGCGCGTGAGGTAGCGCCCGATCACGATCACGCCGGCCACCGCCGCGAAGGCGAGGGCGAAGCGCTCCCAGCCCTGCATCCCCGAGGCCACCGGCCCGGCGGCGAGCAGCGGCACGAGCGCGATGAGGGGGATCGCCGCGATGTCCTGGAAGAGCAGGATCGCGAAGGCCGTGCGGCCCGTGGGCGTGGCGAGCTCGTTGCGCTCGGTCATCGCCTGCACCGCGATCGCGGTCGAGGAGAGCCCGAGCGCGAGGCCCGTGACGAGCGCCGCCTGCCAGGGCAGGCCGAGCGCGAGCAGCGCGCCGGCGAGCGCCACGCCGCAGGCGGTGAGCTGCAGCGAGCCGCCGCCGAACACCTCGCGGCGCATGCTCGCCAGGCGCCGGGGGTCGAGCTCCAGGCCGATCACGAACAGCATGAGCACCACGCCCAGCTCGGCCAGGTGCAGCGTCTCGGCCACGTCGCCCACCAGCGCGAGGCCCCACGGCCCGATGGCCATGCCCGCCAGCAGGTAGCCCAGCACGGAGCCGAGCTTCAGGCGCGCCGCGAGGGGCACGCACACGACCGCCGCGGCGAGGAAGACGAGGGCCTCGGTCACGCGCCCGCCCCCGCGCGCGCGGCGCGCCAGGCCTCGAGGCGGCCGCGGAAGGCGCGCGCCGCGCGCTCGAGGGCCGCCGCCTCGATCACGTGCGCGCCGAGCACCACGTGCGGCTCCAGCCAGCCGAGCCCGCAATAGCGCGCGGTCGCCTCCACCGGCGCCGCGAAGCCCGCGAACGTGCCGTGGTGGCGGCCCGCCGCCGTGAAGGCGGCCTCGTCCCCGCCGGCGGTGACGGCCCAGAGGCAGTCCTTGCCGCGCAGCGCCTCGCCCCCCGGGCCGTGCGCCCAGCCCTTCGCGAGCACCTTCTCCATCCAGTGCTTGAGCAGGCCCGGCTCGCCGTACCAGTGCAGCGGGTGCAGCCAGACGACCAGGCCGGCCGCCGCGAGCGCGGCCTGCTCGGCGGCCACGTCGACGTCGAAATCGGGATAGCGGTCGTAGAGCGAGCGCACCTCCACGCGGGCGAGCCCTTCGAGGGCGGCCACGTGCGCGGCGCAGGCGCGCGAGCGCCTGGGGTACGGGTGCGCGAGCAGGACGAGGATGGCGTCGCCGGACGGGCCCATGGCTTCCCGCGCGCGGTGCCGGCGCTCAGCCGGCCACCGGCCCCTTCGGCAGGTTGTCGAGGGCGACGCCGGCGAAGACCGCGAGGCCGATCCAGTGGTTGTGGCGGAAGGCCTTGAAGCAGCCCTCGCGCTCGCGGCCGCGGATCAGGCGGTAGTGGTAGGCGGTGACGAGCGAGGCGGCGAAGAGGCCCGCGAAGTAGGCGGGGCCGTAGCCGTACGCGAGGCCGATGCCCGTCATGCCGAGCAGGAAGGCCGCGTAGCAGGCCATGACGGCGGCCACGTCGTGCCGGCCGAAGAGGATCGCGGAGGTCTTGATGCCGATGGCGAGGTCGTCGTCGCGGTCGACCATCGCGTACTCCGTGTCGTAGGCGAGCACCCAGAAGAAGTTGGCGGCGAAGAGCAGGTAGGCGAGGGTCGGCACCTCGCCCAGCTGCGCCGCGTGCGCCATGGGGATGCCGAAGCCGAAGCACAGGCCCAGCCAGGCCTGCGGGATCGCGAGGAAGCGCTTGGTGAACGGGTAGATCGCCGCGATGACGGCGGCCACCACCGCGAGCGCCACCGTGAGCAGGTTCATCGTCCACACCACGAGCATGAAGGCGGCCAGCGCGAGCGCCGCGGCGAGCACCACCGCCTCCTGCGGGTGGATCGTGCCCGCCGCCAGGGGCCGCTCGCGCGTGCGCTTCACGTGCCGGTCGAAGCTGCGGTCGGCCCAGTCGTTGATGGCGCAGCCGGCCGAGCGCATGAGGACGGTGCCCATCACGAACACCCACAGCACCTTCCAGAACGGCACCGTGCGCACCGCGAGCCACAGCCCCCAGAGCGTGGGCCAGAGCAGCAGCAGGATGCCCACCGGCTTGTCGAGGCGGATGAGCTTCTCGTAGGCGTCGAGCCTCGCGAGGACCGCGCGAAGCTTCATGCCCGCCTCAGCCCAGCCCGAGCAGCGCCGGCAGGAACACCTCCGTCACGAGCAGCGGGCGGCCGCGCTTCAGGAAGCGCGAGCGGCGCGCGACCAGGACGGGCAGCGGCACCCCCAGCACGCGGCTCGCGCGCTTCCAGAGCGGGTGGCGCGAGTCGATGCGCGCGTACTCCAGCGCGCCGCGGCGCACCAGCGGGTCCGTGAAGAGCGCCTCGGCCAGGGGCCGGCTGCCCAGCCCGCGCAGGCCGCGCCAGACGCCGGACAGGTCCCGCCAGGCCGCGACGGAGTGCGCGAGCACCACCGGCCGGCCGCCGGCGTGCAGCACCACCTCGCGCACCAGGGCGCGGCGGTGGGTCGGCTGGCCGAGCAGGCGGTACTCGTCTTCGTTCGGGATGCGCGCGGCCTGGCGCAGCAGTTCGACGCGGAAATCGCTCGCGCGCGCCGTGATGCGCCAGGTGAGCGAGCCGCGCCAGGCGAGCCAGGGGCGCCACGGGTCGGCGTGCGGCGGCGCGAGGCTTCTCCACCGGTTCATGCCTTGAGGTAGAACTGGCGCCGGCCGAGCCAGCGGTCCAGGTGCCGCTCCACCGCGTGGCTGCGCTCGGCGATCATCGCGTCGGCCACCTCTCGCGCGAGCTCCACGAGGTCCGCGTCGCGCTCCAGGTCCGCGAAGCGCAGCAGCGGCGCGCCGCTTTGCCTCGCCCCGAGGTATTCGCCGGGGCCGCGCAGCAGCAGGTCCTGGCGCGCGATCTCGAAGCCGTCGGTGTTTTCGTAGATGATCTTGAGCCTCGCGCGCGCCGTTTCCGAGAGGGGCTGATGATACAGGAGGATCGCGAGGCTCCTCGCGCTCCCGCGCCCCACGCGCCCGCGCAGCTGGTGCAGCTGCGCGAGCCCCATGCGCTCGGCGTGCTCGATCACCATGAGCGAGGCGTTGGGCACGTCCACGCCCACCTCGATCACGGTGGTCGCCACGAGCAGCTGCACGCGCCTCGCCTTGAAGTCGGCCATCACCTGCGCCTTCTCGTCGGGCTTCAGGCGCCCGTGCACCAGGCCCACGGCGAGGTCGGGGAAGGTGGACTTGATGGTCTCGTAGGTCTCGAGGGCGGTCTTCAGCTGCAGCGTCTCGGAGTCCTCGATGAGCGGGCACACCCAGTAGGCCTGGGCGCCCTCGCGGCAGCTCTCGCGCACGCGCGCCACGACGTCCTCGCGGCGCGACTCGTCCACGAGCTTGGTGACCACGGGCGTCCTGCCCGGCGGCAGCTCGTCGATCACGGACACGTCCAGGTCCGCGTAGTAGCTCATGGAGAGCGTGCGCGGGATGGGCGTCGCGCTCATCATGAGCTGGTGCGGCTCCTGCCCCTTGCTCGCGAGGGCGAGGCGCTGCGCGACGCCGAAGCGGTGCTGCTCGTCGACGATGGCGAGTCCCAGGCGCTCGAAGCCGACCTCGTCCTGGAAGAGCGCGTGGGTGCCGATGGCGAGCTGCGTGCGACCCTGCGCGAGCGCCTCCAGGGCCGCCTTCTTCGCGCGCGCCTTGAGGCTGCCGGCGAGCCAGGTCACCTTCACGCCCAGGGGCTCGAGCCAGTGCGAGAGCTTGAGGTAGTGCTGCTCGGCGAGGATCTCGGTGGGCGCCATGAGCGCGACCTGGAAGCCGTTCTCGATCGCCTGCAGCGCGGCGAGGGCGGCCACGAGCGTCTTGCCGCTGCCCACGTCGCCCTGCAGCAGCCGGCGCATCGGGTGCGGCTGCGACAGGTCGCCCGCGATCGTGGCGCGCGCCTTCTGCTGCGCGCGCGTGAGCCGGAAGGGCAGCGACTTCTCGAGCAGGTTCGTGAGCGTGTGCTTCGGCGGCATGCGCGGGGCGGCCTTGCCGCGCCGCTCGCGGTAGGCGAGGCGCATGGCGAACTGCTGCGCGAGCAGCTCGTCGAACTTCAGGCGCCGCCAGGCGGGGTGGGTGCGCTCGGCGAGGCTCGCGGCGTCCACGTCCGGCGGCGGGCGGTGCAGCAGCAGCACGCTCTCGCGGAAGGGCGCCAGGGCGAGGCGCGCGAGGAGCGCCGCGTCGAGCGTGTCGTCCAGCAGGAGCGTGTCGAGGGCGTGCTCGATGAAGCCGCGCAACTGCGCCTGCGACAGGCCGGCCGTCGTCGGGTACACCGGCGTGAGCGAGGTGGGCAGCGGCGCGCCCGCAAGCACCACGCGCACCTTCGGGTGGACCATCTCCGCGCCGAAGAAGCCCGGCCGCACCTCGCCGTACAGGCGCAGGCGCCGGCCCACCGCCATCTGCTTCACCTGGCTGGGATAGAAGTTGAGGAAGCGCGCCCACAGCTCGTGCCCGCCGTCGGCGAGCTTCACCACGAGCGTGCGGCGGGGCCGGAACTTGACCTCGGCCTCGACCACCTCCGCCTCCACGAGCACCGGCTCGCCCGGGACGGCCTCCCCGAGCGGGGTGAGGCGCGTCTCGTCCTCGTAGCGGTGCGGCAGGTGCAGCGCGAGGTCGAACTTCGAGTGGATGCCGAGCTTCTCGAGCTTGGGGCGCATCGCCGGGCCGGCGACGAGATCGCCCGCCGGCGGCTCGGGCGGGGGCTCGGCCGGGCCCGGGGCGCGGCGGGAGGCTCGCGGCGCGCCCAAGGTGCGCTAGCCGCCGCTGTCGGCGGGCGCCAGGTGCAGGATCGCGTCGATCTCCACCGCCGCCCCGCGCGGCAGCGACGCCACGCCCACGGTCGCGCGGGCGGGATAGGGGTCGTGGAAGCGCCCGGCCATGATCTCGTTCACGCGCGGGAAGTTGGCCAGGTCCGTGAGGTAGATCGTGAGGCGCACGACGTCGTCGAGCTTGCCCCCGGCGGCGGCGCACACGGCCTCCAGGTTGTCGAGGACGCGGCGCACCTGGTCGTCGAAGCCCTCGACGAGCTGCATCGTGGCCGGGTCGAGCGGGATCTGGCCGGAGAGGTACACCGTGTCGCCGGCGCGCACGGCCTGCGAGTAGGGGCCGATCGCGGCGGGCGCGGCGTTCGTGGCGATGGGGTGCTTGGGCATGGTCCGTGGCGCGGGGGCGCGGTCAGGGTTTCTTCTTCAGCCGCGAGAGGCGGACCACCTCGGGGATCCGCCGCAGGCGCCGGAACACCTGCGCCAGGTGCATGCGGCTTCGCACCTGGATCATGAAGACGATGGTGGTGTAGGCGCTGCTCGCGCGCTCCTCGGTCTCGATGTGGTCGATGTTCGAGTCGGCCTCGGAGATCTCGGCGGCCAGCCGCGCGAGCACGCCGCGCTGGTTTGCCGCGGTGAGGCGCACGTCCACGTCGAACAGGCGCCCGGGCGCGGGGTCCCACTGCACGTCGACCCAGCGCTCCGGGTCGAAGTGGAACGGGTGGATGGCCGGGCAGTCGTGCGTGTGCACCACCAGGCCCTGGCCCTTCTTGATCTGCGCGATGATCGGGTCGCCGGGGATGGGCCGGCAGCAGGGCGCGAACTGCACGGCCACGCCCTCGGTGCCGCGGATGGTGATCGAGTCGAGCCGGTGCGCGCCCTCGGCGACGCTCTCGGGCGTGGCGAGCAGCTTCTTCGCGACGACCACGGCCAGGCGCTTGCCCAGGCCGATGTCGGCGAGCACCTCGGCGCGCGACTTGGCCGCCTCGCCCTTGAAGAAGCGCCGCCAGTGCTCCTCGCCCACCTCGTCGGGGTTCGCCTTGAGCGAGCGCAGCGCCTGCACGAGCAGCAGCTCGCCCACCTCCGCCGACTCGGCCGACTGCATCGTCTTCAGGTAGTGGCGGATGTGCGAGCGCGCCTTGCCGGTGGCCACGTAGGAGAGCCACACGGGGTTCGGGCGCGAGTGCGGGTCGGTCACGATCTCGACGCGGTCGCCGTTCCGGAGCACCGTGCCCAGCGGGACCGTCTCGCTGTTCACGCGCGCGGAGACGCAGTGGTTGCCCACGTCCGTGTGCACGGCGTAGGCGAAGTCGATGGGCGTCGCCCCGCGCGGCAGCGAGAAGATGCGGCCCTTGGGCGAGAAGACGTAGACCTCGTCCGGGAAGAGGTCGACCTTGATGTGCTCCAGGAACTCGAGCGCATCGCCCGACTCGCTCTGGATCTCCAGGAGCGACTGCAGCCACTGGTGCGTCTTCAGCTGCACGTCCTTGGTGACCACCCCGTCCACGCTCTTGTAGAGCCAGTGCGAGGCGACGCCGGCCTCGGCCACCTTGTGCATCTCGGGCGTGCGGATCTGCACCTCCACCGGCATGCCGAAGGGGCCGAAGAGCGTGGTGTGCAGCGACTGGTAGCCGTTCGCCTTGGGGATGGCGAGGTAGTCCTTGAACTTGCCGGGGATGGGCTTGTAGAGCGTGTGCAGCGCGCCCAGGGCGAGGTAGCAGGAGGGCACGTCGGGGACGAGGATGCGGAAGCCGTAGATGTCGAACACCTCGGAGAACGAGATGTTCTTCTCCTGCATCTTCTTGTAGATGGAGGAGATGTGCTTCTCGCGGCCGTGCACCTGGGCCTCGACCTTGAACTCCTTGAGCCGCGCCTGGATCGCCTCGGCGAGCTTGCCCACCGCGTCGCGCCGGTTGCCGCGGGCCTTCTTGAGCGCCTTCTCGAGCACCTTGAAGCGCGTGGGGTGCAGGTAGCGAAAGCCCAGGTCCTCCAGCTCGTAGTAGATCGCGTTGAGGCCCAGGCGGTTCGCGATGGGCGAGTAGATCTCGAGCGTCTCGCGGGCGATGCGCTCCTGCTTCTCGGCGTGCACCGCGTCCAGCGTGCGCATGTTGTGCAGGCGGTCGGCCAGCTTGATGAGGATGACGCGCACGTCGCGGGCCATCGCGAGCAGCATCTTGCGGAAGTTCTCGGCCTGCGCGTGCTGGAGCGTGGCGAACTCGATGCGGTCGATCTTCGAGACGCCGTCCACCAGGTCCGCCACGGCCTTGCCGAAGCGCCGGGAGATCTCGGTCTTGGTGGTGGGCGTGTCCTCGACCACGTCGTGCAGCAGGGCGGCCATGAGCGCCTGCGGGTCGAGGTGCCAGTCGGCGAGGATCTTCGCGACGGCGAGCGGGTGGGTGATGTAGGGCTCGCCGCTCTTCCTGAACTGGCCGGCGTGCGCGGCGCGCGCGACCTCGTACGCGCTCTCGATCTGGGCGATGTCCTCCGGGCGCAGGTAGGCGAGGGCCGACGAGAGCTCGCCGGCGTCCGGGCCGGGGGGCGAGCCGCCCGGTCCCTTCAGGCCTGCCGCGACCGTCTGCATGCCGAGCATCGCCATGGGCTCCCCCGGGGGCGAGGGGCCCCGCGTGGGGCGGGGCCCGTCCGGTTCAGATCACCGGGGGCGTGGGCGCCGGCGGGTTGAGCAGCTCCTTGCCGACCTTGCCGCCGGCGATCTCGCGCAGGGCGATGACCGTGGGCTTGTCCTTGTTGGCCTCGACCAGGGGCGAGGCGCCCAGGGCGATCTGCCGCGCGCGGTTGGTCGCCGCCAGCGTGAGCTCGAAGCGGTTCTCGATGTATTTGATGCAGTCGTCCACCGTGATGCGGGCCATGGCGAGTCTCCGTTACCTGAATTCGTCGAGGAGGTGAGCGAGGCGGCTTGCGCCTCTTTCACGCGAAAGGCGCGCCGCGCGCACCACCGCCTGGAGGTCCGCCAGCGCCACCTGAAATTGTTCGTTGACAATTATATATTCAAATTCAAGAACATGCGAGATTTCCTCGCGGGCGCTCGCCATGCGCTTCTCGATGACCTCGGCGGCGTCCTTGCCGCGCGCGGTCAGGCGCCGGCGCAGCTCCGCGAGCGAGGGGGGCAGGATGAAGATGCCGACCATGCGGGGGAAGAGGCCGCGCACCTGGCGCGCGCCCTGCCAGTCGATCTCCAGGAGCACGTCGTGCTCGCCGGCGAGCTCCTGCTCGATCCAGCGCCGGCTCGTGCCGTAGTAGTTGCCGTAGACGTCGGCGTACTCGAGGAAGTCGCCCGCGGCGATCATCGCCTCGAAGGCCTCGCGCGTGACGAAGTGGTACTCGCGCCCCTGCACCTCGCCCTCGCGCGGGGCGCGCGTGGTGAAGGAGACCGACAGGCGGATGCCCGACTCGGCCGCGAGCATCGCGTTCACGAGGCTCGTCTTGCCCGCGCCCGAGGGCGCCACGACGACGAAGAGATCGCCCGGCATCCCGCCCTACTCCCGGCCGCGCCCGGTCCCGGCGCTCATTCGATGTTCTGGACCTGCTCGCGCATCTGCTCGATGAGCACCTTCAGCTCGACGGAGATGCGCGACATGTCGGAGGAGACGGACTTGGAGCCCAGCGTGTTCGCCTCGCGGTTGAGCTCCTGGCAGAGGAAGTCCAGGCGCTTGCCGCAGGCCCCGCCCTTGCCGAGCACGCGCCGGAACTCCGCCACGTGCGCGCCCAGGCGCTCGAGCTCCTCGTCCACGTCCACGCGCGCGGCGTAGAGCACCACCTCCTGCTGGATGCGCTCGTCGGAGGGCGCGGCCGCCGCCTCCTGCAGGCGCGCGGCGAGCTTCTCGCGGAAGGCGCTCATCACCCCGGGCACGAGCGGCTGCGCCTCGGCCACGAGCTTCGCCATGCCGTCCAGGCGATCGCCCAGCACCGCGGCGAGCTTCTCGCCCTCGCGCCGGCGCGTGGCCGAGAGTTCCGCCACCGCCTGCACGGCGAGCTTCGAGACGTCCTCGCGGATCGCATCCGGGGCGAGCTCCACGCTGCCGAGCACCCCGGGCCAGTGCAGCACCTCGGACACGGACAGCGCCCGGGCCTGCGGGAAGGAGGCGAGGATGCTGTCCGAGGCGCGCGCGAGCGCGGCGAGCGCCTGGGGATCGGGCGACAGGGCGAGGCGCCCGGCCGCCGCGGGCGTGAAGGTGAGGCGGCAGTCGACCTTGCCGCGCGTGAGGCTCGCGGCCACCGCCTCGCGCATCACGGGCTCGAGCGCGCGCAGCTCCTCCGCCAGGCGGCACTGGAACTCGAGGTAGCGGTGATTCACGCTCTTCAGTTCGAGGGCGAGCTGGCCGCCGGCGATCTCGCGGGTGGCGGCGGCAAAGCCGGTCATGCTGGCGATCATGGCGAGCTTCTCTCGAGATCGGGGTGGTGGCAAAACAGGGGCCGGCCGGGGCCTTCGGGAAAAAGACCTTTTCGTTCGCGGCTTTACAAGCCGTTTTCGATTGCCGACAATGGAACGAATTATAGCGGAACGCCCGCATCCCATGCCTTCGCAGGTGAACCAACCGTTGCCGGGCGGCTACGTGCTGAACGGCTATCGCATCGAGAAGCCTCTTTCCTCCGGCGGTTTCAGCATCGTGTACCTGGCCCGCGACGAGGCGGGCACCCCGTTCGCGATCAAGGAGTACCTCCCGTCCTCGCTCGCGCTGCGCAGCGAGGGCACCGAGGTGCGCATCGAGGACGAGGCGAACCTCTCCACGTTCCGGCACGGGCTGAAGTGCTTCTTCGAGGAAGGGCGCGCGCTCGCGCTCATCTCGCACCCGAACGTGGTGCGCGTGGAGAACTTCTTCCGCGCCAACGAGACGGTGTACATGGTGATGCAGTACGTGCGCGGCCGGACGCTGCAGTTCCACATCCAGCGCCACCGGCACGAGTTCACCGAGACCTTCATGCGCCGGCTCTTCATCCACCTGATGAACGGGCTGCGCGAGGTGCACGCCAACAAGCTGCTGCACCTGGACATCAAGCCGGCCAACATCTACATCGCGATGGACGGGCGCCCGGTGCTGCTCGACTTCGGCGCGGCGCGCATCACGCTCTCGGAAGAGCCGATGAAGCTGAAGCCCATGTACACCGCCGGCTTCGCCGCGCCCGAGCAGTACAAGTTCGTCCCCGGCGAGCTCGGCCCCTGGAGCGACATCTACTCCGTGGGCGCCACCCTCTACACCTGCATCGCCGGCACCCCGCCCCAGGCCGCGGACGCGCGCCTGGAGAAGGACCGCCTGATCCCGCTGCGCACGCTCGCGCGCCAGCCCTATTCCGACGAGCTGTTCGCGATGGTGGACACCTGCCTCAAGCTCGACCACCTGGAGCGGCCGCAGACCGCCTTCGAGCTGCAGAAGCTGCTCATGATCGAGCCGCAGGACACCGGCAAGCGCGGGCTCTTCGACACGCTCAACCAGCCCATCACCAAGCTCTTCGGGCGCTAGGATCCGCGCCCCGCCCATGCGCTTCACCATCTTCCAGGACAGCCGGCAGGGCGACCGCAAGGGCAACGAGGACCGCGTCGGGTACTCCTACAGCAAGGACGTGCTCCTCATGGTGATCGCCGACGGCATGGGCGGGCACATGAAGGGCGAGGTGGCCGCCGAGATCGCCGTGAACGAGGTGACGCGCCTGTTCCAGCAGGAGGCCCGCCACCGCCTGCACCGCCCCACGGACTTCCTGGTCACCGTGATCAACGCCGCGCACCGCGCGATCGTCTCGCACGCGGTGGCCGAGAACCTGCTCGAGAGCCCGCGCACCACCTGCGTCGCCTGCATCGTGCAGGACGGCAACGCCTACTGGGCCCATTCGGGCGACTCGCGCCTGTACGTGCTGCGCGGCGGGCGCCTGGCCGCCTCCACCCAGGACCACTCGCGCGTGCAGCAGATGATCGACTCGGGCCAGATCACGCCGCAGATGGCGGCCACGCACCCGGACCGCAACAAGATCTACAGCTGCCTGGGGGGCGTCGTGCCGCCCATCATCGCGGTCGGGCGCGAGTTCGCGCTGCAGACCGGGGACACGGTCCTGCTCTCCACCGACGGCTTCTGGAGCCAGATCCCCGCCGACCTCATCGCGAACCTGCTGCGCAAGCAGGACGTGGTGGGCCTGCTGCCCGGGCTGCTCACCGAGGCCTACAAGCGCGCCGGCGGCGAGTCGGACAACCTCTCCGTGGTCGCGATGACCTGGGAGGCGCAGGACGACCCGCGCCACGCCGACACCGAGCTGATGGACGGGGGCTTCACCACCTCGTCCAACACGATGGAACTCGACCGTCCCCTGCACACCGAGGACGTGACGGACGAGGAGATCGAGAAGGCGATCGCCGAGATCCAGAGCGCGATCAAGAAGGTCCCCCGCTAGCCCCTCCCCGCCCCCCGGAATCCCATGACACGATCGCCCGACCGTCCCGCGGATGCCCTCCGCCCCGTCCGCATCACCCGCGGCTTCACGCGCCACGCCGAGGGCTCCGTGCTCGTCGAGATGGGGCACACGCGCGTGCTGTGCACCGCGAGCGTCGAGGAGAAGGTGCCCGGGTTCCTCAAGGGCAGGGGCCAGGGCTGGGTGACCGCCGAGTACGGCATGCTCCCGCGCGCCACGCACACCCGCGGCTCGCGCGAGGCCGCCACGGGCCGGCAGTCGGGCCGCACGCAGGAGATCCAGCGCCTCGTCGGGCGCGCGCTGCGCTCGGTGGTCGACATGGGCGCGCTCGGCGAGCGGCAGGTGACGATCGACTGCGACGTGCTGCAGGCCGACGGCGGCACGCGCTGCGCCTCGATCACGGGCGCGATGGTGGCCCTGGCCGACGCCGTGGCCTGGCTCAAGGCGAAGGGCCTGGTGACCGGCGAGCCGCTGCGAGACTTCGTCGCGGCCGTGTCGGTGGGCATCGTGCAGGGCGAGCCGCGCCTGGACCTCGACTACGCCGAGGACTCCGGCTGCGACACCGACATGAACGTGGTGATGACCGGCAGCGGCGGCTTCGTGGAGGTGCAGGGCACCGCCGAGGGCCATCCCTTCACGCGCCAGGAGATGGACCGCCTGCTCGCCCTGGCCGCCAAGGGCATCGGCGAGCTGGTCGACCTCCAGCGCCGCTCGCTCGCGTGACCCGGCTCGTCATCGCCTCGGACAACGCGGGCAAGCTGCGCGAGCTCGCCGCGATCCTGGGCCCGCTCGGCTTCGAGACGGTGCCGCAGGGCCAGCTGGGCGTGCCCGAGGCCGAGGAGCCGCACCACACCTTCGTCGAGAACGCCCTCGCCAAGGCGCGCAACGGCGCGCGCCACACGGGCCTGCCCGCGCTCGCCGACGACTCGGGCCTGTGCGTGCGCGCCCTGGGCGGCGCCCCCGGCGTGCACTCGGCCTACTTCGCCGGGCGCCAGGGCACGCGCGAGGAGCGCGACCGGGCGAACAACCGCCTGCTCGTCGAGCGTCTCGCGGGCGTGCCCGACCGCCGCGCGCACTACTACTGCGTGATCGTGCTCGTGCGCGGGGCGGACGACCCCGAGCCGCTCATCGCCGAGGGCCGCTGGCACGGCGAGATCGCCGCCACCGCGCGCGGCGAGGGCGGCTTCGGCTACGACCCGCACTTCTTCCTGCCGGCGCTGGGCCTCACCGCCGCCGAGCTGCCACCCGGCGAGAAGAACCGCCTCTCGCACCGCGCGATCGCGGCCGCCACGCTGGCCGCGCGGCTTCGCGCCGAGGCCTAGCGCCGTGCCGACCGTCGCCTTCGCGCCGCGCGCCGGCCCCGCGATCCGCCTGGGCGCCCTGCCGCCGCTCTCGCTGTACATCCACGTGCCCTGGTGCCTGAAGAAGTGCCCCTACTGCGACTTCAACTCGCACGAGGCGAAGGGCGATCCGCCCGAGGCGCGCTACGTCGACGCCGTGATCGCCGACCTGGAGTCGAGCGTGCCGCGGGTGTGGGGCCGGCGCGTGCACGCGATCTTCGTGGGCGGGGGCACGCCCAGCCTCTTCTCCCCGCGCGCCATCGACCGGCTGCTCACCGCCGCGCGCACGCTCCTGCCGGTGGAGGCCGACGCGGAGGTGACGCTCGAGGCGAACCCCGGCACGTTCGAGCAGGCGAAGTTCCGCGCCTTCCGCGAGGCGGGCGTGAACCGGCTGTCGGTGGGCATCCAGAGCTTCGACGACGCGCGCCTGAAGGCCATCGGCCGCGTGCACGACGCGCGCGAGGCGAGGCGCGCGGTGGAGATCGCCCTCGCCACCTTCGACAACGTGAACCTGGACCTCATGTACGCGCTGCCGGGCCAGTCGCCGGGGGAGGCGCTCGCCGACATCCGCGCCGCGCTCGCGTTCGGGCCGTCGCACCTGTCCGCCTACCACCTCACGCTCGAGCCCAACACCTGGTTCCACCGCTATCCCCCGGCGCTGCCCGACGACGACACGGCCGCGGCGATGCAGGAATCGATCGAGGAGGCGCTCGGCTGCGCGGGCTACGAGCACTACGAGACCTCGGCCTTCGCCCGGCCCGGCCACCGCTCGCGCCACAACCTGAACTACTGGCGCTTCGGCGACTACCTGGGCGTGGGCGCCGGCGCGCACGGCAAGCTCTCCTACGCGGACCGCATCGAGCGCGAGGTGCGCCACCGCCAGCCGAAGGCCTACCAGGACCACGCCCTGCGCGGGGAGGCCGTGCTCGAGTCCGGCCCCATCGCCGCGGCCGACCTGCCGGTGGAATTCATGATGAACGCGCTGCGCCTGGCCGAGGGGTTCCCGGCCGCCCTGTACGCCGAGCGCACGGGCCTGTCCCTGGCGGGCCTCAAGGGGCCGCTCGCGCAGGCCGAGGCCGCGGGCCTGCTCGAGGCGGACGCGCTGCACCTGCGCCCGACCGCCCGCGGCCGGCGCTTCCTGAACGACCTCGTCGGCTTGTTCCTTCCGGAGGCGAAATCCCGCCGGACGGTGTAAATTCGGGGGGTAGACCTCCTTCCGCATCGACCCCCCCTTCCCGCAAACGGCCTTATCCCCACCTCCCGCACCCAGAGGAGAAAAGCATCGTGCCGAAGTACACCACCGAGAACATCCACACCCTGGCCCTGGTCGGCCATGGCGGCGCCGGCAAGACCACGCTCGCCGAGGCGCTGCTCGCCAAGGCGGGCGCCATCGCCTCGCCCGGCTCCGTCGAGAAGGGCACCACGGTCTGCGACTACGACCCGCTCGAGAAGGAGCACGGCCACTCGCTCAATTCGGCCCTGGTGAACTTCGGCTACGAGGGGATGCACATCCACCTCGTCGACACGCCCGGCATGCCCGATTTCGCCGGCCAGTCGATCGCCGCGCTCGCCGCCGTGGAGACCGCCGTCGTGGTGGTGAACGCGCAGAACGGCCTGGAGCTCAACACCAACCGCATGATGAAGTGGGCCAAGAACCGCGGCCTGTGCCGGATGATCGTGGTGAACAAGATCGACGCGGACAACGTGGACCTGCCGGGCCTGCTGCGCAAGATCCAGGACCTCTACGGCCGCGAATGCCTGCCCATCAACCTGCCCGCGCACGACCGCAAGGACGTGGTCGACTGCTTCTTCAACCCCGACGGCGACGCCGACTTCGTGGGCGTGAAGGCCGCGCACTCGGCGATCCTCGACCAGGTGGTCGAGGTGGACGAGGACCTGATGGCGCTCTACCTCGAGCAGGGCGAGGACCTCGCCCCCGAGCAGCTGCACGCGCCCTTCGAGAAGGCGCTGCGCGAGGGGCACCTCGTCCCCGTGTGCTTCACCTCCGCGAAGACCGGCGCCGGCATCCCGGAGTTCCTGAACATCCTGGCGAAGCTCGCCCCGAACGCGACCGAGGGCAACCCGCCGCCGTTCGTGAAGAGCGACTCGACCGAGGGCGAGGAATTCCACGCCGTGCCGGACCCGGCCAGGCACGTGCTCGCGCACGTCTTCAAGATCGTGATGGACCCGTACGTGGGCAAGGTGGCCTACTTCCGCGTGCACCAGGGCACGATCACGAAGGACTCGCAGCTGTTCATCGGCGACGGCAAGCGGCCGGTGAAGGTGGGGCACCTCTACAGCGTGCAGGGCAAGGACTACGTCGAGGTGGACCAGCTGGTGCCCGGCGACCTGGGCGCGATCGCCAAGATCGACGAGATCGAGTTCAACGCCGTGCTGCACGATTCCCACGACGAGGACCACATCCGCCTGCGCTCGCTCGACTTCCCCACGCCGATGCACGCCATCGCGGTGGAGACGAGGAAGAAGGGCGACGAGCAGCGCCTGTTCGACGTGCTGCACAAGCTCGAGGTCGAGGACCCCTGCCTGTGGATCGAGCGCCACCCCACCACGCACGAGACGGTGGTGCGCGGCCTGGGCGAGCTGCACATGCGCGTGAAGCTGGAGAAGATGTCCTCGCAGTACAAGCTCGAGGTGGACACCAAGCCGCCGAAGATCCCCTACCGCGAGACGATCACGAAGAAGGCCGAGGGGCACTGCCGCCACAAGAAGCAGACCGGCGGCGCCGGCCAGTTCGGCGAGGTCTACCTCAAGATCGAGCCGCTCGCGCGCGGCAGCGGCTTCGAGTTCGTCGACCAGGTGAAGGGCGGGGTGATCCCCACCGTGTTCATCCCGGCCGTCGAGAAGGGCGTGAAGCAGGCGCTCGACCTGGGCGTCATCGCCGGCTACCCGGTCGAGGACATCCGCGTCATCGTGTACGACGGCAAGAGCCACGCGGTGGACTCGAAGGAGATCGCCTTCGTCACGGCCGGCCGGAAGGCCGTGATCGACGCGATCCTCAAGGCCGGCGCGATCGTGCTGGAGCCGATCGTCAACATCACGATCACCGCGCCCGACCGCTTCGTGGGCGACATGACGAGCGACATCTCCTCGCGCCGCGGCCAGATCACGGGCACGGAATCCTCCGGCGGCGACCTCATGTCGATCACGGGCCAGGTGCCGCTGTCGGAGGTGGCCGAGTACCAGTCGCGCCTGCGCTCGGTGACCGGCGGGCAGGGCTCCTACCAGATCGAGTACAGCCACTACGCGATGGTGCCCCCGCAGACGCAGGTGGCGCTCACCTCGCAGTACAAGCTCGCGAGGGAAGAGGACTAGCCCGGCAGCTTCGGGACGATTCGCGGCACCGCCGTGTCCAGGCCGCGCTGCACGGCCTGGCGCAGCGCCACGGTCTTCTCTTCCGCGCCCAGCGCGTCCCAGGCGTGGACCGCGCCGGGCGTGGCCGCGGCGTCGTAGGCGAGCGCCTCCTGCACCTCCTCCTGCGCGAGCACGCCCAGCGTGCCCAGGTCCAGGAGCGTCACGGTGAAATAGGCGAAGGGCGCGAGGAAGCCGCTGCCGCGCGCGAGCGCGTCCACGCTTTCCAGGGGCGTCCAGCGGTCCACGTAGAAGCCCAGCCCCTCCAGCCGGCCCATGCCGAGCGTGCCGTTGGCGACCCGGATGCGCGCCTCGCCGCGGTGCTTGGTGACGAGCACCAGGTGCGTGATGCCCTGCGGCTGCAGCGCGGGGCGCAGCCGCTCGGCGAGGTCCTTCACCGGGCGCCTGCCCGCGAGCACTTCCTCCTGCAGCTCGCGCAGCCCCTGGTCGCGCGAGCGCACGGCCACGATCGGCGCCGCGGGCTTCTCGCGCCTCACGCGCGCCTCGAGGTCGCGCGCGGTCGTGAGGTCGAAATCGTCCGCGGGCAGGTCCACGAAGCTGCGCAGGTTGTTGTCCCGGTGGGTGCCGGTCGCCATCTGGCTGCCGACGACGAGCAGGCGGTCGCCGATCACGGACAGGACCGCGATGCGCGCGGGCTTCGCCGGGGCCTGCGCGAGCGCGGCGGGCGCCGCGACCAGCAAGTGGGCGGACACTATCGCGGCCAGCATCGCGCGGCGGCGCGCGCGGAAAATCAGTTCGTCTTTGTCCATCAAGGGTATCGCCCCGGAAGTTCGTGGGCCATGTTAACTCCCGTTCGCGCGACCGAACAACAGCAAGATCGGTGCCGCGCGAGGCGTGTCACCGCGTGTCGCAAAAACATCGCGATTTATCGTTGACAGGCCCGCCCCGCCTTGGCAATTTCCGCCGTTCCACCACACCCGCGGCTCGCGCCGCGGCGGCCGCGCCACCGGGAAAAGGGGAAACGCCATGATCGAGATCCGGGACCAGCAGCTTCGCCTCCTCGTCCTCGCGCACCTCATTCGCGAGCTCCAGAGGAGCGCCGACGAGAGCCGCCCCGCCCCGCCGGGGCTGTCGGAGGTCCAGCTCGAGGAGCTGCGCGCGCTCACCACCGACGACCTCGTGCGCCTGTCGGAGATGAGCGAGCCGCGCGTGGCCGTGCAGATCGACGCGGGCACCTTCGAGCACGGCCTGCGCCAGGTGGGCTACATCGGCAAGCGCTCCCGGCAGATCGAGCACTTCATCCGCCACGGGGCCACCTCCGCGATGCTCACGAAGCTCTTCCGCATCTCCTCCACCGACGTGACGCTCAAGCGCCGCCTGTTTTCCGGCACGCACGAGAAGCTGCGCCGGCCGGCGATGCCCGCACCGGCCGTGAGGGAATCGATCCAGAAGCGCTGGTGGGAGATCCGCAAGGGCAAGGAAGGGGAGCCGCTTCGGCCGGAGGAGTACGAGCGGCTGCACGCCGATTTCCCCGCGCACACCTATGCGACGCTCTGGGCGGTGGTGCACGAATTCGACCGCTAGCGCCGCGCGCCCCTTGTCCTTTGCGCCGGGAATCCGGCAGGATCACGCTTTGACCGGGGGAGAATCCGCAATGACATCGCGCACGCGCATCGGGCTGGCAGTCCTGGCAGGTCTCGCGGCATCGGCCGTGCCGTGGTCCGCGCTCGCCCAGACGCGCCCGGTCACCGGCGTGTGCCTCCAGCCGCGCTTCACCGAGAACGCGCCGCCGGAGTTCTACAACCTCAAGAACGCGATCGAGCAGCCCACCGAAGCCGACTACGCCGCGGCGAGGGCCACCTTCCTGGGCGACGGCAAGAAGGCCTCCTGCGCCTCGTGCCATGGCGAGACGGGCGACGGCAAGGGACCGATGGCCGAGCAGTTCGACCCGCCGCCGCGCGACTTCGCCTGCGCCAAGACCATCAAGGACGTGCCCGACGGCCACCTCTTCTGGATCATCCGCTACGGCTCGCCGGGCACCTCGATGCCCGCGCACCGGCGGCTGAAGGACCCGCAGGTCTGGCAGCTCGTCTGGTACCTGCGCCGCCTGTCGCAGTAGCGCGCGGGGCGCACGCAACGGAAAGGGGCGGCCGAGGCCGCCCCTTGTTGCCTTCCGCCGGCGCCCTTGCGCCCTACAGGGCCCGGGAAAGCTCGCGGCGCATGAACTCGTGGAAGTGCACCATGCCGTCCTCGTAGGGCGACTGGTAGGGCCCGTGCTCCTCGCGGCCCTCGAGCCAGAGCGCCCGGCGGCCGGTCGTCATGCGGCGGCAGATGTCCTCGTCCTCGACGGCGGTCTCCTGGTAGGCCTTCTGCTCCGCCTCGACGAAATCGCGCTCGAACAGGGCGATCTCCTCGGGATAGTAGAACTCGACCACGTTGGCGCACTTCTCCGCCCCGCGCGGGAAGAGCGTGGAGATCACGAGCACGTGCGGGTACCACTCGACCATGATGTTCGGGTAGTAGGTGAGCCAGATGGCCCCGTGCGGCGGCGCCTGGCCGCCGCGGTACTTGAGCACCTGCTCGTGCCACTTCGCGTACACCGCGCTGCCGGGCTTCGCCAGGTCGTTGCTCACCCCCACCGTCTGCACGCTCCACCAGTCGCCGTATTCCCAGCGCAGGTCGTCGCAGGTGACGAAGTGGCCCAGGCCCGGGTGGTAGGGGGCGACGTGGTAGTCCTCGAGGTAGACCTCGATGAAGGTCTTCCAGTTGAAGTCGTACTCGACCACGTCGACTCTGTCGAGCACGTAGCCCTCGAAGTCGAGGTCCTTCGCCGCCGCCATGCCCGCCAGGTCGCGGGCGATGTCGCGCGGGCCGTTGAAGAGCATGCCGTTCCACTGCTGCAGCGGCTGGCGCGGCAGGTCCATGCAGGGGTGGTGGTCGAAGTGCGGCGCGCCCAGGTGCCGGCCCTGGCTGTCGTAGGACCAGCGGTGGATGGGGCACGTGATCGAGCCGCCGGGCAGCTGCCCCGCGCCCTCGAGCATGATGGCCTGCCGGTGGCGGCAGATGTTCGAGACCATGTCGTGGCGGCCGCCGTTGTTCACGAGCATCCAGCCCGGGCCCGATTCGCGCCAGTCGAGCACGCGATAGCTGCCCGGCTCGGGCGCCATCATGGCGTGGCCGACGTAGCCCGGACCGCGGTCGAAGAGCAGTTCCTGCTCGATTTTCGCCACTTTCGGGTCGAAGTACCACGAAAGCGGCAGATGGGTAGGCGTCCGGGTGAGCGCCAGTTGGCTCGCCAAGTCCGACATTATCCGCACCTCCGATAAAGCCAAAGATGAAAACAACAGCGGGCTAATCGAGTCAGCTAGCTTTTAACTCTGCGGCTCCGTCCCGAACACTGCACAAGAATTGAGCAGGGCAGTGTGCCCAAAGTTCCTGCATCTTTCAAGGAAAAAGCGCTCGTTGCTTGTGCGCGCGCAAGGGTCGGCGAGGTCCGCCGCCACGGCCCGCGCGGCCGGCCGAAAATGACGGGACGCGCCGTTTGCGCTAAGGTGCCCACCCATGCCCAAGCCCGCATCCCCGCCCGAAGAGCCGAGCTTCGAGAAGGCGCTGGAGGAACTCGAGTCCCTCGTCGCGAAGATGGAGGACGGCAAGCTCCCGCTCGAGGAATCGCTCGCCGCCTACCAGCGCGGCGCGCAGCTGCTCAAGTACTGCGAGGGCAAGCTCTCGGCCGCCCAGGCGCGCATCAGCGTGCTCGAGGGCGACGTGCTGAAGGACCTGCCCCCGGCCGACCCGTGATCGACACCGAATTCGCGGCCTGGTCGCGCGAGGCGGCCGCCCGCATGGAGTGCGTCCTCGCGGACCTGCTGCCCGCCTCCCGGCTCGCCCCGTCGCGGCTGCACGACGCCATGCGCTACGCCTGCCTGGGCGGGGGCAAGCGCGTGCGGCCCATGCTGGTCTTCGCCGCGGGGCAGCTCGCGGGCGCGCGCCGCGAGCGCCTGGAGATCGTCGCCGCGGCCATCGAGATGATCCACGCGTATTCCCTCGTGCACGACGACCTGCCCTGCATGGACGACGACGTCCTGCGCCGCGGCAGGCCCACTTGCCACGTGGAATTCGACGAGGCCACCGCGCTGCTCGCCGGGGACGCCCTGCAGAGCCTCGCCTTCCAGCTGCTCGCCGAGCACGCGCTCGCGGACGACCCGCTCGTGCAGCTGCGGATGATCCGGCAGTTCGCCACCGCCTGCGGCTCGCGCGGCATGGCCGGCGGGCAGGCGATCGACCTGGCCGCGGTGGGCAAGCCGCTCAGCCTGCCCGAGCTCGAGAACATGCACATCCACAAGACGGGCGCGCTCATCCGCGCCTCGGTGATGCTCGGCGCGCAGTGCGGCGCGCCGATGGACGAGCCGGCCCTGGAGCGACTGGACCGCTACGCCAAGTGCGTGGGGCTCGCCTTCCAGGTGGTCGACGACATCCTGGACGAGGAAAGCGACTCGGCCACGCTCGGCAAGACCGCCGGCAAGGACCGCGAGGCCGGCAAGCCCACCTACACGAGCCTGCTGGGGCTCGCGAGCGCCCGGACCTTCGCCGCGGAGCTGCTCGCGCAGGCGCGGGAGGCCCTCTCGGCCTTCGACGGCGGCGCCGACCGGCTGCGCGAGCTGGCCGAGTTCATCGTGAGGCGCGACCGCTAGGCGCCGGCCGCCGCCTTGACCGGCCGCAGACGCGATCGGCCAAAAAACGGCAGAATGGGCGCCATCGGCACCCCCTCGCCGCCCCCCCACGATGACGCCCAATCCCCTGCTCGAGACCGTCAACGACCCGGCCGACCTGCGCCGGCTGGAGCGCAGGCAGCTGCCCCAGCTCGCCGCCGAGCTGCGCCGGTTCATCGTCGAGTCCGTGGCCTCGACCGGCGGGCATTTCTCCTCGAACCTGGGCACCGTCGAGCTCACGATCGCGCTGCACTACGTGTTCGCCACGCCCGAGGACAGGATCATCTGGGACGTGGGCCACCAGTGCTACAGCCACAAGATCCTCACGGGCCGGCGCGCGGGCATGGCGAAGCTGCGCCAGACGGGGGGCATCGCCGGGTTCCCGCGCCGCGAGGAATCGGCCTACGACACCTTCGGCACCGCCCATTCCTCGACCTCGATCTCGGCCGCGCTGGGCATGGCCGTGGCGGCCAAGGCGCTGGGCGAGAGCCGCCGGGCGATCGCCGTGATCGGCGACGGCGCGATGACCGCCGGCATGGCCTTCGAGGCGCTCAACAACGTGAAGCACTCCGGGGCCAGCGTGCTCGTGATCCTGAACGACAACGACATGTCGATCTCGGAGAACGTGGGCGCGCTCAACAACTACCTCGCCAAGCTCATGTCGGGGCGCTTCTACGCGGCCACGAAGAAGACCGCCGACAAGCTCCTGTCCGTCTCCCCGCCGATGAAGGCGATGGCCAAGCGCTTCGAGGAGCACGCCAAGGGCATGCTCACGCCCTCCACGCTCTTCGAGGAGTTCGGCCTGAACTACACCGGCCCCATCGACGGCCACAACCTCGACGTGCTCGTGGACACGCTGCAGAACATCACGCGCCTGGACGGCCCGCAGTTCCTGCACGTGGTGACCAAGAAGGGGCAGGGCTACGCGCTCGCCGAGCAGGACCCGATCGCCTACCACGGCCCGGGCCGGTTCGACCCGGTGGTGGGCATCGTGAAGCCCGCGCCGGCGCCCGACGCGAGGCCGCGCCCGACCTACACGCAGGTCTTCGGCGACTGGCTGTGCGACATGGCGAAGCTCGACACGCGCCTGGTGGGCATCACGCCCGCGATGCGCGAGGGCTCCGGCCTGGTGCGCTTCTCGCAGGAGCACCCGGACCGCTACTTCGACGTGGGCATCGCCGAGCAGCACGCCGTCACCTTCGCCGCCGGCCTCGCGTGCGACGGCATGAAGCCCGTGGTCGCGATCTACTCCACGTTCCTGCAGCGCGCCTACGACCAGCTCATCCACGACGTCGCGCTGCAGAACCTGCCGGTGGTCTTCGCGCTCGACCGGGGGGGCCTGGTCGGCGCGGACGGCCCCACGCACCACGGCGCCTTCGACCTGTCGTTCCTGCGCTGCATCCCGAACATGACGGTGATGACCCCCGCGGACGAGAACGAGTGCCGGCAGATGCTCTACACCGGCTTCACGCTGGACGGGCCCTCGGCCGTGCGCTACCCGCGCGGCACGGGCATGGGGGTGGAGCCGGCCAAGGCCATGAAGGCGATCCCCGTCGGCCAGGGCGAGGTGCGCCGCGAGGGCCGGCGCATCGCCCTGCTCGCCTTCGGCGCGATGCTGCGCCCGGCGCTCGAGGCCGCCCCCGAGCTGGGCGCCACCGTCGCGAACATGCGCTTCGTGAAGCCGCTGGACGAAGCGCTCCTCTTTCGCCTCGCCACCACGCACGAGCTCCTCGTCACGATCGAGGAGAACGTCGCGGCCGGCGGGGCGGGCTCCGCGGTCCTCGAGTCGCTCTCGGCACAGGGCATCGAGGTCCCGGTACTCGTGCTGGGTCTGCCGGACCAGTTCGTCGAGCACGGCGATCCCGTGCAGCTGTTGGCCGCGTGCGGCCTCGATGCAGCGGGCATCACGCGCGCGATTCGAGAAAGGCTTTCGCAAGGCGATGCGTCCCAACGACCGGGCATGGCGGCTTAGCGCCGCCGCCGCACTGACGATCCTCGCCGCCGCGGCGATTCCCGCGGTGGCCGCCGACAAACCCTGCACCAAGGCCGACGCCTCGAACGCCGACAAGGCGGTCGACAAGGTGGTGTCCTGGGCCACGCTGCAGAAGGCCGTGAAGGACTACGGCCACTGCGACACCGGCCCGACGGCCGATGCGTTCACCGAGGCGCTCATGCGCGTGGTGGTGAGCGGCTGGCCCAAGATCGCGGAGGCCGAGCCCGTGTTCGAGCGGGACGCCGCCTTCCGCGACTGGACGATGAAGCGCCTGGCGAGCAACGCCGTCTCGAAGGACGACGCCGAGTCCGTCCACGACCTGGCGCAGAACAGTTGTCCGCGCGGCATGAAGAAGCTGTGCACGGACCTGCACGATGCCGTGGATTCGGGCAAGCCCGACCACGGCAAGCCCCCGCCCAAGGCGGCGCCTGCGCCCGCCGCGCCGGCGCCTTCCGCCCCGCCCACGCCGCCGGCGGCCAGCGCGCCGAAGGCGCCGTCCTAGCCGCGCCCGGCCCGGGCTACAATCCGGGCCTCGCCGCCCGAGAACCAGCCCGGAAAGGATCCCCATGAAAAGAACCGCCCTCGCCATCGGCCTCGCCGTGTGCGCCTGCCTCTCCTTCGCCCAGGCGCCCGCCCCCGCCGCCGGCCCGGAAGTGGCCAAGGCCAAGTGCGAGCCGAAGCCGGAATACCCCGGCCGCCTCGCGATGACCGTCGATTCCAAGCGCAAGGTCTTCGACCGCGACATGAAGGCCTACGAGACCTGCATGAAGGCCTACATCGAGGAGCGCAAGGCCGCCATCAAGGCCAACGAGGTGGCCGCGAGCGCCGCGATCGACGAATACAACGGCGTCATGACCACCATCCGCAAGGAGCAGGAAGCGGCCAAGCAGTAGGCGCCGGCGCCTCGCACGCCCCGGGGGCGGCCCAGGCCGCCCCTTTTCACGGCCGCGTTGCGCCGGGTCAACGCCGCGGGCGCCGCGGCGCCTAGGCTGGACGGGTCGGGTCCCGCGAGGCCGAAGGCATGGACCGTTCCCCGCAAGCCGTCCCCGCGGCGTGGTGGAGCCGCGAGGCGCCCGGGCTGCTCGCCGACCTCGGCAGCGGCCTGTCCGGCCTGTCGCCCGGGCAGGCGCGCGCCCGGCTCGCGAGCGCCGGGCCCAACGAGCTCGCGCCGGAAAGCCGCCTCGCCGCGCCCGCACTGTTGCTCAGGCAGTTCGCCAGTCCCCTCGTCCTCATCCTCGTCTTCGCCGCGATCGTCTCGCTGGTGCTGCGCGACTGGATCGAGGCGTCGATCATCCTCGCCATCGTCGCCGGCAGCGCGCTGCTGGGCTTCGCGCAGGAGTACCGCGCCGGGAAGGCGATCCGCCAGCTGCGCGGGCGCATCGCGCTCACCGTGCGCCTGCGCCGCGGCGGGCAGGCGATCGTCGCGCCCGCGCGCGAGGTCGTGCCCGGCGACCTCGTCCTGCTCGCGGCCGGGAACCTCGTGCCCGCCGACGCCCTGGTGCTCGAGGCGCGCGACTTCCTGGTGAGCGAGGCGAGCCTCACGGGCGAGTCCTTCCCGGTGGAGAAATCGCCCGGGCTCGCGGCGGCGCAGGCACCGCCGGCCGCGCGCACCAACGCCGTCTTCCAGGGGACCTCGGTGCGCAGCGGCACCGCGCTCGTGCTCGCGGTTCGCACCGGCCGCGACACCGAGTTCGGCGCGATCGCCGCGCGCATCGCCTCGCGCGCGCCGGAGACGCAGTTCGCGCGCGGCGTGCGGCAGTTCGGCTACCTGCTGCTCCAGGTGATGGGCGTGATGGTCCTCTTCGTCATGGCGGCCAACCAATGGCTCGGGCGGCCGGCGCTCGACTCGCTGCTCTTCGCCCTCGCCCTCGCGGTCGGGCTCTCGCCGGAGCTGCTGCCCGCGATCCTGAGCGTCACGCTCGCGCGCGGGGCGCGCGCGATGGCCGCCTCGGGCGTGATCGTGCGCCGCCTCGAGGCGATCGAGGACCTGGGCGGCATGGACATCCTGTGCACCGACAAGACGGGCACGCTCACCACGGGCGTCGCCGTGCTGGAGGCGGCGCAGGACGCGAGCGGGGCCGCGAGCGCCCGGGTGCGCGACTTCGCCGTGCTGAACGCCGCCCTCGAGACCGGCATCGACAACCCGCTCGACCGGGCCATCCTCGCCGCGGCGCCCGATGCCCGCGAACGCGCGGCCACCTTCCGCAAGATCGACGAGATCCCGTACGACTTCCTGCGCAAGCGGCTCACGGTGGTGGTGGAGGAACCCGGCGGCCCCTGCCGCCTCATCACGAAGGGCGCCTTCGACAACGTGCTCGCCTGCTGCGAGGCGGTCGCTCGCGGCGAGGGAACGCAGGCGCTGGACGACGAGGCGCGGGCGGCCCTGGGCCGGCGCATGCGGGCGCTGGGCGAGGCGGGGTACCGCGTGCTCGCGCTCGCCACGCGCGAGGTCGCCTCGCGCGAGCGCTACGGCCGCGAGGACGAGGCCGGCCTCCTCTTCGAGGGCTTCCTCCTCTTCCTCGACCCGGCGCGCCCCGAGGCGGCGCGCATGCTGCGCGAGCTGGCCGGGCGCGGCATCCGGACGAAGGTGATCACCGGCGACAACCGCCACGTGGCCGCGCACTTCGCCGCGGGCGTGGGCCTGGACGCCGCGGCCCTGCTCACCGGCCCGCAGATCGCCGCGATGCGCGAGGAGGCGCTGTGGCACCTGGCGCCGCGCACCGACCTCTTCGTCGAGGTCGACCCGCAGCAGAAGGAGCGCATCGTGCGCGCCCTGCAGCATGCCGGCCACACCGTGGGCTACCTGGGCGACGGCATCAACGACGCGCCGGCCCTGCACGCGGCCGACGTGGGCATCTCCGTCGACGGCGCGGTGGACGTGGCGCGCGAGAGCGCCGACGTGATCCTGCTGCGCCCGGACCTGGACGCGCTGCGCCGCGGCGTCGAGGACGGCCGGCGCACCTACGCGAACACGCTCAAGTACATCGGCATCACCACCAGCGCCAACTTCGGCAACATGGTGAGCATGGCGCTGGGCACGCTGTTCCTGCCCTTCCTGCCGCTCGCGGCCAAGCAGGTGCTGCTCAACAACTTCCTGTCCGACCTGCCCTCGATCGCGATCTCCACCGACCGCGTCGACGCGGCCGACGTGGAGCGCGCCCGGCGCTGGGACATGGGCGAGGTGCGCCGGTTCATGGTGACCTTCGGGCTGCTGAGCACGGTGTTCGACCTGGCCACCTTCGCGTTGCTGCTGCACGTCTTCGAGGCGGGCGAGACGCTGTTCCAGACGGCCTGGTTCGTCGTCTCGCTGGTCACGGAGCTCGCCGTGCTGCTCGTGCTGCGCACGCGGGGCAGCGCCCTCGCGAGCCGGCCCTCGCCCCTGGTGCTCGCCTCCACGCTCGCCGTGATCGCGCTGGCCTTCGCCGCGCCCTTCCTCGGCCCGCTCTCGCGCGCCTTCGGCTTCGTGCCGCTGCCCGGCGCGCTGCTCGGCGCGATCGTCCTGCTCCTCGCGACCTACGCCGTCGTCAACGAGCTCGCCAAGCGCCGCTTCTACCGGCCGTGGGGCGGCGACGTACAATAGCGACGCACCATCCCAGTCTTTCCCCGGGAGGTTCGCCATGGCCCTTCGTCGCCTGCTCGCCGTCTTCGTCCTGCTCCTTTCCAGCGCCTTCTCGAATGCCGCCTCGGTGAGCGAGCGCTCGCCGTTCGCCCAGGGACTCTGGTGGGATCCGGCCCGCGCCGGCACCGGCTTCGAGATGTTCAGCAACGCCGGCCAGGCGATGGTGATCTGGTACACCTTCGACAAGTCGGGCCGGCCCGTGTGGTACACCGCGCAGGGATCGCTCGACACGATGGGCGCCGGCGACTGGCCCCTGCTGAAGTACCGCTGGACCAACGGCCGCAAGGGCGAGCCCGCCGTCGCGGGCAGCCTGCGGGTGAACACGCAGAATCCCGAGTCCGCGACGATCCGATGGCAGGTCGAGGGCGAGAGCGGCGCCTTCCAGGTCCAGCCCTTCGTGGCCTCGGCCGTCCTCGGCGAGACCGACCATTCGGGCGCCTGGTACGACCCCGCCAACCCCGGCTGGGGCCTCAGCCTCCTCGAGCGCGGCGATGTCCTGGGCGGCGTCCTCTATGCGTATGACGCCTCCGGCGAGCCGACCTGGCTCGCGGGCTTCGAACGGGGGGGAACGAGCGCGGGCGTGGCCCTCTACGCCAACACGGGGAGCTGCCCCTCCTGCGCGTATCGCGCCAACGCCGTCACCCTGGCCGGGCGTCTCGCCTTCGACTTCACGGACGAGAAGACGCTCCGGCTGCGCACCTCGCTCGGCGCGGGCTGGGCCGCGGGCACGAACATCGACGGCGCGAGCCTGGTGCAGCTCGGGCGTCCCGCATCCCTGCGCGAGGCCGACCGGGCGCTCGCCAGCTTCGACACCGAAGCCGCGTTCAAGGCCTTCCTCGCCAGCGGCGTCTATGGCTACACGCGCAGCACGGGCATCGATTTCTCTCCCGCACCGCCCAGCACGTTCTCGGCGACCAACATCCAGGAGGCCGGTGTCGACGAGGCCGACGTGATGAAGTCGAACGGGCGCTACATCTACACGTTCGAAGCAGGCCCCTACGGCGCCCCGCGGGCCGCGGTGCGCATCGCGCGGGTGGACAACGACGGGGCCACGCTCCAGGCGCGCGCCACGGTGGAGCTCTCCGCGGGCAATCCCGCCTACATCTCCCGGTCCGGGCTCTACCTGGACGACGGCAAGCTGGTGGTCCTGACCGGCGGCTCGTCCTCGAGCTTCAACGTTCCGTACCAGGGCAGCGCGCCGTACGGGATGATGGAAGTGACGCGCGTGGAGATCTTCGGCCTGGAGAATCCGGAATCCCCGGTCTCGCGCTGGCGGGCGGACATCGAAGGCACCCTCGTGTCCAGCCGGCGCATCGGCTCGCGCCTGTACCTGGTCTCGCGCTACTTCCCCTTCGTGCCCAACTTCATCTACGGCGCGACCACGCCCGCCGCGATGCTGGCGAACCAGCAACTGATCGCGTCGACGCCGCTCGCCGCGTTCCTGCCGAGGGTGCGCGTGGGGGAAGGCGCCGCCGAGCCGCTCGTCACGCCCGCCACGCTCTTCTCGCCGCCGCCGGGCACGCGCCGGCCGGTGGCGAACATGGTCGTGGTGACCGCGATCGACCTCGCGGCGCCGCGCATCGCCCAGTCGCTCGCGATCGTGGGCTACGGAGAGGCGGTCTACGCCTCGCCCTCGAGCCTGTTCGTGGCGACCTCCCGCTACGACACGCTCGATCTCTCCGGCCAGCCCCTGGCGATGCTTCCGTCCTTCTTCGTCACGGACATCCACCAGGTCCGGCTGGGCGCCGACGCGATCGGCCTCGCGGGTAGCGCGTCGATCGAGGGTGCGCTCGACGAGAATCCCGACAAGGCCGCCTTCCGCCTGAGCGATTCCCAGGGTCGCCTGCGGGTGGTGACGAGCCACCCGTCGATGTGGGGCTCCTCCAGCGCCAATCGCCTCACGGTCCTCGAGCCGTCGACGCGCACGCCGGGACTGCTGCGCACGGTGTCGGTCCTGCCCAACGCGAACCGGCCGGAGACGCTCGGCAAGCCCTACGAGATGCTCTACTCGACGCGCTTCGTCGGCGAGAGACTCTACGCCGTGACCTTCAAGAAGGTGGATCCGCTCTATGTCGTGGACCTGGGCGACGGCACGGACCCGCGCATCGCCGGCGCGCTCGAGATCCCGGGCTTCTCCGACTACCTGCATCCGCTGCCCGGTGGCCTGCTCCTGGGATTCGGCAAGGACGCCAAACCCGCGGCAACGTCCGCCGACGGGCAATGGGCGTGGTACCAGGGCCTGCAGCTCTCGCTCTACGACGTGTCGAACGCGGGAGCGCCTCGCGAGGTGCGCCGCGTGCTGCTCGGCAAGCGCGGCAGCGACTCGGCGCTGCTTCGCGACCACCACGCCTTCAGCACGCTGCAAAGGCCCGACGGGTCGCTCGCGATCGGCATTCCGGTGCGCATCCACGATGGGACGCTCCCGCAATACGGCAGTGGCGATTCCGCCTCCTATCCGTGGAAGGAAAGCGGCGTCGCGCGCTTCGAGGTTCGCGCGCCGGCGGGCGCCGAGCCGAGCCTCACGGCACTCACGCCCATGGTGACCCACACGCCCCGGACGACCACCGGCACCTTCTACGATCCGGGGTCGTCCAACGGCCGGTCGATCCTCTTTCCCGCCGGGACGGTCTATGTCGGCAACGGCCAGTTCTGGCGGCAGGATGCCGCAGGCAACGTCTTCGGGCCGTACTAGCGACGCCTCCCCGAAAGGAAGCGGGGCGGCCTGGGCCGCCCCGTTGCATTCACGCCCCGCCTCGTCTCTGTGGGTAATCGACTGGTTTTTGTGGCCGATGGTGAGGGTGGCGGCGGCCGGGGGGCGCGCCGACACCGGCGGCACGTTC
>JBGAOO010000264.1:0-4950 GCA_044221765.1 Usitatibacteraceae bacterium | reverse complement strand
CGGACCGGAAGGCTGACCCATGAGAATCGCGTCCTTCGTGCCCTGGCTCCTCGCGTGCGCGCTGTCGCCCGCGGCGTTGCAGGCGCAGGAGTTCTCCGGCGAAAGCCTGGGCATCCACCTCCAGGGGCCTCCCGAGCTCGCCGCGATTCCCGGCAGCGCGGTCCTGTACGCCCCGCAGGCCAAGGCGAACTACTTCTTCCACGACGGCCGCTACTGGGCCTACCAGGCACAGGGCTGGTTCGCAGGCACCCGGTACGACGGTCCCTGGGACGCCATCGACCCCGACGCCGTGCCGGTGGCCCTGCTGCGCGTGCCGGTGCGTTACTTCCGCAACCCGCCCGCCCACTTCAGTCCCTGGAGCTCGGATTCGCCGCCTCGCTGGGACCAGTTCTGGGGCGCGGACTGGGAGCAACGCCATCCCCGCTGGAACGAGTGGACCCGGCAGGCGCTTCGCGATGGCGCATCCGCCCGCTAGCGACCGCCAGGGCGCGCTCGCGCAGGCGAGGCGCCTGGCGCGCCGTGCCCTCGTCACTTCCTTCACCGCTTCGCCCGGGGCGGCGCTTCCGCCCGAACGCAGTCCAGATACCGGATCCCCCGCCATGCCCAAGCCACTCCCCATGACCGACACCCGGACGCTGCGCCAGCGCGCGCGGCAGAACCTCGGCGAAGGCGCCGTGACCGCCGGCTACGGCGCGGACCGCGAGGCGGTGCTCGCGCACCTGAACGCTTCCCTCGCCACCGAGATCGTCTGCGTCCTGCGCTATCGCCGCCACCACTTCATGGCGCGCGGCATCCACTCCCAGAGCGTGGCCGCGGAGTTCCTGGTCCACTCGAACGAGGAGCAGGGCCACGCGGACCGGATCGCCGAGCGCATCGTGCAGCTCGGCGGCGAGCCCGATTTCGCCCCCGAGGGCCTCGCCGCGCGCAGCCACGCCGAGTACGTGGCCGGCGACTCGCTCGCCGGCATGATCCGCGAGGACCTCGTCGCCGAGCGCATCGCGATCGACAGCTACCGCGAGGTGATCGCCTTCCTCGGCGAGCGCGACCCGACGACGCGCCGGATGCTCGAGGACATCCTCGCCACCGAGGAGGAGCACGCCGACGAACTCTCGGACCTGCTCGTCGCCTTCCCGGACGAAGGCGAGAAGAAGGCCCACGCCGCGAAGCGCGCGTGATCCCGGCGGGGGGGGGGGGCCGGCCCCGCGCCGCGAACGCGAGGAGGGTCTGCCTTGGTGAGCGGCCGCACTTCCCGCCCCGGGTTACTTGCCCGGCTCGGGATGCGCTGGCGATCGCGCCAGCCGCGCGCGAGCGCCGCGGCGCAGTTGCCGCTGCGCGCGGAGCTGTTCAATGCCGACCAGATGGACCGCCACGGCCGCTTCCTCGCGGCCTCGCACCGGCTCGCCGAGCGCGGCGGCCTGCGCGAGCCGCTCCTGCCGCGCCTCGCGGCGAACGCGGCGATGCTCGACGCGACCTGCGAGCGCCTGGCGCGGTCGGCCTCCGGCAACGACCGGATCAGCCCCGCGGGCGAGTGGCTGCTCGACAACTTCCACCTGGTCGCCGAGCACATCGCGCTCGCCCGGCGCCCCCTGCCGCGCGGCTACAGCCGCGAGCTGCCGCGCCTGGGCCAGGGCCCCTCCGCCGGCCTGCCGCGCGTCTATGACATCGCGCTCGAGATCATCTCGCACGGCGACGGGCGCATCGACGGCGAGTGCCTGGCGCGCTTCGTGAGGGCCTACCAGGAGCACACCACGCTCGCGCTGGGCGAGCTCTGGGCCATCCCGATCATGCTGCGCCTCGCGCTCATCGAGAACCTGCGCCGCGTGGCCGTGCGCCTGGGCGCGGCCCGCGCCGACCGCGACCTGGCGAACGCCTGGGCCGACGAGATGATCGAGGCCGCCGACCAGGACCCGACCAGCCTCATCCTCGTCATCGCCGACATGGCGCGCTCGGCCCCGCCGCTGGGCAACGCGTTCGTGGCCGAGTTCGCCCGCCGCCTCCAGGGCCAGGGCACCGGCCTCGCGCTCGCGCTCACCTGGATCGAGCAGCGCCTGGCGCAGGGGCATCGGCGCATCGACGAGCTCGTGCAGGCGGAGAACCGCCAGCAGGCCGCGGACCAGGTCTCGCTGAGCAACAGCATCGGCTCCCTGCGCTTCGTGAGCGCCAACGACTGGCGCGACTTCGTCGAGAGCACGAGCGCGGTCGAGGCGGTGCTTCGCGAGGATCCCGCCGGCGTCTACGGCGCCATGGCCTTCGAGAGCCGCGACCAGTACCGGCATGCGATCGAGCGCATCGCGCGCCAGTCCGGCCTGGGCGAGGCGCGCGTGGCCGCGCTCGCGCTCGAGCGCTCGCGCGACGGGCGCGACGGCCCGCGCGCGCGGGACGACCGGCGCTCGCACATCGGCTACTGCCTCGTCGGACCGGGGCTCGAGGCGTTCGAGCGAGAGGTGAAGGTGAAGCGCCCGATCGCCGGCCGCCTGCGCGCCTTCGGCCGCCACCACCCGCTGCCGATCTACCTGGGCGCCATCGCGTCGGTCACCGGCCTGCTCGCGGCGCTCCTGCTGCATCGCGCCTGGCTCGCCGGCGCGAGCGTGCCCGTGCAGTCGCTGCTCGTCCTGCCCTGCCTGCTCGCCGCGAGCCAGGTCGCGGTGACGCTCGCGAACTGGCTCGGCACGCTGCTCGCCGCGCCACGCACCCTGCCGCGCCTGGACTTCTCCAACGGGCTCTCGCCGCAGGCGCGCACGCTCGTCGTGGTGCCGACCATGCTCGCCTCGGCGGCGGGCGTCGAGGCCCTCGTGGAAGCGCTCGAGGTGCGCTACCTCGCCAACCGGGATCCGCACCTGCATTTCGGCCTGCTGACGGACTTCCCCGACGCGAGCGTGCAGGAGCTGCCCACGGATGCGGCCCTGCTCGAGCGCGCCGCGCGCGGCATCCGGGAACTGAACCGCACCTACGGCCCGGCGGCGACGGCCGCCGAGCTCGAGGCCGGTCCCGCGCCCGAGACCGGCGAGGCGAGCGTCTTCTACCTCTTCCACCGCCCGCGCCGGTGGAACGCGCAGGCGCGCCTCTGGATGGGCGAGGAGCGCAAGCGCGGCAAGCTGGGCGACCTGAACGCCCTGCTGCGCGGCGGCGACGGCTCGGCCTTCTCGCTCGTGGTCGGCGCGAGGCCCGTCCTCTCCCGCGTGAAGTTCGTCATCACGCTCGACACGGACACGCAGCTGCCGCGCGAGGCCGCGCGCCACTTCGCCGGCGCCATGGCCCATCCGCTCAACCGGGCGCACTTCGACGACCGCGAGGGCGCGCCGCGGCCGGCACGGATCATCGAGGGCCACGCCATCCTGCAGCCGCGGGTCGCCGCGAGCCTGCCCGGCGCGATGCGCTCGCGGTATGCGCGCCTCTGCGCGGGCGAGCCCGGCATCGACCCGTACACGCGCACCGTGTCGGATCTCTACCAGGACGTCTTCGGGGAAGGCTCGTTCATCGGCAAGGGCATCTACGACGTCGAGGCCTTCGAGCGGGCCCTCGGCGGGCGCTTCCCGCCCAACCGGATCCTGAGCCACGACCTGCTCGAGGGCTGCTACGCGCGCGCCGGGCTGCTCGCCGATGCGCAGCTGCAGGAGGCCGGGCCCTCGCGCTACGGCGCGGACGTGGCGCGCCGGCATCGCTGGGTGCGCGGCGACTGGCAACTGACGGGCTGGCTGCGCCGCCAGGTGGTCGACGCGCAGGGGATCCGCGCGCCCAACCCGCTCTCGATGCTCTCGCAGTGGAAGCTCTTCGACAACCTGCGCCGCAGCCTCGTGCCCGCCGCGCTCCTCGCGCTCCTCGCCGCCGGCTGGCTGCTGCCCGCATCCGCCGCCTTCTGGACGGCCGCCGTGCTCGCGGTCCTCCTGCTGCCCTCGGCGATCGCCGCCGGCCTGGACCTGGCCTCCTGGTCGACGGAAGTGCCGCTGCGCCGGCACCTGGGCGGCGTCGGCCGCGACCTCTCGCGCCATCTCCAGCAGGCGATGCTCGCGCTCGCCTTCCTGCCGCACGAGGCCGCCTACTGCCTGGACGCGATCGCGCGCACGCTCGCGCGCCTGCTCCTCACGCACCGCCGCCTGCTCGAGTGGGACACCTCGAGCGACGCGGAGATCGCGCTGGGCGAGAAGCACCGGACGACGCTCGCGGCCAGCTACCGCGCGATGGCCATCGCGCCCGCGTTCGCCGCCGCGGCCTTCGCCGCCGTGGCGACCTGGGCGCCCGCGTCCCTCGCGCTGGCCATGCCCTTCGTGCTGCTCTGGGCTGCCGCGCCCGCGATCGCCTGGTGGGTGAGCCGGCCGCTGCCGAGGCCCCGGGCCGTGCTGGCGGAAGGCCAGGCGCGCTTCCTGCGCGCCCTCGCGCGGCGCACCTGGGCCTACTTCGAGCGGCACGTGGGGCCCGAGGACCACTGGCTGCCGCCGGACAACGTGCAGGAGGCCCCGGTCGCGAGGACCGCGCACCGGACCTCGCCCACCAACATGGGCCTCGCGCTGCTCGCGGACCTGGCGGCGCACGACTTCGGCTACCTGTGCGCCGGGCAACTGCTCGAGCGCACCCGGCACGCCTTGCGGACGATGGCGACCCTGGAACGCCATCGCGGCCACTTCTTCAACTGGTACGACACGCTCACGCTCGCGCCCCTCGCGCCGCGCTACGTGTCCTCGGTCGACAGCGGCAACCTGGCCGGGCACCTGCTCACCCTGCGCCCGGGCCTCGCCCAGCTGGCCGACGCGCCCATCCTCCACCGGCGCTGGCTCGCGGGCCTGGAGGACACGTACCGGATCCTCGCCGAAAGCCTGGGCGCCGACGTCCCCGCGCCCGTGGCCGGGTTCGGCAAGGCCCTCTCACGCGCCATCGCGGCGAGCGAACCCGGCCTCGCCGCGTCGTGGGCGCGGGCCCGCGAGCTCGCCACCTGCGCGGCCGAGGTGGCCGTCG
>JBGAOO010000263.1:0-4954 GCA_044221765.1 Usitatibacteraceae bacterium | reverse complement strand
CTCGATCGCGACCCGGCGTTCCTCGACCAGGCCGTCGAGCTGGTCGCCGCGCGCGCGCCCGGGCATGCGGTCGTACTCGAGCAGCCAGTTGGCGAGCACCTGGCTCAGCTGGTCGACGATCCGGGCGGCGCGCTCCGGGTCGGTGTCGCGGACGTACAGGTGGAACACGTACGAATCGCGGTTCACGACCTTCACGTTCTTGCGCAGGTCCTCGATGGCGGCGCTGGTGGCGTCCTCCTCGAAGATGCGGCCGAACTTGAGGATCATCCACAGGTAGCCGGAGTACTCGCGCAGCCAGTCCTTCGTCTTGCGGTACCAGACCCGGTACCAGGGGCCGGTGTAGTCGCGGCGCTTCTCGTCGAGCTTCTGCGCCCTCACCACGTCGCGCAGGATGGCGTCGCTCTTGAGCACTTCCTGGAGCGTCTGGCCGATCACCTTGAACGGGGCCTGCGGGGCCGGCGAGCCCATCGCCTCGTTCTGCTGCGGCTTGAAGCGCGTGACCTCCTGGACGCGGTAGGAGATCGCCGTGTAGGACTCGTACTTCTCGGAGAAGACGTAGGTCAGCGCGAGCGCGGTGAGCGCGGCGGACAGCACGAAGACGAGGACGAACCAGCGCTGGTCGGACAGGACCGACCAGTAGCCCCGGGGCGGGGCCTGCTCGCGGCTGGCGTCGATGCCTTCCATGGGCCGGGGTTCCGGGAGGGCGCTCAGAAGGCCCCGCGCCGCAGCAGGACCAGCCAGGCCGTCGCGAAGAGCGTCTTGATGTCGAGCAGCACCGACCGCTCGCGGACGTACGCGAGGTCCCAGTCGATCTGGCCGCCGATCGGCAGGTCGCCGCGCCCGTTGATGACGGCGAGCCCGGTGATGCCGGGGCGGACGGTGAACTTCGCCATCTCCTCGGCCGAGTAGTAGGGCAGGTAGACGGGATTCTCCGGTCGCGGCCCCACCAGCGCGATCTTGCCGGTGAGCACGTTCCAGAAGTTCGGCAGCTCGTCGAGCGTCGACTTGCGCAGCCAGCGTCCGGCGCGCGTCACGCGCGGGTCGTTGTCCAGCTTGTAGTAGGAGGCGCGGAAGGCCTCGTGGCTGGGCCACTCGTAGCGGTACAGCTCGGGGAAGCGCTCGCGCGCGTCGACGTACATCGTGCGGAACTTCACGAACCGGAAGATCGTCGGCACGTGGTAGAGCTTGTCGGGCTCGAACCGGCCCGAGGCGGGCATGAGGTCGGTGCGCCCGATGAGCTCGGCGCCGCGCACGATCCTGCTGCGCCCGTAGCGCTGCTGCACGAAGATCGCCGGGCCCGGCGAATCCAGCTTGATGTAGATCGCCTCGAGGATGATGATCGGCAGGCTCACCAGGAGGGCGAGCAGCGCGGCGGTGAACTCGAAGACCCGGTAGAGGGCCACGAGGATCGGGTTGTCCCTGGGCGCGTGCGGGTCCACCTCGATCACGATGAGCGGGTGCGCGCCCGTGGCGCGCTCGAGCGTCCGGACCTCCTGCGAGGCGTCGTTCATCGCCTTCCTCCGCGCTTGCGCGCCGGACCGCCCGGGTCTCGCGTCATGGCGGCGCGAACTCGACGACGGGGTTCTTGTTGGTCGTGCGCGTGGTGAACCAGCCCAGCTGGAACTGGATGAAGCGCGGCACCATCGCGTTCACGTACTGCTCGACGAACTGCCCGGCCTGCGCGATCTCGCTCTTGGGCACGTACAGCACGTCGCGCCGGCGCAGGAACACGTCGGGCGCCTCGCCGCGCAGGATGCGCTCGAGGTCGACCTTCGCGACCGACAGGCTGCCCGACTCGTCGCTTCGCAGCAGCAGCACGTTCGCCGTGTTCGCCGAGGAGAGCGTGCCGCCGGCCCGCGACAGCGCCTGAAGGACCGTGAGGCTGCCCTCGATGGGCAGCAGCGAAGGCACCTTGATCTCGCCGCTCACGTAGACGTTCATGCCGGCCGCGCGCACCAGCGCCACCGTGACGTCCGTGTTGCCCACCAGGCGCTTGTAGGGTTCGCGGATCCGCTCGGCCAGCTGCTCGGGCGTGGCGTCGGCGGCGACCATCTCGCCGATGAGCAGCAGGGACACGCGGCCGTCGGGGCGCACCACCACCTCCTGGTTGAGCTGCGCGTCGAAATAGGAGCGGATCGCGATGGTGTCGCCCACCTGCAGGCGATAGGCCTTCTCGAGCGCGGGCGCGTAGTACGCGGGCGCCTGCTCGCGCGGGGGCAGGGGCGGGGCCGGATACTCGAGCGCCGCGCAACCCGCCGCGAGCGCCGTCAACGATGCCAGTGCCTTGCCCCAGTGCATCGGTGCGTCCCGGTCAGGCCTGCCCGTCCTGGTCGCTGCTGCGCCGGCCCAGGGACTTGCGCCTTTCCGGGCCCGTCCACACCAGCGCCTTCTTGCGCCTTTCCTTGCGCAGGCGGCGCTCGGTGGCGCCGAGCGCCTGGCCGGCCATCGCATGCGGGAACTCGCGCGAGACGTAGTCGCGCAGCGCATCGCGCCAGGGCCGCATGTGGTTGAGGTCGATCGCGCGCAGGTTGGCGTTGGTCATCATCTCGGACACGGGCCGGGGCGCGAAATAGTTGCTCGCGAAATACGAGGAGTCGACGGCGATCAGCTCGATGTCGCTCCCGTGCCCGCAGATCTCGAGGATCTCCTTGGCCACGTCGTAGCGCGTGCCCGAGCCCTCGCAGACCATGTGGTAGGTGCCGTACTTCTTGCTGTCGAGCAGGCGGAAGAGGTTCAGCGCGAAATCGTGCGTGTACGTCGGCGTGCCCCAGCGATCGTTCACGGCGCGGATCACCTTGGAGCCGGAGACGATCTGCCCGAGCACGTGGTGCACGAACTTGTGGTCCTTGGCGGCGCCCCCGCCCACCATCCAGCCGGCGCGCACGACGAAGTGCCGGCTGCAGTGCTTGGCGGCGAGCAGCTCGCCGTCGTACTTCGTCTGGCCGTACACCATGATGGGCTTGGGCTGGTCCTGCTCGGTGTAGTAGCCCTCCTTCGTGCCGTCGAACACGCCGGCCGTGCTGATGTACACCAGCGTGGCGCCATGCTCCTCGCAGAGCTTGGCGACCTCCCGCGTGGCGTCGGCATTGGTCTGCGTGGCCACGTCCGCGTGGACCTCGCAGAACTCCAGGTCCGTGCAGGCGGCCAGGTGCAGCACGATGTTCGGCTTCAGGTCGGCGAAGGTGCGGCGCAGCGCTTCCGTGTCGCGGACGTCGAGCTGCGAGAGCCACGGCTCGTTCACGTCCATGTCTGTGGCCCGGACGGTCTTGAACCGGGAGGAGAAGTACGGGTACACGGCGTTACCGAGCATGCCGCCCGAGCCCGTGATCAGGACACGTTCATTTTCCATCGTTCGAGTCACCAAATTTTATTGTTGGCCGGCGATCGCGGAATGCCCTGTCCGGCTTCGCCGAGGGGCCCTTGCTGGTGGACTACCGGAACGATGAACGCTTCCGTGCGCGCGTGGGCGACCGTCAAGGGCATTATAAACACAGCGGGAGCGGGAAACCGCCCGCGGCCCCCTTCGGCGCACGCGTGCTCCCCCCACCCCCCGGGCTGGATACCGGTCGCGCCAACGGCAGGCGCGGTCCGGGAACCGTCCAATTATCCCTTTACACCGCCCGCCTGTATGCGGAAAATCCCACACTTTCCGGGGCGCGGCAGAGTCGATGATGTCGGTATCGAGCGGGAAAGCCGTGCCTTCGCGGACCCGCGGATTTGTGTTCATTGGCGGTGCATGCCGCCGCGTCATGATGGTGCATCGATGACAGACCCGTCGCCGGCCAGCCGGCAAGAATCCGTGGTGATCCTGGGCGGCGGCCTCGCGGGGCTGAGCGCATCCATCGCGTGCGGCGCGCCCGTCTACGAGGCCGACGACCGGTCCGGCGGCATCGCCTCCACCGACCACAGCGAAGGCTTCGCCTTCGACCGCGGCATCCACGTGATGCAGGCGACCCCCCCGCGCATCCTCAAGCTGCTCGACGAGGTCGGGGTGAAGCTGAACAAGCGCAACCGCCTGGCCTACATCTACTCGCACGGCGCGTACTTCGCCTACCCGTTCCAGGTGAACACGGCGAAGCTGCCGCTGGGCCTGCGGGCGCGCTGCGTCTGGGAATTCCTGCGCCGCGAGCGCGAGAAGCGCCCGGCGAACTACGAGGAATGGATCTACGGCTCGGTCGGCCGCGGCTTCGCGGAGACCTTCCTCATCCCCTACAGCGAGAAGTTCTGGACCGTCCATCCGCGCGAAATGACCTCCGAGTGGACGGGCAACCGGGTGCCCCAGCCCAACACGATGCAGGTGATCCGGGGCGCGCTCTGGAGCCGGCAGACCCGCATCGGCACGAACTCGGAGTTCCTGTACCCGGCGAGCGACCCGGGCTACGGCACGATCGGCGACGCCCTGCTGAAGCGGACGGGACCGGTCCGCTGCGGCCACCGCGCCACGCGGCTGGACGCCGCCGCCCGCGTCATTCGCTTCGACAACGGGCAGGCTGTCTCCTACCGGCGACTGGTGAGCACGATCCCCCTGCCCGAACTGGTGCGCATCTGCCCCGAAGCGCCCGAGGACGTGCGCGCCGCCGCCCGCCAGCTGCGCACCAACAGCATCCTCGTGGTGAACCTGGGCATCGAGCGCGCCCACATCACGGACTGGCACTGGGCGCATTTTCCCGAGAAGGACGTGAGCTTCTTCCGCATCAGCTTCCCGAACAACTTCGCCGACAACGTCGCACCGCAGGGCAGGTCGTCGATCTCCGCGGAGGTGGCCTACAGCCCCGACCACCCGATCGACCGGGAAGGCCTCGTCGAGCGCGTCGTGGAGGACCTGCGGCGCGTGGGGGTGCTGCGGCGGGACGACCGGATCTGCTTCCGCATGACCCGCGACATCCGGTACGCCTACTGCATCCATGACTTCCACCGCAAGGCCGCGGTCCGGCGGATCCGCGAGTGGTTCCTC
>JBGAOO010000262.1:0-4956 GCA_044221765.1 Usitatibacteraceae bacterium | reverse complement strand
ACCGAGGGCGGCTGGATCGGCGCGGCCGACCCGCGGCGCGACGGCGTCGCGCTCGGCCTGCCCGCGCCGCGGAACTAGACCGCCACCGCCACGCCCGGGCCGCGCAGCTGCGCCGCCTCGCGCGCCTGGCGGATGCCCGCGGCCATGCGCATGTCGCAGCCGAGGATGTGGTGCGTGAGCCAGGCGGCCAGGAACTGCGTGAGCTCTCGCGCCACCCCCGGCTCCCGCGTCGCCTCGCCGGCCTTGCGCTGGACGAAGGCGATGAGGCGCCCGTGGGCGGTCACGTGCTCGGCGACCTGGTCCGGCCCCAGGCCATAGGTCTCCATCAGGGCTTCCTCCGCCTCGAAATGGAAGCTCGCGTAGTGCACGAAATCGGCCAGCCCCTTGTGCACCAATTCGGCCTCGCGCTCGGTGCCGAGCGCGGCGAGGAAGCCGTTCACCAGGCCCATGAGGACGCGATGCTGGTCGTCGACCTCCGGCAGGCCGGTCGCGTAGCGCGGTTCCCAGACGAAGCCGGGCGGTTTTCGGGTGCTGTCCACGGGATTCTCCAGACGGGGAAGCGCCGTGCCGGCCTTCCCCCCTACCGGTTTCTACGGCAGCCGGGCTGAATTCCTGAGCCTCCCGCCCCGGCCGCGGCCCGATCGACTACCATCGCATTCCGACCCGACCCCCGCGAAGATCCCGATGGCCTCTCCCCTGCTCCGGCAGCGCCTGCAATCGCGCACCCTCCTGTCCGCCCCCGGCGTGTTCGACCTGGTGTCGCTGCGCCTCGCCAACACCTTCGGCTTCGACGTGCACTACATGACGGGCTACGGCACCGTGGCCTCGCACCTGGGCGTGCCCGACGCGGGCATCGCCACCTACACGGACATGGTCGGGCGCGTGCGCACGATGGCCGCGCAGTCGACGGCGCCCTTCGTCGCCGACGGCGACACCGGCTACGGCGGGCTGCTCAACGTGCGCGAGACGATCCGCGGCTACGAGCGGGCCGGCGCCTCGGCCATCCAGCTCGAGGACCAGGAATTCCCGAAGAAGTGCGGCCACACGCCCGGCCGGCGCGTGATCGCCACGGAAGAGATGGTCCGCAAGATCAAGGTGGCGGTGGAATCGCGCGAATCGCCCGACTTCCTCGTGATCGCGCGCACCGACGCGCGCACCAGCCTGGGCCTCGACGAGGCGTTGCGCCGCGCGGAGGCCTACGCGAAGGCCGGCGCCGACGTCCTCTTCGTGGAATCGCCCGAGTCCGAGGAGGAGATGCGCGCCATCGGCCGCGCCTTCGACCTGCCGCTCGTGGCGAACATGGTCGAGAAGGGCCGCACGCCGGTGCTGTCGAAGGCCGACCTGGAGGCGCTGGGCTTTCGCCTGGCGATCTTCCCGGTGAGCGCGCTGCTCGCCGCGATCCAGGCGATGGCCGGCGTGTACGGCCACATCAAGGCGACGGGCTCCTCCACGGGCGCGCCGGTGCCGCTCTACGATTTCAACGCGATGTCGTTGCTGATGGGTTTCCAGGACGTCTGGGATTTCGACAAGGCGCACGCGGACTGAAGTTCGCGGCCCACCACGGAGGAGTGACCATGCTCTCGAAGCAGCTGCTCGGCGGCCTCGCCGCCTTCATCCTCGCCGCGGGCGCGCTCGCGCAGGGCACCTACCCCGACCGGCCCGTGCGCCTCGTCGTCCCCTTCGCGCCCGGGGGCGTCACGGACACGAGCGGGCGGCTGGTCGCCGAGGCGCTCTCGCGCCGGCTGGGCCAGCCCGTCGTCGTGGAGAACAAGCCCGGCGCCTCGGGCAACATCGGCACGCAGGGCGTGGCCACCGCGGCGCCGGACGGCTACACGCTCGTGCTCGCCTTCGACGGCACGATGGTGATCAACCCCCACGTGTTCGCCAAGGTGCCCTTCGACACGATCGCGGACTTCGCGCCGGTGGGCAAGATCGGCGACGCCATCCTGATCCTGGTCGCGCACCCGGCCTTCCCGGCGAAGACGCTGCAGGAGGTGATCGCGCTCTCGAAGAAGGACCCCAAGGGCATCTCCTACGGCACCTCGGGCATCGGCGGCACGCCGCACGTGGCCGCCGAGCTGCTCAACCAGCGCACGGGCGCGAAGCTCGTGCACGTGCCCTACAAGGGCGGCGGGCAGGCGATGAGCGATGCGCTCGGCGGCAACATCCCGCTGGTGTACACCGCGGTCGCGGGCGCCGTGAACCACGTGAAGGCCGGCAAGCTCACGCCGATCGCCGTCTCCAGCCTGAAGCGCGCCTCGTCCCTGCCCGAGGTGCCCACGTTCATCGAGTCCGGCGTGCCCGACTTCGAGTCGAGCTCGTGGGTGGGCATCCTCGCGCCGGCGAAGACCCCGCGCCCGGTGATCGACAAGCTCAACCGCGAGCTGAACGCCGTGCTCCAGAGCCCCGAGGTGATCGACAAGCTCGCCACGCTGGGCATCACCGCCACGCCCGGCACGCCCGAGCAGTTCGGTGCCCAGCTGAAGAACGACCTGGCGAAGTACGGCCCCGTCGTGAAGGCCGCCGGCATCAAGACCGAGTAGGCGCGAGGCCCCCCGGCCTCGCCCGCCGCGGCGCCGGCCCGTCGGTGGGCACCGCCGCGAGCGCCTCGAGCACGATCGCGAGCGCCTCGGGGCCGCTCCGGCGCACGAAGACCTCCGGCGATTCGCCCGCCAGTTCCCGCAGGCGGCGGATGTGCACCATGGAGAGCGCCTGGTCGTGCGCGAGGATGGGCACGCCCGTGCCGGTGACCACGTCGCGGCCCAGGATCATGCCCGGCTCGAGTTCCTCGAGCGCGGCCTCGCAGACCACCTCCGGGTAGATGCCTTCCTTCTCGGCCAGGTGCTTCACCAGCTGCACCACCACCGCCGGATCGTAGGCCCGGCCCACGCGCTCGCGGATGTGGTCGGCCGCCGCGGCGGCGGACATCGCCCGCCCCGTGAGGTAGCCCAGGCGCAGGTGCTCGAAATCCTGCGCCACCGCGAGCACGCGGCTGCTCGCGGGGATGTCGCGCCCGGCGAGCCCGTCGGGAAACCCCGTGCCGTCCCAGCGCTCGTGGCCGTGGCGGATCGCGAGGGCCGCCTCGTCGAAGCCGGGCGAGCCCACCAGGGCGGTGTGCGCGCGAAGCGGGTGGCGCTCGAGCGCGCTGCGCTCGCCCGCCTTGAGGGACGACCAGGGCTTCTCGAGCAGCTTCGGGTCCAGCCCGATGCGCCCCAGGTCGTGCAGCAGCCCGCCCACGGTGATCGTCTGGACGATGGTCGGCGAGAGCGCGAGGCCCAGGGCCAGGTCGCGGCCGAGCTCGGCCACGCGCCGGGCGTGCCGGTTCTCCTCGCGGCCGGCCAGCTCGATCGTGTTCGAGAGCACGCGCACCGCGCCCATGAAGTTCTGGCGCAGCTGCTCGTTGGCCTTCTCGAGGAAGGCGGCGAGCTGGCGCAGCTCCGCCGTGCGCCGGGCGAGCCCGTCCTCGAGCGCTTCCCGCGTGGGCGGCGCCGGCTCGTCCAGGATCTCGTCCCTCATCGCACGGCCGCCGGGGCCTTCGGGCCTAGCGCGCGTGGGCGAGGCCGGGCGCGTCGGCCAGGCGGAACACCGCGACCGCCTCGACCCGCGCGATGGCGATGGCGGGCACCGCCACCAGGCCGAATCCCAGCCCCAGCCGCACGCCGATTCCCGCGTCCTTGAACGACTTCATGTTCGCCGGTCCTTGCGATTCAACGGTTTGCGCGCCCGCCCCGCAAAGCGCGCGTGGCGGGCACCGATATCCCCGGTCCTGTATCGGCAGCGATCGCCGGCGCCCGCTTGCGCCAGATCAACCCGGGCGCCGGCGCAGGGCGGCCGACTGCTCAAGGTGGCGGCCCGCGGTGCCGTAGTGCCTTCCATGTGCCTTGTTGCCCGGGACCCGCCATGATTGCCTTCAAGAACCTGTCCCTCGGCGTGCGCGTCGCCGCCACCGGCATCGCGGCGATGGGGCTCGTCCTCGCGATCGCCTTCACCGCCATCTCGCTGGGCATGTGGCACGACGCCCGCGAGGACGGGCAGGCGCGCCTTCGCGACGCGGCCCTGTCCGTCTCGCGCCTCATCGACAGCTTCGACGAGACCGCCCGGCAGAACGCCGCCCAGTCGCACAACGTCTTCAAGGCGCTCTTTCCCTCGCCCTTCGAGCTGCGCGAGGCCGCCGGGCCCGACGGCAAGGCGCGCCCGGTCCTGCTGCACGGCAAGGCGCCGGTGAACGGCGCCTTCGCGGAGGTGGACCGCTTCACGCAGCTCACCGGCGGCGTCGCCACCGTGTTCGCCCGCCAGGGCGAGGATTTCGAGCGCGTCACCACCTCCCTCAAGAAGCAGGACGGCAGCCGCGCCATGGGCACGCTCCTGGGCCCGGCGCACCCGGCCTTCGCCCTCGTGAAGGCGGGCAAGCCCTACCTGGGACGCGCCGAGCTCTTCGGCAGGACCTACATGACGAAGTACGAGCCGATCCTGTCGGAGGGGAAGGTCATCGGGATCTTCTTCATCGGCTTCGACATGACCGCGATGCTCTCGACCCTCGAGAAGGCCATGCGCGAACACAAGGTCTTCGAGCGCGGCGCGGTCTACGGCGTGAGCCTCAAGGACGGCCCCTCGCTCGGCCGCGTGTTCGGGCTGGCCCAGGCGCGCAAGCTCGAGGAGGCGACGCCGGCCGCCGCCGTGCTCGCCGGGCTCAAGGCCGGCGAGGCGGGCACCTTCGCCTCGCCCTGGTCCGTGATCGAGGCGACGGACGCCGGCCCGGTGCGCGAGTACGTGTACGTGCGCAACGACCGCTGGGGCGTCGCGACCGTGGCGGAGGTGGCCCGCGAGGACATGATGAGCGCCGCGCGCAAGGGCATCGCCCTGCTCTGGGCCACGGCCCTGGGCGCGGTGCTCGCGCTCGCCGTGACGCTGCTGTGGGTCTCCCGGTCGATGATCGCCCGGCCGATCGCCGCGATG
>JBGAOO010000261.1:0-4982 GCA_044221765.1 Usitatibacteraceae bacterium | reverse complement strand
AGCGGCAGATCCGCGCCTTCGTGCGCTGCGCGGCCCTGGCGCGCGAGGCCGGCTACGACGGCGTCGAGGTGATGGGCTCGGAGGGGTATTTCATCAACGAGTTCCTCGCGGCGCAGACCAACCGGCGCACGGACGAGTGGGGCGGCACCTACGAGAAGCGCATGCGCCTGCCCGTGGAGATCGTCTCGCGCATCCGCGAGAAGGTCGGCCCCGACTTCATCATCGTCTTCCGCCTGTCCATGCTCGACCTGGTGCCCGGCGGCAGCACCTGGGACGAGGTCGTGATGCTCGCCAAGGCGATCGAGCGCGCCGGCGCCACGATCATCAACACCGGCATCGGCTGGCACGAGGCGCGCGTGCCCACCATCGCCACCAGCGTGCCGCGCGCTGCCTTCGCCTGGGTCACGAAGAAGTTGAAGGGCGAGGTCGCGATCCCGCTGTGCACGACGAACCGCATCAACGACCCGGGCGTGGCCGAGGCGCTGCTCGCCGACGGCGCGGCGGACATGGTCTCGATGGCGCGCCCGCTGCTCGCCGACCCGGACTTCGTGAACAAGGCCGCGGCCGGCCGGGCCGACGAGATCAACACCTGCATCGCCTGCAACCAGGCGTGCCTGGACCACGTGTTCGAGCAGAAGCTCGCCAGCTGCCTGGTGAACCCGCGCGCCGCGCGCGAGACCGAGCTCGTCTACCGGCCGGTGGCCACGCGCAAGCGGGTGGCGGTGGTGGGCGCCGGGCCCGCGGGGCTCGCCTGCGCGACGGTGGCGGCCGAGCGCGGCCACGAGGTGCACCTGTTCGAATCGGCCGCGGAGATCGGCGGCCAGTTCAACCTGGCCAAGCGCATCCCGGGCAAGGAGGAATTCCACGAGACGCTGCGCTATTTCCGCCGGCGGCTCGAGGTGACGGGCGTGCACGTGCACCTGGGCCGGCGCGCCTCGCCCGCGGACCTGGGCGGCTTCGACGACGTGGTGCTCGCCACGGGCGTGGTGCCGCGCGACCCGGGCATCCCCGGCGCCGACGACCCGCGCGTGCTCTCCTACCTCGACGTGCTGCGCGATTCGAAGCCCGTCGGCGCGCGCGTGGCGGTGGTGGGCGCCGGCGGCATCGGCTTCGACGTCGCGGAGTTCCTCGTGCACGCGGGCGTGTCCCCCTCGCTCGACCTGGCGGCCTGGCGCCGCGAGTGGGGCGTGGGCGACCCGTGGGCCGCGCGCGGCGGCGTGGAGGGGGTGAAGCCCCGGCCCGAGGCGCCGGCGCGGCAGGTGACGCTCCTGCAGCGCAAGAAGACCAAGCCCGGCGCCGGGCTGGGCAAGACGACGGGCTGGATCCACCGGGCCGCGCTCAAGATGAAGCGCGTGGAGATGCTGGCCGGCGTGAACTACGAGGGCGTGGTGCCGGCCGGCCTCGCCCTCAGCCTCGGCGAGGCGCGCGAGAAGGCCACCGTGCTCGAGGTGGACACCATCGTGCTGTGCGCCGGCCAGGAGCCCCTGCGCGAGCTGGAGGCGCCCCTGCGCGAGGCCGGCTGCCGCGTGCACCTGGTGGGCGGCGCGCAGCTGGCGGGCGAGCTGGACGCCAAGCGCGCGATCGACGAAGGCTCCCGCCTGGCCGCAGCCCTCTAGCTCGGCTCAGTTCCGTGCCACGGGTGCCGTAAACCGGGGGAAGGGCAGGGTTGCGCCTGCCTGCCAAGAGCCCCCCGCCATGCCCGACTCGACTACCGCCTCCCCGACCGACAGCCAGGGGCACCTCGACCTGCCGGTCCTCGCCGGGTTCGACGCCCGGCGCGCGGGCGCGCGCGGGAGCGAGCGGTTCGAGGCGTGGGAACGGCTGCGCGTGCTGGAATCGGTATTCGCGGCGATGCGCGAAGGCGCGGTCGTGACCGACCCCGGCGGGCACATCCTCGCGGTGAACCCGGCCTTCACGCGCATCACCGGTTACACGGCCGCGGAGGCGGTGGGCCGCACCCCGAGCCTGCTCAATTCCGGCCGCCACGACGCCGCGTTCTACGAGCGCTTCTGGGGGAGCATCGTGGCCACCGGCGAATGGCGCGGCGACCTCTGGAACCGGCGCAAGGACGGGCAGGTGTATCCGGAGCGCCTCGCGGTGACCACGGTCCCGGGGGCGGACGGGACGCCGCTCTTTCGCGTCGGCGTCTTCGCCGACCTCACCGACGAGAAGCTCGGCCAGGAGCGGCTCTGGCGCCAGGCGAACTTCGACCCGCTCACGGGCCTCGCGAACCGCGGCCACCTGCTCGAGCGCCTCGAGGCGGAGCTGGAACGCGCCCGCGGCGGGCAGGCCTCGGTCGCGCTGCTGGTGATCGACATCGACGAGTTCAAGGAGGTGAACGACGTGCGCGGCCACGCGTTCGGCGACCGGGTCCTCGCGGAGGTGGCGTGCCGCCTCGCGGGCTGCGCCGGCAAGGACGGCCTGCTCGGCCGGCTCGGGGCGGACGAGTTCGCGATCGCCGTGCCGCGCGCCGGCGAGGAGGCGAAGGTGGAAGGCCTGCTCGCGCGGCTGCTCGCGTGCCTGGCGCGGCCGCACGAGGTGGACGGCGTACCCGCCTACCTGCCCGCGAGCATCGGCGTGGCCTACTTCCCGGCCGACGGGGCCGACGGCAAGGCGCTGCTCGCCCGGGCGGACCAGGCGCTCATCGAGGCCAAGGCGGCCGGGGGCAACACCTTCCGCTGCTTCGCGCGCCCCATGCAGGAGGCCACGGAGGATCGCGTGGCGCTCACGAACGAGCTGCGCGGGGCGCTCGTGCGAGGCGAGCTGGAGGTCTGGTACCAGCCGATCCTGGAGATCACCACGGGCCGGCTGGTGAAGGCCGAGGCACTGCTGCGCTGGCGCCATCCCGTGCGCGGCTTCGTGAGCCCGGCGAAGTTCGTGCCCATCGCCGAGCAGGCCGGCCTCATCCACGAGATCGGCGACCATGTCTTCCGCGAGGCCGCGCAGGCGATCGCCCGCTGGTGCCACCTGGGCCCGGGGGAGGGCTGCGACGGCCGGCGCTGCGGGTTCCAGGTCGGCATCAACATGTCGCCGCGCCAGTTCACGGGATCCTGCGCCGCGCTGGGCTGGGCGCGGCACCTGGAGTCGCTGGGCGTGTGCCCGGCGTCGATGAACATCGAGATCACCGAGGGACTGCTGCTCGAGGAGGGGCCGGAAGTGCAGGCGCGCCTGCTCGCCCTGCGCGAGGCCGGTTTCCAGCTCTCGATCGACGACTTCGGCACGCGCTACTCCTCGTTCGCCTACCTGCGCCGCTTCCGCATCGACTACGTGAAGATCGACCGCTCGTTCATCAGCGAGATCGAGACCGATGCCGGCTCGCGCGCGATCGTCGAGGCGATGATCGTCATGGCGCACAAGCTCGGCCAGCAGGTGGTCGCCGAGGGGGTGGAGACGCGTGGCCAGCTCGAGCGGCTGGCGCAGTCGGGTTGCGACTTCGCGCAGGGCTACCTGTTCCACCGGCCGATGCCGGCGGCGGAATTCACGGCGCTGCTCGCCGGCCTGCTGCGGCCGCGGTTCGCCGGCGGGCGCACGCGCCTGCCCCGCAACTACCCGCGCCTGCCGGAACTCGAGGAGCGCGCGGGCCCCTGACGGGGCTGCGCTCAGCCCATCGCCCGCGCCATGCGCTCGACGGCCTTCTTCAGGTTCTCCATCGAGGTGGCGAAGGAGATGCGCAGGTAGCCCTCGCAGCCGAACGCCGAGCCCGGCACGGGCGCCACGGCCTCGGGCTGCTCCATGAGGTAGTCGGCGAGCGCCATGTCGGTCGGGGCCTTCAGCTTGCCGGCCGCGTGCATGCGCTTGATGGCCTCGCGGCAGTCCGGGAAGACGTAGAACGCGCCCGTGGGCCGCAGGCACTTCACGCCCGGGATGGCCGCGAGCGCGTCCGCCACGAACAGGCCGCGTTCCTTGAAGGCGGCGACCATCGGCACGATGCAGGACTGGTCGCCGTTCAGCGCCGCCTCGGCCGCGTACTGCGAGATCGAGGTGGGGTTCGAGGTGGAGTGCGACTGCATGTTCTCCATCGCCTCGATGAGCTCGGCGGGGCCGCCGCAGTAGCCGATGCGCCAGCCGGTCATCGAGTAGGCCTTGGAGACGCCGTTCTCCACCACCGTGCGGTCGTAGAGGTCGGGGCAGGCGTTCAGGATGTTCGCGAACTTCGAGCCGTCGAGCAGGATCTGCTCGTACATGTCGTCCGAGGCGATGACGATGCGCGGGTGCTTGCGCAGCACCGCGCCCAGGGCCTTCAGCTCCTCGAGCGTGTAGACGGCCGCGGAGGGGTTCGAGGGGCTGTTGATGAAGATGAGGCGCGAGCGCGGGGTGATGGCGGCTTCCAGCTGCGCCGGGGTGATCTTGAAGCCCTGCTCGATGCCGGCCGTGACGATGACGGGCTTGCCGCCGGCCACCATCGCCATGTCCGGGTAGCTCACCCAGTACGGCGCGGGGATGATCACCTCGTCGCCCGGGTTGAGCAGCGCGAGGCACAGGTTGAACGAGGTGTGCTTGCCGCCGCAGGAGACGAGCACCTGCTTCTCGGTGTAGTCGAGCCCGTTGTCGCGCTTGAACTTGGCGATGATCGCCTTCTTGAGGCTGGCGGTGCCGCCGGCGGGCGTGTACTTGGTGAGGCCCTTGTTCATCGCGGCGACGGCCGCGTCCTTGATGAACTGGGGCGTGTCGAAGTCCGGCTCGCCCGCGCCCAGGCCGATGATGTCCTTGCCCTCGCTCTTGAGCTTGCCGGCCTTGGCGGTGATGGCGAGCGTGGGGGAAGCCTTGATGGCGGCGAGGCGGTCGGCGACGAGGGACATGGGTTCTCCAGGGGGTACGGGCAAGGGAATGATTCGCCGGGCCATTTTACCCCGGCTGTTGCGCCGCAACAAAAGGCGCCTCGCGCACCGGTCCGACTAAAGTCCACCCCGCGGATGCCGTAGGGACGGGTGACTGCCCCGAAACGCACCGAAAGAGGGCAGCGTGCAAGACCCGCAACCTCT
>JBGAOO010000260.1:0-5257 GCA_044221765.1 Usitatibacteraceae bacterium | reverse complement strand
CCCGCTCGCCACCGCGAGACGGCTCCAGGGCTCGGCCCGGCGCCGCGCCAGCCTCGCCAGGCGCACGAAGAGGGCCACCACCAGGCCGTAGAAGGCGACCACGCCGAGCAGCCCCATCTCGGCCCCCACGTACAGGGCCACGTTGTGCACCGGCTCGAAGAGGCGGAAGTCGGTGTTGTGCTCGTACACCTTGGCCATGTAGTTGCCCGCGCCCGCGCCGAACAGGAAGTTCTCCCGCCAGATGGACCACGCGACCGGGAACTGGTCGAAGCGCACGAGCAGCAGGTCGGTGGGCGCGTCGAAGAGCCTGGCGAACAGGCGGGGAACGACGAACGGCCCGCTCAGCAGCGCGAGCACCCCCGCCGCCAGCAGGCTGTGGCCGATGTGGCGCTCGCGCCAGGCGAGCAGGACGGCCATCGTGATGGCCGTCGAGATCACGGTGCCCAGCCAGGCCGAGCGCGAGTACGTGACCACGAGCGTGGCGAGGGCCGCCGCCACCGCGGCCGCGGCCGCGAGCCTGAGGCGCACCGGCTGGTCGCCCTTGTAGACGAACATCAGCAGGAAGGGCACCTGCATCGCGAGGTAGGTGCCCAGCGCGTGCGAGTCGTACAGGGTGCCCGTGGCGCGCGTGATGTCCTCGATGCCCGGCACCTTGTACTGCTGCTCCAGGCGGTCGCCGGCCCCCTTGTCCAGGATGAGCCCCGGCGGCAGGATGTCCCGCGACTGGAGCACGCCGACGATCGACTCCGCCACCACGATCAGCCCGATGGACCCGAGCAGCCAGGGCAGGTGCTCGCGCCGGAAGTGGCGCGCGACGTAGAAGTAGACGAGCGCGTGCTTGAGCTGGTGCTCGAAGGCGAAGATCCCGAGCGGCTGGACCGCGCCCCACTGCGACAGCGCGTTGGCGAGCAGGATGAGCCCGACCCAGAAGTCGAGCGGCTCCAGGCGGGGCAGCGGCTCGCTGCGCATCACGAAGAGGCGGAAGGCCCAGGCGCCGTACAGGCCGAGCAGGAGCATGTCCACGATGCCCACGCCCAGCGTGCCGCTGTAGAGGGAGGCGTCGCGGATGATCTCGGAGAAGCGCTCCTCGTCCAGGAACGTGAACTTGGAGAGCCCGGCGAGCGACACGCTGAACAGCAGGAGGACGAGGGCGAAGTCGGAGAACCGGCCGGCCACCATCATCGCGCCCGCGGTGAGGGCGATGCCCACCAGCGTCACGAGGAACCAGCGCCCCTCCAGGGACCACACCGGATAGAGCGCGACGGCGAAGCACGCGCCCAGGGCCGCCGCGAACAGCAGGGGCAGCACGGCCCGGCCTTTCGCCGGGGCAGCCTGGCTGCCAAGGTCCGCGTCGGTCATGGGGATCGGGGTCGGTAGGGTTCGCTCGCGCCCATGTTACCTGCCGCGCGGGGCATTGCGCCTCGCGCCGGGCCCGGGCGGTCCCCCCTCACATCTCGCGCAGGCGGTCGAAGAGCATCCGGCCGGCGCCGTCCGGGAAGCGCTCGGCCTCGGTGAGCACTTCGTCGAGCGCCTGCACCACGAGCGCGCACTCGGCCTTGCCGATGGTGAGCGGCGGGTGCAGCCGGACCAGGTTGTTGCGCGTGGGCGTCGAGACCAGGATGCGGTGCCGCAGGTTCAGCCACATCATCGCGAGCCGACCGAGCATCCCCCGCTCCTCGAGCCAGCGGGCCGCCGGGTTGCGCAGCCAGCCGCCGGCGGCGCGCAACTCGATGCCGATCAGCAGCCCGCGGCCGCGCACGTCGGCAATCATCGGATGGCGCGAGCGCAGGCCCTCCAGGGCGCGCATCCACTCCGCGCCCACGGCCTGTGCGTTTGCCACGAGGCCCTTGCGCTCGATCAGCCCGAGCGTGGCGAGTCCCGCGGCCATCGCATAGTCGTTCTCGCCGAAGGTGGAGGCGTGGATGAAGCAATGGCGGTCGCGGAACAGCGGTTCCCACACGGCCTCGCGCACGATCATCGCGCCCGCCGGGACGATGCCGCCCGAGAGCGCCTTCGCGAGCAGCACCGCATCGGGAACCACGCCGGCCTGCTGGCAGGCGAGGAAGGTGCCCGTGCGCCCGAGCCCGGTGAGGATCTCGTCGACGATCAGGAGGGCGCCGTGGCGCCGGCAGAGCTCCTGCGCCCGCTGCAGGTACTCCGGGGGCAGCACGCGCGCGCTGGCGCCCTGCACCGGCTCGAGCACGAGGCCGGCCACGTCGCCTGCCGCGAGCGCGCGCTCGAGGGCGGGCGCATCGCCCCAGGGCAGGCCCTCGCACCCGGCGAGCAGCGGCCCGAAGCCCTTGGCCGTCAGCGCGAGCCGCGACGACGGATCCGTGATCGAGAGCGCCCCGATCGTGAGGCCGTGGAAGTCGCCGTCCAGGCAGAGGAAGCGCGTGCGACCCGTCGCCCGGCGCGCGAGCTTCATGGCCGCCTCGACCGTCTCGCTGCCGGTGTTGGTGAAGAGCACGCGCGTGAGCCCCGGGGGCATCGCGGCCACCAGCTTCTCGGCGAGCAGCCCGGCGAGCAGCGGCGGGCAGCCGCTCACCCAGTTGGCCGGGCCCGCGTCCAGCAGCTCGCGCACGGCGGAGCGGATCTCCGGCGCGTTGCGCCCGGCGGCGAAGACGGCGTTGCCGGCTTCGCAGTCGAGCGTGCGCCGGCCCTCGGCGTCGATCAGCCAGCAGCCCTCGGCGCCGACGAACCCTTCGTCGAGGCCGATGCGCCGCGCCGATTCGGCGCGGTTGGCGTTGAGGTACCGCGCGTGCAGATCGAGGCGCTCGCTCGCGCGGCGTCGAAGCATTGCCTGCAGGTCCTGCGTCATGTCGCCTTCCTCCGGGGGCGCGCTACAATCCCGCCTGCAACGCGCGCCGGTGGAGGGCAGCGGCTCGGCGCGACGGACGCGACCAGGGTCGAGCGGCGAAGCATAACCGGAGTGGAGGCGGCATGGCGGAAGAGGCGGCGCGGCTGTCGATCCGGCGCACGGCACTCGACCCGGGCGCCGCGCTCGCGCCATCCGCGCCGCTGGAGGACGAGCGGGCGGTGCATTTCCTCGAAGGCGAAGGCGAGGTGCAAGTCGACGGCCGGTGCCGGCGCGTGGCGCCGGGCGACAGCCTGCGCGTGCCGCCGGGCGCCCGGTTCGGCGTGCGCAATACGGGCCGGGATGCTCCTCTCGTGTTCGTGAGCGCCGCGCCTCCCCCGCCGGCCTCGCCCGTCGTCGAGGGCCGGTGGTCGCCCCTCGCGAACCGGCTGGCCTGGCTGTTGCGGCGCATCGCCCGCCGGCTCGCGCGCTGAGGCCGTGCCAAGGCGAAGCGCAGCCACGGCCCGGGGGCCGGCCGGCCGGCTTCCTGTGGTATAAGTCGCTCGCCGTCGACCCGGGCAAAGACCCGCGAATCGACCGGGTATTCGGTCCCGAGAAACCGTCGCGCCGCCGGCCCGCCGGCGGTTCCCTGCCCTTCGCCGAGAGGAAGATGCGCGCCCGACTCGCCCACCTTCTGACGAAGCAGCTCTACCGCGGCCTCGTGATCCGCGATCGCCCGCGCAGCGACCTCTACTACGCGCTTCGCTACGGCACCTGGGCCAAGCTCGCGAACTACGTGCGCATGCGGCTCGACTATCACGCCATGCGCACCACCGTGCGCAGCCGGCCGTACGTGCTTCGGGTGGAGCCGATCAGCGCCTGCAACCCGCACTGCCCCCTGCGTGCCACCGGCGCCGGCGAGATCGACCGCCCGACGCAGGCCATGACCGCGCAGACGCTGGACCGGACTACCCGTGGGCGCCACGCCCTGTACGCCAACCTGTGGATCTGGGGCGAGCCGATGCTCAACCGCCACCTCGCGGACCTGGCCGCGGTGCGCTGCCGGCACAACGTGGGCAGCGAGGTCTCCACGCACCCGTCGCTGCCGCCTGCCGAGGCGCGCATCGACGCGCTCGTCACCTCGGGGCTGGACTGGCTCATCGTCTCGAACGACGCCGCGACCGCGGCCACCTACGCGAAATACAGGCTGGGCGGCAGCTTCGAGCGCGTCATCCACAACCTGCGCGCCATCGTCGCCCGCAAGCGGGCGCTGGGCAGCCGCACGCCCTTCGTCGAGTGGCAGGTCGTGCCGCTCAGGCAGAACGAGCACGAGATCGGCGACATCCTGCGCCTGGCGCGCGAGATCGGCGTGGACGGGGTGCGCATCAAGACGCTGCGCCTGGACAAGACGAAGGAAGCGGGCGTCCTCGGACGCGTCACCGACGAGCGCGTCGCGCAATGGGCGCCCGCCGATCCCCGGCTCGTCCACCTGATCTCGCCGGTGAAGCGTTCCTACATCGACTTCCACTGCCGCTTCCTCTGGGGCATGGTCTCGGTGTACGCCGACGGGGCGATCGCGCCGTGCTGCGAGACGACGAGCGTGAACGACGACCTCGGCAACCTGTTCCTGCAGGATTTCGACGCGATCTGGAACGGCCCGTCCTACGTGACGGCGCGGCGCATCGCCCTGGGCCTCGCCGACGGGCCGCAGGAGGAGGCGAGCGCCTGCCACGCCTGCAACGTCTTCAGCAAGCCGCTCGCGCCGAGCGTGGCCGCCCCCACCCGGGAGCGTCCGGCTTGACGCGCTGCCTGGTCACCGGCGCCGCGGGATTCCTCGGCCGCCACGTCGTCGAGCGGCTTCTGGCCGAGGGCCACGAGGTGGTCGCGATGGTGCGCGAGGCGGCCGATGCCGCCGCCCTGTCCCCGCTGCCCGCCGCCGTGGCCGTGGCGGACCTGCGCGAGCGCGCCGCCCTCGACGCGGCGGTGCGTGGTGCCGAGATCGTCTGCCACTGCGCGGCCGCCATTCCGGGAAGCGCCAGCCCGGCGGAAACGTGGGCCTCCAACGTGACGGGCACGGCCAACCTGCTCGAGGCCGCCCTGGCGGCCGGCACGCGCCGCTTCGTGTACGTGAGCACGGATTCCGTGTACGGCGACGCCGGCAGCGCCCCGGCGCACGAGGAACAGCCGCTCGATGCCGACTACTTCGACGAGGGCGACTACCCGCGCTCGAAGCTCGAGGGCGAGCGCCTCGTGCTGGCGGCCGCGCCGCGCGGGATCGAGGTCGCCATCGTGCGCACCTGCCTGCTCTACGGCCCCGGGCGCTCGCCCGGCAGCGACTACCTGCGGCGCTGGGGGGCCAGGCGCGTGCACGTGCTCTGGGGGGGCGGGAAGGCGCGCATCAGCATGGGCTACGTGACCGACGTGGCCGAGGCGGTCGTGCTCGCCGCGAGCCGTCCGGAGGCC
>JBGAOO010000259.1:0-4979 GCA_044221765.1 Usitatibacteraceae bacterium | reverse complement strand
CGCCTGGCCGCCTTCATCAAGGAAGTGACCGACGGCCGAGGCTTCCTCCTCCTGCGCGGCTTTCCCATTGCAAAGGTGGACACACAGGCCGCCCGCGACATCCTCTGGGGCCTGGGCCTGCACTGGGGCGTGCCCATCACGCAGAACATCGCGGGCGAGGCCATCGCCGAGATCACGGACAAGGGGCTCGATGCCACGAAGCCCGGCGTGAAGCCCTCCCTCACCAATGCCGAGCAGCGCCCCCACAGCGATCCGGGCGATGTGGTGGCGCTCCTGTGCGTGCGCCGCGCGAAGGAGGGGGGCGAGAGCCGCATCGCGAGCTCCATCGCCATCTACAACCGCCTGCTCGCCGAGCGTCCCCGGGAACTCGCGTGCCTGGAGCGCGGCTTCCACCACGACCTGCGCGGGGATGCGACGCCCGAGGCGCCCTTCGGCTGCACGCCGGTGCCGATCCCCGTCTACCGCCACTTCCAGGGGCTCCTCAGCTGCGTGTTCAACGCCTCGAGCGTGAAGCAGGCGCAGGTGCGCATGGGCCAGGCGGTTCCCGAGGGCGAGATGGCGCTCCTGGACCGCATCGTGGAACTGGCCCATGGCGACGAGCTGCGCCTGGACATGGCCTTCGAGCCGGGCGACATCCAGCTCCTCAACAACTACACGGTGGTGCACTGGCGCACGGGCTTCCGGGATCACCCCGAGGCCAACCGCAAGCGCCTGCTCTACCGCCTGTGGATCAACCGCCCCGGCGAGCGGCCCGTGGACCCGGCCCTGCACCGCGGCTACATCACGGGCTCGAAGGCGGGCCTGCCCGTTCACGCATGAGCCGTTTCAACCAGGAGCGTTCCGCCCGATGAGCAAGCAGCTGGTCGCAGTCGTCACCGGAGGCAGCAACGGCATCGGCGAGGGCATCGTGAAGCACTTCGTCGCCGCGGGCGCCACGGTGATCAACGTGGACATCGCCAAGCCCGCGGACCCTGTCGTGGCCGCCTGTCCCTTCTTCCAGGTGGATCTCTCCGATGCAGCCGCCACGCGCGAAGCCGCCGCGCGCATTGCCAACGAATTCGAAGTGAACTGCATCGTGAACAACGCGGGCACGCCCACGCCGGGCTTCCTCGAGGACGTGGTCGACGAGACCTTCGACCGCGGCGTGAACCTGCACATGCGCACGCCCCTCATCCTCGCGCAGGCGCTCGTGCCGGGCATGAAGCGCCGGCGCTTCGGGCGCATCGTGAACATCTCCACGCGCGCCATCCTCGGCAAGAAGGCGCGCTCGGTCTATTCCGCCACCAAGGCCGCCCTCGTCGGCCTCACCCGCACCTGGGCCATGGAGCTGGGCCCGCACGGCATCACGGTGAACGCCGTCGCGCCCGGCCCCGTGCTCACGGAACTCTTCAAGAAGAACAACCCGCCGGACATCGCCGCGAAGCTCGTCGAGCACGCGATCGTGGGACGCGCGGGGACGCCCGAGGATATCGCGCGGGCGGTGTATTTCCTCTCGGAGCCCGCCAACGGGTTCGTCACCGGGCAGGTGCTGCACGTCTGCGGCGGCTCCAGCCTCACCCTCAACTGGTAGTACCCATCCAATCCGGGAGTAGCCATGAAATCCCTGTTCGCCGCCTTGCTCGCAACCGCTGCCCTCTTCACGGCCGCCGACGCGCCCGCCCAGCCCTTCCCCACGCGTGCCATCAAGATCGTCGTGGCCAACCCGCCGGGCGGGCAGACGGACGTGGCCACGCGCGTCATCGCCGCGGAGATGGCCAACATCCTCAAGCAGCCGATCATCATCGAGAACAAGCCCGGGGCCAACACCAACCTCGGCACGGCCTGGGTGAAGTCGCAGCCGGCGGACGGCTACACGCTCATCGTCACGGCCATCAACAACTTCGGCGCGCACCCGGCCCTCATCAAGAACATGACGCACGACCCGGTGAAGGACTTCCGGATGATCGTGCAGACGATCTCGAGCACCAACGTGATCGTGGTGGCGCCGGAATCGCCCTACAAGACGCTGCAGGACATCCTCAAGGCCGCGCGCGAGCAACCGGGCAAGCTCACCTACGGCTCGGCGGGCCCGGGCTCCTCCATGTTCCTCTTCATGGAGATGCTCAAGAACATGGCCAAGGTGGACATCATGCACGTGCCCTACCAGGGCAGCGCCAAGGCCAACATCGACGTGATGGGCGGCTCGATCACCATGCAGTTCGACTCGATGCCGGGCGCCTGGTCGCTCGTCGAGGGCAAGAAGCTGCGCGCCATCGCGGTGAGCAGCGCCAAGCGCCACCCCATCGCCCCCGACGTGCCCACCGTGGCGGAATCGGGCGTCTCCGGCTTCGAGGCGGTGTCGTGGCTGGGCCTCGCCGCGCCGGCCGGCACGCCCGACGAGGTCATCCAGGTGCTCAACAAGGCGGCCAACCAGGCGCTGCAGATGCCGTCGGTGCGCGAGAAGCTGGCCGCCATGGGCACGACCCCGGTCGGCGGCACGAGCGAGGAATTCCGCCAGTTCGTCGAGAACCAGGTCGCCACCTGGAAGCGCGTGATGGCCGCCGCCGGCATCCAGCCGAGCTGATTCCCCCGCGGGCCACGGCCCGCCCTTCCTTTCCAGAAACGGAGCAACAGAAATGGCCATCCTTTCCCAGCGCGATCCCAAGGATTCCCGCGAGCTGCAGGCGGTGTACGACGAGATCGCCGCCAGCCGCGGCTGGATCTCCAACGCCATGCAGTCCCTCGCGCACGCCCCCGAGGGCCTGCGCCGCTTCGCGCATTTCGGCGACTACGTCCGCTACCACACGGACATCAACGAGCGCATCCGCGAGCTGGTCATCGTCACGATCGGCCACGCCGTGCGCTACGCCGCCACGCACCACGGCGGCCTCGCCATCCAGGCGGGCATCCCGAAGGAGGCCGTGGACGAGATCCTCGCCGGCCGCGTGCCCGCGGGGCTGCCGGAGGAGGAGCGCCTGGTCGTCCGGTACGTGCTCGAGTTCGGCTCGCCCGCCTCCGTGGGCGACGACACCTTCGCGCTGATGAAGGCGCACTTCAGCGAGCGCGCCATCACCGACATCACGCTCCTGGCGGCCTACTACCTCGCCTACGGCACGATGATCAAGGGCATGCGCGTGCAGCTCGAGTCCAAGGACAAGCTCGACATCGAGATGAAGTGGCAGAAAGAGAAGACGGCGAAATGACGGCCGCCGCGAACGCCCAGCCGGTGCTCGACTGGCTCGCCGGCAAGCGCGGCGAGATGCTCGCCGTGCTCGAGCAGGCGGTGAACATCGACAGCGGAAGCAGCGACAAGGCGGGAGCCGACCGCATGGCGACGCTCTTCGAGTCGCTGATGAAGGATGCCGGCATCCCGACGCGACGCCACTCGCGCGAGCGGTACGGCGACTGCATCTCGTCGGAGGTGGCGCCTCGCGGCAAGGGCTCGCCCCACGTGCTGCTCCTGGGCCACATGGACACGGTGTTCCCCACGGGCACCGCGTCGCGTCGCCCGTTCCGCGTCGAGGGCAAGCTCGGCCACGGCCCGGGCGTGGCGGACATGAAGGCGGGCCTGGTGATGAACGCTTTCGTCGCGCGGGCGTTCGCGGAGCTGGGCCTCGCGGCCCCGCCCATCCAGGTGCTCTTCACCGGCGACGAGGAGGTGGCCTCGCCCGCCTCGCGCGAGATCACGCTCGCGATGGCCCGCGGCGCGCTCGCCTGCTTCAACGCCGAGCCCGGGCGTGCCTCGGGCAACGTCGTCACGAGCCGCAAGGGCGCGCTCTTCTACGATTTCGAGGTGCACGGCGTCGCGGCCCACTCCGGCGTGAACCCGGAGAAAGGCGCGAGCGCCATCGATGCACTCGCGCGCAAGGTGATCGACCTGCACGCGCTTGCGGATAGCGTGACGGGCGTCTCCGCCAACGTGGGCACGCTGAAGGGAGGCATGGCGGTCAACATCGTGGCCGAGCATGCCGCGGGGCAGCTCGACATCCGCTACCCGGCCGCGGTGGACAGCGAGGCGCTGCGCGCCCGGATCCGCGAGATCATCGAGCGGCATTCCACGCCCGGCACGCACGCGCACGTCACGCAGGAGAGCATCTTCCTCCCCCTCGAGACCACGCCGCAGAGCCTCGCGCTCCTCGCCCGCTACCAGGCGAGCGCCGGCCGCGTGGGCTTGAAGGTGGAGGGCGAGTACACGGGCGGCTCGGCCGACAGCGGGCTCGTGGCCTCCGTGGGCACGCCGACCATCTGCGCCACCGGCCCCGTCGGCGGGCACGTGCACACGGACCGGGAATGGTGCGACCTCGATTCCGTCGTGCCGCGCGCGCAGGCCCTCGCGCTCACCATCCTCGAACTCGGCAACGCCTGACGGAGGCCCCATGGCCCGCCACATCGCCTGCATCACCTTCGACTTCGACGCCATGTCTGGCCTGGTGGCCCGCGGGCTCACCAGCGCCACGCCCGTCTCGCGCGGCGAGTTCTGCGCCGTGGCCGTGCCGCGCGTCCTCGCCCTCATGGAGCGCTACGGCATCAAGACCTCCTTCTTCATCCCGGGCGTGGTCATCGACACCTATCCGCAGGTGTGCGAGCAGATCGTCGCGGCGGGGCACGAGGTGGGGCACCACGGCTGGACGCACGTGCCGCCCGCGAGCCTGAAGCCCGAGCAGGAGGAGGCGGACCTCGTGCGCGGCACGGAGCGCATCGTGCAGCTCACGGGGAAGAAGCCCGTCGGCTACCGCTCGCCCTCGTGGGACCTGAGCCCGATCACGGTGCCGCTCCTCCTCAAGTACGGCTTCCTGTACGAGAGCAGCATGATGGGCCACGACCACTCGCCCTACCGCGCGCGAACCGGGGACATCATTCACCAGGACCGCGCCATGGAGTTCGGCAAGCCCTCGCCGCTCATCGAGCTGCCCATCAGCTGGTCCCTCGACGATTTCCCGCATTTCGAGTACCTGCGCCTGCCCACGGGCGTGACGCCGGGCAACATGAACGCGAGCGGC
>JBGAOO010000003.1:0-36600 GCA_044221765.1 Usitatibacteraceae bacterium | reverse complement strand
CCGGGAGAGCCTCGCGCTCATCCAGGCCTACGCCGACCAAACCGTGTGCCTGGAGGCGCCGGCCCACTTCGGTGCGGTGAGCGCCTACTACAGGTCTTTCCCGCAGGTGGACGACGCCGAAGTCGTGCGCCTGCTCGCCGGGCAGGAAGCGCCATGATGGACTTCGCCTCGGCCAGGCCCGTCCGCAACTCCCGGCACGAGGCGGCCGTCGCCACGCGCCAGGCGGCCCACGACGCGCTCGCCCGCGGCTGGTCCGTGATCCCCGTCTTCGACCACACCAAGCGCCCGGCCATCGAGTGGCGCGCCTTCCAGACCCGGCGCCCGACGCTCTCGCACCTCGACGCGTGGATGCACCGCTGGGCGCGCCTGAACCTCGCCGCGGTCACGGGCGCGATCTCGGGCCTCGTCGTGCTCGACGTGGACCCGGCGCACGGGGGCGACGTGAGCCTCGCCGCGGTCGAGCAGGAGATCGGCAAGCTGCCCCCGACGGTCGAGGCGCGAAGCGGCGGCGGCGGGCGGCACCTCTACTTCTCCCATCCGCGTGGCCATGTCGCGAGCCGCGTGGGATTGCGGCCGGGCCTGGACCTGCGCGGGGACGGCGGCTGCATCGTGATGCCGCCTTCCATCCACCCGAGCGGGAATGCCTACGCGTGGGTGCCGGGTCGCTCGCCGGACGAGATGGCCCTCGCCCCGTTCCCGCTCGCGTTGCTGCGCCTGCGCTGAGCGCTCAGGCCGCCGGCTGCCCGATGCGCTGGTAGACGGGGGTGAGGCGCAGCAGGCGCGCGATGCCCTCGTCGACCGTGGCGCCGTGGTTGAGCACGGCGTCCACCGCCTGCGTGATGGGCATCTCGATGCCCAGGCGCCTCGCGAGCTCCGCCACCGCACCCGCGGAGAAGGCGCCCTCGGTCACTTCCTTGCGGCCGGCGAGCACCTCCGCGAGCGTGCGCCCTTCGCCGAGCGCGACGCCGAGCGAGGTGTTGCGCGAGCCCAGGCTGTTGGCCGTGAGCATGAGGTCGCCGATGCCCGCCAGGCCGTCGAAGGTGGAGGTCTTCGCGCCCTTGGCGAGGCCCAGGCGCGTGGTCTCCTGCGAGCCCATCGTGATGAGCGTGGCGCGCGCGTTCTCGCCGAGCTTGCGCCCGGCCGCGATGCCGCTCGCGATGGCGATCACGTTCTTCATCACCCCGCCGATCGCCGCGCCGATCGCGTCGTCGCAGTAGTGCACGCAGAAGTTGGGGTTGGCGATGTGGCGGGCGAGCCGCTCGCCCACCTTCAGGTCCGCGCAGCCCAGGGCCACGCCGCAGGGCAGGTCCGTCGCGATCTCCTTCGCGAAGGACGGGCCCGAGAGCACCGCGCCCACCGCGGCCGGCAGCGCCTGCGCGATCACCTCCGGCATGAAGGCGAGCGTGCCGCGCTCGATGCCCTTGGAGCAGGTGACCACCGGCGTGCCCGGCGCGAGGCTCTCGGCCATCTTCTCGGCCACCCCGCGCAGGTGCTGCGCCGGCACGGCCATCAGGATGAAGTCCTGCCCGCTCGTGGCCTGCGCCAGCTCGCCCGTGGCGCGGATGCCCGGCACCAGCGGCACGCCCGGCAGGAAGTGCGTGTTGACGCCCTCGCCGTTGATGGCTTCCACCACCTCGGGCTCGCGCGCCCACAGCAGCACCTCGTGGCCCGAGCGGCGCACCACGCAGGCCATCGCCGTGCCGAAGGCGCCCCCGCCGATGATGCCCACCTTGCCCATGGCTTCATCCTACGAGCCGAATTCAAGCGCTTGTTGATGGAGGTCACGACGCCTCGACGGGCGCGGCATAGATTGGCAGGAGGTGAATCGTGTTTCTCCTTTTCCAGGGAGGCTTCGATGAACTGCCGCTTGCACTCGCTTGCAATGGCCATCGTCACGACCTCACCGACCGCTGCCATCCCCCTGGCACCGCCTGCGCATTGCCCCTTCGAGAAGGACTGACCCCGGACCCCTGAAGACGACGGGAGCGCTCGCCTGCGCCTCATTGGCACCCGCGCGGGCGGGCCGATCGGCCGAGGAGGCCGCCATGAGACCCGACATCATCCGCAAGGACCCCGCGAACTTCGCGGTCCCGCCCAACCTGCCGGACACGCGCGAGGCGCGCGAGGCCTTCACCTGGGACGCCGCGCGCAGCGAGCTGGCGGGCCTGCCGGGCGGGGCGATCAACATCGCGCACGAGGCCGTCGACCGCCACGTGCTCGCCGGGCGCGGCGCCAAGGTCGCGATCCGCTGGCTGCCGCGCGAAGGACCCTCCCGCGACATCACCTACGCGGAGCTTCGCCGGCTCACCAACCGCTTCGCCAACGTGCTGCGAAAGCTCGGCGTGCGCAAGGGCGAGCGGCTCTTCGTGCTCGCCGGCCGCATCCCCGAGCTGTATGTCGGCGTGCTGGGCGCGCTCAAGGCGGGCGTGATCGTCTGTCCGCTCTTCTCCGCCTTCGGCCCGGGCCCGGTGCGCATGCGCCTGGACCTGGGACAGGGCTGCACGGTGCTCACCACGGCCACGCTCTACCGCCGCAAGCTCGAGCGCAGCCTCGATTCGCTGCCCGCGCTGCGCCACGTGCTCATCGCGCCCGAGCCGGGCGACGAGCCCCTCCCGGATGGCACGCTCGACCTGGCCGCGCTGATGGCGGAGGCATCCGAGACATTCGATGTCGTGCCCACGACGCCCGAGGACGGCTCGTTCCTGCACTTCACGAGCGGCACCACCGGCCTGCCCAAGGGCGCGCTGCACGTGCACGGCGCGGTGGCCACGCACCACGCGACGGCGAGGTTCGCGCTCGACCTGCACCCGGACGACGTGTTCTGGTGCACGGCCGATCCCGGCTGGGTGACGGGCACCTCGTACGGCATCGTCGCCCCGCTGCTCGAGGGCGTGACGAGCATCGTCGACGAGGCGGACTTCGATGCCGAGCGCTGGTACCGCATCCTGCAGGAGGAGTCGGTGACGGTCTGGTACACCGCGCCCACGGCGCTTCGCATGCTGATGAAGGCGGGCGAGGAACTGCCGCGGCGCTACAGCTTCCCGCGCCTTCGCTTCATCGCGAGCGTGGGCGAGCCGCTCAACCCCGAGGCGGTGTGGTGGGGCCAGGAGGTGCTCGGCCTGCCGATCCACGACAACTGGTGGCAGACGGAGACGGGCGGCATCATGATCGCCAACACGCCGGCCATGGACATCAAGCCCGGCTCGATGGGCAAGCCGCTGCCCGGCGTGGAGGCGTGCCTCGTCGCGCGCAATGAGGACGGCACCGTGCGCCGCATCGAGGCTGCCGACACCGAGGGCGAGCTCGCCCTGCGCGCCGGCTGGCCGGGCATGTTCCGCGCCTACCTGCACCAGCCCGACCGCTACGCGAAGTGCTTCGCCGACGGGCTCTACCTCACCGGCGACCTGGCCCGGCGCGACGCCGACGGCTACTACTGGTTCGTCGGGCGCTCGGACGACGTGATCAAGTCCGCCGGCCACCTCATCGGCCCCTTCGAGGTGGAGAGCGTGCTCATGGAGCATCCGGGCGTCGCCGAGGCGGGCGTCATCGGCGTGCCCGATCCGATGGTGGGCGAGATGGTGAAGGCCTTCGTCTCGCTCAAGCAGGGCTTCGAGCCGGGCGAGGCGCTTCGCCTGGCGCTCATCGCCCACGCGCGCAAGCGCCTGGGCGCGGCCGTCGCGCCGAAGGAGATCGAGTTCAGGCCCGGGCTGCCCAAGACCCGCAGCGGCAAGATCATGCGCCGGCTCCTCAAGGCGCGCGAGCTGGGCCTGCCCGAAGGCGACACATCCACCCTGGAGTCCCCATGATCGCCCCCCCGCCCCCACCGGCGGGCCCCGTCCCGTACCCGAAGGCGCTCGCCCGCGAACTGCTCGCCGGCATGCTGCGCATCCGCCGGCTGGAGGAGCAGTGCGCGCAGGACTACGGCGCCGGCAAGATCCGCGGCTTCCTGCACCTGTACATCGGCGAGGAAGCGGTGGCCGTGGGCGCCCTGCGTGCCCTGCGGCCGGAAGACAACGTGATCGCCACCTACCGCGAGCACGGCCACGCGCTCATGCGAGGGGTGTCGATGGCCTCGATCCTCGCCGAGATGTACGGCAAGCAGGAAGGCTGCTCGCGCGGGCGCGGCGGCTCGATGCACCTGTTCGACGCCAGGGCGCGCCTGTTCGGCGGCAACGCGATCGTCGGCGGCGGCCTGCCGCTCGCGGTGGGTCTCGCGCTCGCCGACAAGATGACCGGCACCAAGCGCGTCAACGCCTGCTTCTTCGGCGAGGGCGCGATCGCCGAGGGCGCCTTCCACGAGTCGCTGAACCTGGCCGCGCTCTGGCACCTGCCCGTGCTCTTCTGCTGCGAGAACAACCTCTACGCGATGGGCACCGCGCTCGCCCGCTCGGAATCGCAGACGGCCCTGTGCACCAAGGCGGCGTCCTACGGCGTGCCCACCGATTCGGTCGACGGGCAGGACGTGGTGGCCGTGCACGAGGCGACGAAGCAGGCCCAGGCCCAGGTGCGAGGCGGCAACGGGCCGGTCTTCCTGGAGTTCCGCACCTACCGCTTCCGCGCGCACTCGATGTTCGACGCCGAGCTCTACCGCGACAAGCAGGAAGTGGAGCAGTGGAAGACGCGCGGCCCGCTGCACACCTTCAGCGCGCGCCTGAAGGCCGAGGGCAAGCTCACCGAGGAGGAATTCCTCGCGCTCGACCGCGAGGCGGCGGCCGAGGTGGCCGCGGCCGTGGCCTTCGCCGAGCGCGGCACCCTGGAACCCGTGGCGGACCTCACGCGCGACGTGCTCGCGACGCGGGAGGCCACATGACCCGGCTCACCTACCGCGAAGCGATGCGAAGCGCCCTGCGCGAGGCGCTCGCGGGCGACCCGCGCGTGTTCATCATGGGCGAGGACGTGGGCCTGTACGGCGGCACCTACGCCGTGACCAAGGGCCTCGTCGACGAGTTCGGCCCCGAGCGCGTGCGCGACACCCCGCTCTCGGAACTGGGCTTCGTGGGCGCGGGCATCGGCGCGGCGCTGGGGGGACTTCGGCCGATCGTCGAGGTGATGACGGTGAATTTCAGCCTGCTCGCGCTGGACCAGGTCGTGAACACCGCCTCGCTCCTTCGCCACATGTCCGGCGGGCAGTTCGGCGTGCCGCTCGTGATCCGCATGGCGACCGGCGCCGGGCGCCAGGTCGCGGCCCAGCACTCGCACAGCCTGGAGAACTGGTACGCGCACATCCCGGGCATCAAGGTGCTCGCCCCGGCCACCGTGGCCGATGCGCGCGACATGCTGCCGCTCGCGCTCGCCGACCCGGACCCGGTGGTCCTCTTCGAGCACGCGAACCTCTACAACCTCGAGCAGGAGGTGCCCGACGAGCGCGGCACGGACATGGTCTCGGCCGCGGTGCGCCGCGAGGGCGACGCCGTGAGCCTCATCACCTACGGTGGCTCGCTGCCCAAGACGCTGGAGGCGGCGCAGCAGCTTGCCGCCGAGGGCATCGACGCCGAGGTGCTGGACCTGCGCGCGCTTCGCCCGCTCGACACGGGCGCGATCCTCGCCTCGGTGCGCAAGTGCCGGCGCGTGGTGGTCGTGGACGAGGGCTGGCGAAGCGGGAGCCTCGCGGCCGAGGTGCTCGCGCGCATCGCCGAGGGCGCGTTCTACGACCTCGATGCCCCGCCCGCGCGGGTGTGCAGCGAGGAGGTGCCCATCCCCTACGCGAAGCACCTGGAGGACGCGGCGCTCCCGCAACCGGACAAGATCGTCGCCGCCGCGCGCGCGACGCTCGGGAATTAGGGCCATGATCGAATTCAAGCTCCCCTCCCTCGGCGCCGACATGGACGAGGGCAAGCTGCTCGAGTGGAAGGTGCAGCCCGGCGAGCCGGTCGCGCGTGGCCAGGTCGTGGCCGTCGTCGACACCTCGAAGGCCGCCGTGGACGTGGAAAGCTGGCAGGAAGGCACGATGCACGAGCAGCTCGTGCCCGTCGGCCGGACCGTGCCGGTGGGCACGGTGATCGCCACCTTCCTCGCCCCGGGCGAGAGCGCCCCGGCACCGCGCGCGCCCGAGCCGGCGCCGCCCGCGGCGCGCAAGCCCGTCTCGCCCGCGGCCCGGCGGCACGCGCAGGAGCTGGGCGTCGACCCCGAGTCGATCTCCGCGCGGCGCGCAAGGCGCGGTGACGCTCGAGGACGTGGAACGCGCCGCGCCCAAGCCTGCGGCCAAGGCGCCCGCCGCGCCCGCCAGGCGCCCGGACATCCGCCAGGCGATCGCCGCGGCGATGGGCCGCTCCAAGCGCGAGATCCCGCACTACTACCTCGCCGAGACCATCCCGCTGCGCCGCGCACTCGACTGGCTCGCCGCGCGCAACGCGGCCCGCCCGGTGACCGCGCGCGTGCTGGCCGGCGTGCTGCAGCTCAAGGCCGTCGCCCTCGCCCTCGCCAAGGCGCCCGAGCTGAACGGGTTCTGGCGCGAGGGGGCTTTCGTGCCGGCCACCGGCGTGCACGTGGGCGTGGCGATCTCCCTGCGCGAGGGCGGGCTCATCGCCCCCGCGATCCACGACGTGGACAAGAAGGACCTGGACACCCTGATGAGCGACCTCACGCTGCTGGTCACGCGCGCGCGCGCCGGCTCGCTGCGCAGCTCCGAGATGTCCGACCCCACGATCACCGTCACCAACCTGGGCGAATCGGGGGCCGAGGCCGTGTACGGCGTGATCTACCCGCCGCAGGTGGCGCTGGTGGGCTTCGGCCGCATCGTGACGCGCCCCTGGGTGGAGGACGGCGAGCTGCGCGCCGTGCCCCTCGCGACCGCGAGCCTGTCCGCGGACCATCGCGCGAGCGACGGCCTGCGGGGGGCGCGCTTCCTGGTCGAGCTGCGCGAGCGGCTCCAGCATCCGGAGGACCTGTGAAAGACGCCGAGATCCGCGCCCGGGTCGTGGCCATCCTGCGCGGCATCGCGCCCGAGGTGGAGGAAGGCGAGCTGCGCGCCGACAAGCCGCTGCGCGAGCAGGTGGACCTGGACTCGATGGACTGGCTGAACGTGATCCTGGGCGTGCACGCCGACCTGGGCGTGGACATTCCCGAGGCGGACTACGGGAAGCTGCGCACGCTCGAGGACTGGACGGCCTACCTGCGCGCGCGCCTGCCGGCCTAGTGCCGGGCGAGGCTCTCGCGCGAGCGCTCGCTCTCGATCACGCTCGCGAGGTGGCCCATCTCGCCGGCGAGCACGCCCAGCAGGTCGTCGAACGAGGCGATGCCCACGAGCAGCCCCTTGTCGGTGACCACCGGCACGCGCCGCACCCCGCGCAGGCGCATGAGCCGCAGGGTGTCGAGGGAATCGTCGGCATCGAGCGCGGTCACGAGCGGCTCGCTCATGATCTCGCCCACCTTCATCGTGCGCGGGTCCAGGTCGGCCGCCACGACCTCCACCAGCACGTCGCGGTCGGTCACGATGCCCACCGGCACGCGCTCGTCGAGGTCGTCGACGACCACGAGGCTGCCGACGTGGTTCTGCCGCATGAGCCGCGCGGCTTGCGGAATGCCGGTGTGGCGCTTCACCACGATCACTTCGCGCTTGCAGGCTTCGCCGGTCTTCATGGTTCCTCCCGGTTTCGTGAAGGATTCGCTTCCACGGGTCAATCGCGATCCAGGGATATTCCCACCCGGCGGGCGAGCGCCTCGACGGCCGCGGGGTCGATACCCCCGCGGCTCGTCTCGAACGTCACGGCGCTCTCGCGCTCGCCCGCCTCCAGTGACCCTCCCTGCTCCCCTTGCCAGGCGAGCACCGCGGCACCCGCATCCGAGGCATCCCGTGCCGTGAGCACTCGCTCTTCCACCCGCCCGGACCGGATTTCCGCCGGGGCCTCGCAGTGGGCGATGGCGAAGGCGGCCCCGGCCCGGCGGGCGACCTCCCGGAAGGCAGCCCGGTCCTCCTGGCGCAGGAAGGCCGCGTCCACCACCACCGTCCAGCCGGCCGCGAGCGCCTCGCGCGCGAGGTCCGCCAGGCGCGAGTAGGTGAGGCGGCTCGACTCGGGCGCATACAGTCCCTCGTTCGGGGCGCTGTCCGTGCGCGCGGTGGGCGGGAGCCCGTGCAGGCGCTTGCGCTCCACGTCGGAGCGAAGGCGCACGGCCCCGAGCGCCTCGACGAGCGCCTCCGAGACCGTGGTCTTGCCCGAGCCGGACAGGCCGTGCATCAGGACGAGGGCCGTCGGGCGCCAGGCGACCAGTTGCCTTGCCAGCCGGATGTGTTCCCCGGCGTCGGCCCGCGCCGCCGCGTGCACGCCCGCCGTCCCGCCCTGCTTGGCACGCAGGTGCGCCACCTTCGCCCGCACCATGGCGCGGTAGGCGAGGTAGAAGGGCAGCACGCGCAGGCCCTCGTAGTCGCCGCTCTCGGCGAGCCAGCGGTCGAGGAAGCGCGCGGCCAGCGCCTCGAGCCCGTGGTGCGCGAGGTCCATCAGCGTGAAGGCGCCATCGTTCATCACGTCGATCCAGCGCAGCGCCTGGCTGAACTCCACGCAATCGAAGGCCACCGGCTCGCCCTCGAGCAGCACGAGGTTGCCCAGGTGCAGGTCGCCGTGGCATTCGCGCACGAACCCCTGGTGCAGGCGCCTGTCGAGCACCGGCTCGATGGAGGCGTGGGTGCGCACGGTCCAGTCGCGAAGCGCGTCGAGGTCCGCGCGCCGGCCGGGAGCCGCGTTGAGGTCTTCCAGCGCGTCGAAATTGTCGAGCGCCTCCGCGAGCACGAGCGCGGGCGTGGCGAAGCCGTCCGCGGGTTTCGCGCGTGCCGCGCCCGCGTGGAAGCGCGCCACGGACCGGGCGAGCGCATCCACGTGCATCGGCGTGAGGCGCCCTTCGCGCGCCAGGCGATCGAGCAGCAGTTCCTGCCCGAAGCGGCGCATGCGCACGGCGTAGTCGAAGGCTTCCCCCGGCCCGGCCACGCGCGGCGCGCGAGGCGTGCCCGTGAGCGGCACCACGTCCAGGTAGAGCTGCGGCGCGGTGCGGCGGTTCAGGCGCACCTCGGCCTCGCAGGCGGCGCGGCGCGAGGCGAGCGAGCGGAAGTCGGCGAAGCCCAGGTCGACGGGCTTCAGGAACTTGTAGGCGAAGTCGCCCGCGAGCGCGACGAGCGAGAGGTGCGTTTCCAGGAGGGTGACGGGACCGCTCGGATGCGGGTAGCAGGCGGGCGAACGCAGCGCCCCGGCCAGGGCGGCGATCGATCCCGCCGCGGGCTGGCTGTGCGCTTCGGTCGACGGCCGGAGCAGTGTCATGGTGCCGGACACCTCCCGTGGTCCCGATTCCATGCTGTGCCCGCGCCGTCGCGTGGCGTTGATCCGGGTCAACGAGAACGCACGCGCCGGGCCGAAGATGAAATCGTAACCCCCGACCGCAAGGAGCGATCTTCATGAAAGCCACGCAGATCAATCTCCGCAACATGCGCCGCTCGGCCGTGCTGTCCGCGCGCATCCAGGCCCTCTCGCAGAAGCTGGAGGAGCAGCATCCGCGCATCCTCGGCTGCCGCGTCGCGGTGGAAGCCGACAACCACAAGCAGCGCAAGGGGCGTCACTACCACGTCGCGGTGAGCGTGCACCTGCCCGGTCGCGAACTGGTGGCCAACCGCCATGCCGACGAGGACCCGTACGTGGCCGCCCGGGATGCGTTCGAGGCGGTGGGCCGGCAACTGGAGTCCGCGGAGGTGAGATTCGCGCCCGATTGAGCCGCCGCAAGGCCATCGCCCGGCCAGGACGGGACAATCCCGGGGAAACGGGTTGCCGGTGGCGGCCCGTTGCCCCGGGCGCTGCCGCTTGTGCCGTTGCCCGGCCACGCCGATAAGAGTCCCATGAGCGCACCCGAAGAGAGCCTTTCGCCGGAAGCGAGCGTCCCCGAGCTGGTGGAAGCCGAGCGCGTGGCCATGCTCTACCGGCTGGCGCCGCGCACGCTGCTCACGGCCTTCTTCTTCTCCTTCGCGGTGTACCTGGTCTTCCGGCCGGTGACGCCCGCGGCGATCCTCATCCCGTGGCTCATCGTGAACAACGCCATCACGCTCGCCCGGTACCTGAAGATCCTGGCGTACCGGCGCGCGCAGCCGCCGGTGCACGATGCCGAGCTCTGGTTCAACCGCTTCATCCTGCTCACCTTCGCCGCGGGCATCGTCTGGGGCCTCATGGGCACGCTGCTGCTGCCGCTCGGCCGGCTCGAGTACCAGGCCCTCGTCACCCTGCTGCTCGTGGGCACGGCCGCGGTGGGGCTTTTCACCCTGGGCAGCTCGAACCTGGCGTACCTCTGCATGGCGGTGCCCGCGCTCCTGCCCCCGGCCCTGTTCATGATCGTGGTGGGCGATGCCGCCTCCTCGCTGCACGGCTGGGCCCTCCTCGCGTTCCTCGTCCTCGTCGTGATCAACGCGCGCCTGGGCGAGCGCAACCTGACGGAGCTGCTCACGCTGCGCTTCGAGAACGCGCGCATCGCGCGCGAGAAGGAGGCCGCGCTCGTCGAGGCGCGCGCCGCGGGGCAGGCGAAGCTGCAGTTCCTCGCCAACATGAGCCACGAGATCCGCACGCCCCTCAACGGGATCCTGGGCATGACGCAGCTGCTGCGCGACTCCCCGGTCGACGACCTCCAGGCGCACCGGCTGGACACCGTGCACTCCTCCGGCGAGCACCTGCTCGTGCTCATCAACGACGTGCTCGACTTCTCCAAGATCTCCGCCGGCAAGCTCGACATCGACCGCAAGCCCTTCGACCTGTGCCGGGCCGTGTACGAGGTGACGGACCTGCTCGTGCCCCGCGCCGAGGCCCGGGGCCTGCGCCTCTCGGTGAAGCTCGCGAACGACGTGCCCGCCTGGGTGATGGGCGATGCGGGGCGCCTGAAGCAGGTGCTGGGGAACCTCGTGGCCAACGCGATCAAGTTCACCGACGAGGGCAGCGTCCAGGTGAACGTGCTGCTCGAGCCGGCCAACGAGCAGGGCCTGCGCAACCGGTTGCACTTCGAGATCACCGACACCGGCGTGGGCATCGCCGAGCCCGACCAGGCGCGGCTCTTCGAGCCGTTCCGCCAGGTGGACGCCTCCGCCACGCGGCGCCATGGCGGCACGGGCCTGGGCCTCGCGATCTCGCGCCAGCTCGTGGAGCTGATGGGCGGGGCGATCGGCGTGAGGAGCCAGCGCTACCAGGGCTCCACGTTCTGGTTCACCGTCGCCTTCGCGCCGTGCAGCGTGCCGGAGCCGGTGGCGGCCGCGGCGGCGCAAAAGCCCGCGCGGCCGAAGCTCTCCGGCCGCGTGCTCCTGGTCGAGGACAACGTCGTGAACCGCGAGATCGTCCAGGCGATGCTCGCCGCGCGCGGGATCCACGTGCAGTGCGCCGACGACGGGCGCGAGGCGGTCGAGCGGGCCACCACCGACACCTTCGACCTCATCCTGATGGATTGCCAGCTGCCGCTGCTCGACGGCTACCAGGCCACCGAGCGCATCCGCGCGCACGAGAGCCATGCCGGCACCTCGCGCGTGCCGATCGTCGCCCTCACCGCCAACGCGGTGCTCGGCGACCGCGAGCGCTGCCTCGCCGCGGACATGGACGACTACCTCGCCAAGCCCTTCCGCCAGGAGCAGCTGATCGCGGCGATCGAGCGCTGGCTGCCGGCGGCGCGGCCCTAGGTTTCACCCCGCCCGAAAGCAAGACGGCCGGGAAACCCGGCCGTCTCGTCCGCTACCTTTTCCCGACGAAGGCTACTGACATGCCTCGCACTCGGGATTGTGGTTCCGGCCCGCACGCGTGGCTCGCTTGACCTGCGCAAATCGCAGGTCAGCCTTCACCGCAATCCCGACAACGCCCGTGCATGTCACTGACATGCTTCGCACTCGGGATTGTCGATGGAGCAGAACTTCCCGGCTTCCTCCGAGGCGCCCTCGCCCGCGGCCTCGGCACCCATGCCCCCGTGCGTGGGCACGGCGTTCAGCTCCCCGCCCTTGCCCGTGGACTTCTCGGCCGAGGTGGCCGCGAGCGTGCGCAGGTAGTAGGTGGTCTTCAGGCCGCGCAGCCAGGCGAGCTTGTAGGTGTCGTCGAGCTTCTTGCCCGAGGCGCCGGCCATGTAGATGTTGAGCGACTGCGCCTGGTCGATCCACTTCTGGCGGCGCGCGGCGGCCTCGACGATCCACGTGGTCTCCACCTCGAAGGCGGTGGCGTACAGGCCCCGGATCTCGGCGGGGATGCGGTCGATCTTGCCGATGGAGCCGTCGAAGTGCTTCAGGTCGGAGACCATCACGGCGTCCCACAGCCCCACCTTCTTCAGGTCGCGCACCAGGTGCTCGTTCACCACCGTGAACTCGCCCGAGAGGTTCGACTTCACGTAGAGGTTCTGGTAGTTCGGCTCGATCGAGGCCGAGACGCCGATGATGTTGCTGATCGTCGCCGTGGGCGCGATGGCCACGCAGTTGGAGTTGCGCATGCCGTGCTGCTTGATGCGCGCGCGCAGCGAGGCCCAGTCCATCGACTCGGACATGTCCACCTCGACGTAGCCGCCGCGCTGCTCGAGCAGGAGCTTGAGCGTGTCCTGCGGCAGGATGCCCTGGTCCCAGAGCGAGCCGGCGTAGCTGGAATAGCGGCCGCGTTCCTGCGCGAGCTCGGTGGAGGCCCAGTAGGCGTAGTAGCACACCGCCTCCATCGACCGGTCGGCGAACTCGACGGCGGCATCCGAGGCGTAGGGCAGGCGCAGGTCCTGCAGCGCGTCCTGGAAGCCCATGATGCCCAGGCCCACCGGGCGGTGGCGGAAGTTCGAGTCGCGCGCCTTCTTCACCGCGTAGTAGTTGATGTCGATCACGTTGTCGAGCATGCGCATCGCCGTGGCGATGGTGCGCTTGAGCTTCGCGTGGTCCAGGGACTTGCGGCCGTTGCCGTCGTCCTTCAGGTGCGCCGGCAGGCTCACGCTGCCCAGGTTGCACACCGCGATCTCGCTCGCGTTGGTGTTGAGCGTGATCTCCGTGCACAGGTTCGAGGAGTGCACCACGCCCACGTGCTGCTGCGGCGAGCGGAGGTTGCACGGGTCCTTGAACGTGATCCACGGATGCCCGGTCTCGAAGAGCATCGTGAGCATCTTGCGCCAGAGCGTGAGGGCCGGCACCTTGCGGAAGAGCTTGATCTCCCCGCGCGCGGCCTTCTCCTCGTAGCGCGTGTACGCCTCCTCGAAGGCCTTGCCGAACTTGTCGTGCAGGTCGGGGCAGTCGCTCGGGGAGAAGAGCGTCCACTCGCCCGCCTCCATCACGCGCTTCATGAACAGGTCCGGCACCCAGTTGGACGTGTTCATGTCGTGCGTGCGCCGGCGGTCGTCGCCGGTGTTCTTGCGCAGCTCCAGGAACTCCTCGATGTCCATGTGCCAGGTCTCGAGGTAGCAGCACACCGCGCCCTTGCGCTTGCCGCCCTGGTTCACGGCCACGGCGGTGTCGTTCACCACCTTGAGAACGGCACCACGCCCTGGCTCTTGCCGTTGGTGCCCTTGATGTAGGCGCCCAGCGCGCGCACCGGCGTCCAGTCGTTGCCCAGGCCGCCGGCGAACTTCGAGAGGAGCGCGTTCTCCTTGATCGCCCCGTAGATCCCGTCCAGGTCGTCGGCGACCGTGGTGAGGTAGCAGGAGGAGAGCTGCGAGCGCTGCGTGCCGGAGTTGAACAGCGTGGGCGTCGAGGACATGAAGTCGAACGTCGAGAGCACGTTGTAGAACTCGATCGCGCGCTCCTCGCGGTTCACCTCGTTGATCGCGAGTCCCATCGCCACGCGCATGAAGAAGGCCTGCGGCAGCTCGATGTGGTGGTCGTGGATGTGCAGGAAGTAGCGGTCGTAGAGCGTCTGCAGGCCCAGGTAGTCGAACTGCAGGTCGCGCGAGGGGTCGAGCGCCTCGCCCAGGCGCCTCAGGTCGAAGGTGCCGAGCTTCTCGTCGAGCAGCTGCGCCTTGATGCCGCTCTGGATGAAGGTGGGGAAGTACTCCGCGTAGCGCGTGGCCATCTGCTCGTGCAGCACCTCCTCGCCCAGCACCTCGCGGCGGATCGTGTGCAGCAGCAATCGCGCGGAGACGTAGGTGTAGTCCGGGTCCTGCTCGATCAGCATGCGCGCGGCGAGGATGGCGCACTTGTGCACCTCCTCGATGGGCACGCCGTCGTAGAGGTCGCGCAGCGTCGCGTCCAGATGCGCTTGGTCTCCACCGCCTCGCCCAGGCCCTGGCAGGCGGAGGTGATGAGCTTCTCGAGCGTGGCGATCTCCAGGGGCACCTTGGCCCCGTTCACCAGCACGTGGATGCGCGGGGCGCGGGCCTCGGCGGCCTCCCCGCGCGGGGCCGTGCGCCGCGCGCCTCGCGCAGAGCACGTAGGAGCGGGCCACCTGGTGCTCGCCGGCGCGCATGAGCGCGAGCTCGACCTGGTCCTGGATGTCCTCGATGTGGTACGTGCCGCCCGTGGGATGGCGGCGCACCAGCGCCGACACGACCGACTGCGTGACGAACTGCACCTTCTCGCGCACGCCCGCGCTCGCCGCGGCGGTGCCGCCGGCGACCGCGAGGAACGCCTTGGTGACGGCCACGGCGATCTTGTCGGGCTCGAAGCCGACGACGGCGCCGTTGCGCCGGATCACCTTGTAGTCCGCGTATCGCTCCGAGACGGCGTTGCCGGCCTCCTCGCCGAGAACCGGGTTGGCCAAGGGCGCCGCGGGATTGATATCGGATGCAAGCGCATGGACCTCTCCTTCTGATAAGGCTGTTTTTCGGCTCCGCCGGGCAGCGCGGCCCGGCGGTGTTTTCTGCTGAAATGCGCGCTCCCTGGCGCCCGGCGCCAAGGCCCTGATTTGTCTGTGAATAAGGTCCCGGAATCCCCCGGGTTATCCACCCCATTATCCACTTGCTTACCCACAAGATGTAGTAGGCGGAGTGCAACGTGGCCGCAAAGTCTAGTAAAGGTCGACCGGCAACGCAAGCGCGCAGGCGAACATATTTTTTGCGCTAGATTCAGGGGCTTGCGCCCCGTTCCTGCGTAAGAATTGAGCAACATTCGCGCGAATCCAGCATCCACGCAGGTTTCCCGACGGTTTCACTCGGGCAATGGCGAAATCGTCATTTCCGGCCGCTTTCGGGGGCCCGCGGACGGAAAACGGGCAGAAAAAGGGAGTCCCGAAGGACTCCCGATCGCTGCCGGGTCCAGCGGCTGGCGGCTGCGCTTGCCCAGCGGGTGAAGGCCACCTTGTCGGGGGCACCGCCGCCCCGCGCGATGTACTTCGCGCCGCGGCGAGCAGGTTGGCCTCGTCCACCTTCTGCTTCGTGTAGTCGGGGGCGTGCACGCCCGAGGAGCCGTCCTTCACGATGGCGGTCTCGATGTCCTGCGCCTGGTTGATCGCGGAGTTGCGCCTGGAGCGCGCGCACGACCGCGGCGTTGCTCTTGGCGAGCGCCTTGCGCGCCGCGTCGATGGCCGTCTTCGCCTCGGCGAGGCCCTGCTTCACCGGCTTCTGCCAGAGGCTGATCTTCGCGTAGACCTGCTTCTGGTCGGCGAAGCGCAGCTTCTGCGGCAGGTCGGAGATCGCGTTGCTGTGGCAGCCGCTGTTCTGCGCGAGGTGCCCGTCGGATAGAGCGCCCGCAGGTCCACATCACGTCGAGCGCGGGCCGGCCGAGCTTGTCCTTCGCCAGCTGCCACGGGCCTTCCTTCCAGTCACGCGACTTGCCCGCCGGCGGGTTGATGGTCTTGAAGTCCGGGTCGACGTTGATCTTCCAGATGTGCGAGGTGCGCGCCGTGTCGAAGCCCGCGTGGTCGCTGAACTGGATCGCGGCGAAGTTCTCGCAGCTCATCATCACGGGCATGTGGCAGCTCGCGCAGCCGTTGCCCACAGGCGTGTCGGTCATCGCGGTGAACTTCGCCTGCGCCTCGTAGCAGCTCTCGCAGGGCTTCTTGATGCCGGACACGGTGTAGGACTCGCGCCAGTCGTTGGCGGTGACCTCGTGCGGGTCGTGGCAGGTGGAGCAGTTCATGCCCGCGTCCTTGTGCTTCGTGTTGAAGGCCTGCGAGCCTTCCGTGCCGCAGGAGGGCAGGCGGCTCTTGAAGTAGGACGTGAAGGGCTTCTTCGGGGAGGCCGCGGCCTGCTCGGCGTTCCAGGCGAAGCGCTGGTGGCAGCGCTCGCAGTTGGAGGGCTGGCCGCCGCGCGCGGCGCCGCCGACCAGGTGCGCGCCCGCGCCGTGGCATTCCTCGCAGCTGATGCCCTTGGAGATCGTGTGCTTGCGCAGCTCCGCGGGGTTGCCCAGCGCGGCGATCAGCTCGTCCTGGCTCTTGAAGTCGAACTTGAAGGAGTGGCACACCTCGCAGTAGGCGGAGGCGGGCTGGAAGAGCATGCCCTTCGCGTACTGGGAGCCGTAGGAGTTCATGCCCCACTGCGTGCTGCGCTGGTTGCCGAAATCCTCCATCTTGGTCGGGAAGCCGGGGATCCAGTCGGCGATCTTCTTCGCGACCTCGGGCGTGAGGCCCGCGGCCCACGAGCGCGAGAACTGGTTGCCGCCCGCCACGAGCGTGCCCGTGCCGTCCTTGTAGCTGCCGTCCTTCACGTGGAACGTGCCGCGCACGAGCCAGGAGTCGAGGAAGCCGTACTTGGTGCGCGGGGTGCCGATGATCGCGTACACCGCGTCGGGCGTGATGCCCGGGGGCAGGATGGCCGCGGGCGAGGTCGCCGGGTACACCGGCGCGTTCACGTCCTTCACCTCGGTGATCTCGTCGGGGAAGCGCACCACCTTCGCGTGGCGCGAGCGCTCCCAGGCCTCGTACTGCGCGACATGGCACTCGCCGCACTTCTTCGGGCCCACGAACTTGTTGGGCAGGTCGAGGATCGACTCCTCGCCCAGGCGGTACGTGATGGAGGCGTGGTCCTGCTTCTTCGCCTTGGCGTAGGCCGCGCCGCCGCCGAACTCGACGAACTCCTCCTCGCGGTCGCTGATCGAGGGCTTGCCCACCAGGCGGCCGTTCTTCTCGTAGGTCTTGAAGATCGGGTGGTTCTTCTTCAGGTAGTCGAGGAAGAACTCCTCCTGGCTCACGTAGCCGTGCAGGGTGCGCGGCGAATCGCCCGCGGGCGCGTGCGCGGCATCGGCCTTCGCGGGCGCGGCGGCGACCTTCACCGGCGCCGCGGCGGCCTTCACGGGCGCGGCGGGCGTGCCGGCTTCCTTCTTCACGGGCGCCTTCGCGGCCTCCCGGGCCGGCGCCTTCGCCTCCGGCGCTGGCGGATCGACCGCGAGCACGATGCCGCTCGCGGCGAAGATGCCCGCCACCACCGCGGACGCCGCGAGGACCGGCCAGGCTTTCGCGGATCGGGTTCCCAGTTTCTTGTTCATGGACGAGTCTCCCGCCCGGTTGCTGCAGGTCACGTCGTCCCGGGCCCCCTCGACATGCCGGCGGCGGGGGATTCCGGCCTGGCCCACGCCGGACGGATCGCCCCAACCGCATCACGACGATAGGACCGGCCGCCCGCGCGGACCATCCGTCCGATCCCCTAGCGGACCGGGAAAACTTCCTAGGACGAAAGTCCCAACACGGGACTAGGCGGCGGGAAAGGCCGCGAGCAGGCGGCGGATGTCGCGCTCGAAGACTTCCGGCCCCTGGCCGTAGCCCACCACCACGCGCAGGACGCCGTCGGGGTCGAGGATGTAGCTGGTCGCCGTGTGGTCGACCGTGTAGGTGCGCGGGGTCTTGCCCGGCACCTTGCGGTATTCCACGTCGAAGACCGAGGCGGCGCGCGCGGTGGCCCGGCGGTCGCCGCGCAGGCCCAGGAACGACGGGTTGAACGCGGGCACGTAAAGGCCCATGAGGCGCGCGTCGTCGCGGTCGGGGTCCACGGTGACGAAGATCACCTGCACGCGCCTCGCCTCCTCGCCCAGCGCCGCCATGGTCTGCGCGAGCACCGACAGCGTCATGGGGCACACGTCCGGGCACTGCGTGTAGCCGAAGGTGAGCACGACGACCTTGCCGCGGAAATCGGCCAGGCGGCGCGTGCGGCCGCGCGAATCCTTCAGCGTGAAGTCGCGGGTGGGCTGGTTGGGGACGCCCAGGGCGGGCGAGGCGAGCAGCGCGCAGGCGCTCGCCAGCAGGAAGGATCGGCGCGAAAGCATGGGGGACTCCTTGGCCTGGCGCGAAGGCATCCGTGCCGGGCTGCGCCGCGAGTATGGCCCGCGCGCGGGCGAGCGCGCAGCGGACCGAAGTCCTACAGCCGCACCAGCGTGGGCACGCGGTCCTCGAGGATGTCCTCCAGCCGCGCCTTCACGCCGGACTTCGAGTTGGCGTGGGTGAGGATGTAGAAGCGCCCCTCGGCGATGGCCGCGAAGACGGCCTGGGCCACGTGCGCGGCGTCCATGCCGGCGGAGACGGCCTGGTGCACCGAGCCCACCAGCTTCGCCGCCACGGGATCGAGCCGCGCGAGGTCCGTCGGCTCGCCGGCGGTGCGGTTGCGCTCGGACACGGCGATGCGCGTCTTCACCCAGGAGGGGCAGAGCACGGAGGCGCCCAGCCGGCTGCCGCGGATCGCGAGGTCGTGGTGCAGCCCCTCCATCACCGTCACCACCGCGTGCTTGCTCGCGTTGTAGGCGGCCATGCTCGGCAGCGACAGGAGCCCGGCCATGGAGGCGGTGCTCACCACGTGGCCCGCCTCGCCCGCGGCCAGCATGCGCGGCAGGAACGCGCGCAGGCCGTTCACCACGCCGTAGAAGTTCACGCCCATCACCCATTCCCAGTCGCCGGGCGTGGTGTCCCACACCGGCTTGGCGCAGGCGACGCCCGCGTTGTTCACGAGCAGGTGCACGTTGCCGTAGCGCGCGAAGGCGGCGTTCGCCAGGTCGTCCACCTGGCTCGCCACCGCCACGTCGGTGCGCAGCCCCTCGACCTCGGCGCCCTCCCCGCGCAGCGAGGCGATCGCGGCCTCCAGCCGGGCGGCGTCGATGTCGGCCAGGAAGAGCTTCATGCCGCGCGTGGCGGCCTCCTGCGCGATGGCCCGGCCGATCCCCTCGGCCCCGCCCGTGATGACCGCGACCTTGCCCCGGCATTCCTTCATGGCGTGCGTCCTGTGTTCAGCGATGGGTGAGGAGCGCCGCGTCGCGCGCGAGCTCGAGGTGGGGCACGGCGTTCACCGGCCCGATGCGCAGGCCCCGCGAGCCGGCGCGCACCTGCGTGACCCCGGCATTGAAGAGCGACCAGTTGAGGTCGAGGATGCGCGCGTCGGGAATGCCGAGCGCGGCCTGGCAGGCCACGGTGATCGGGCCGCCGGAGGTGAACACCACGACCTGGGCGTGGCCCCCGGCGCGCGCGCGGGCGTCGATCGCCGCGAGGGCGCCGAGCACGCGGGCGCGGAAGGCGGGCCAGGGCTCGCGATAGTCGGCGTCGTGCCCGCCGCCCACCCAGCGCGCCACCGCCGCGCCGAACAGGCTCTGGAAGGCGCGCACGGGGTTGTCCTCGCGAGCGAAGAATCCCTGGATCGCCTCGCCGTCGCCCAGGTCGGGCCGGTGCACGCGCAGCACGTCCTCGCCGTCGAACTCGTCAAGCCCCGGGTCGGCCTCGAGCGGCAGCGCCGCGCCCAGGGCCGCCAGGCACGCCTGCGCGCTCTCGCGGTGGCGAAGGTGCCTTCCCATCGCGGCCGCCGCGGGGGCGAGCCCGAGCTGGCGCCACCACGCGCCCAGCAGCGCGCATTGGCGCTCGCCCAGGGGCGAGAGCTTGTCGTAGTCGGCCGCGCCCAGGCTCGCCTGGCCGTGGCGCACGAGCAGGAGCGTGGTCACGGCGCGACCAGGCGCGAGGCGGCGATGCGCCGGGTGCAGCGCTGCTCGAGGTAGTTCACGAGCGGGCCGAAGCTCGCGAAGAGCGGGTTGGCCGCGTGGCCCTCGCGGTGGCGCTTGTAGATCTGCTGCGCGATCACCGCCAGCCGGAAGATCCCGAAGATCATGTAGAAGTCGAAGTTCTGCACCGGCAATCCCGTGCGCTGCGCGTAGTACTCGATGACCTCGGCCCGGGAGAGCATGCCCGGCGCGTCGGTGGGCTGGCGGCGCGTCAGGCGGAAGTACTCGTCGTCGTCGGGCTGCACCCAGTAGGCGAGCGCGTTGCCCAGGTCCATGAGCGGGTCGCCGAGCGTGGCCATCTCCCAGTCGAGCACGCCGATCACGCGGAACGGGTCCGCGGGGTCGAGCACCACGTTGTCGAAGCGGAAGTCGTTGTGGATCACGCGGATCGCGACCTCCTTCGCGGGGCGGCGCGCCTGCAGCCAGCCCATCACCGCGGAGAAGTCGCGCACGTCGTCGGTGCGCGAGGCCACGAACCGCCCGCACCAGCCCTCGACCTGGCGCTGCACGTAGCCCTCGCCGCGGCCGATCTCCGCCAGGCCGGCGGCGGCCGGGTCGATCGCGTGCAGCTCCACCAGCTTGTCGAGCACGGCCAGGCACAGCCGGCGCGTCTGCGGCGCGTCCAGGCCCAGGCCCTCGGGCAGGTCCTGGCGCGGGATGATGCCCGCGATGCGCTCCATCACGTAGAAGTCGCAGCCCATCACGGCCGGGTCGTCGCAGGTGGCGAGCACCGCGGGCACGACCGGGTAGTGGGGCCGCAGCAGGCGCATCACCTTCGCCTCGCGCAGCATGTCGTGCGCGCTCTTCGCCTTGTGGCCGAAGGGCGGGCGGCGCAGCACGAGGTCGCGCCCCGGGTAGCTCACCAGGTAGGTGAGGTTGGAGGCGCCGCCGGGGAACTGCGCGATGGTGGGCGCGCCCGCGAGGCCCGGGATGGCGGACTTGAGGAAGGCGTCGACCTTCGCCCCGTCCAGTTCCTCGCCGCCGCGGACGGCGCCCGGAACGTCCAGGAGCGAGGCCGGGCTCGTCATGCCGCGCCGCCCGCCTGCTCGCGCCGGGCGCGCTGCGCGCGCAGCTCGAGCTTCGCGATGAGCGCGCGGTGCACCTCGTCCGGGCCGTCCGCGATGCGCAGGATGCGCGCGTAGGCCGCGAGCGCGGTGAGCGGGAAATCCTCCGACACGCCGGCGCCGCCGTGGATCTGGATCGCGGCGTCGATCACCGATTGCGCGACGTTGGGCGCGACCACCTTGATCTGCGAGATCTCGCTCATCGCGCGCTTGGGGCCCACGGTGTCCATCATCCACGCGGCCTTGAGCGTGAGCAGGCGCGCCTGGTCGATCGCCATGCGCGCGTTGGCGATCACGTCGGCGTTGCCGCCGAGCGAGGCGAGGGGCTTGCCGAAGGCGACGCGGCTCTCGGCCCGCTCGCACAGCAGCTCGAGGGCCTTCTCCGCCGCGCCGATGGCGCGCATGCAGTGGTGGATGCGCCCCGGCCCCAGGCGCCCCTGCGCGATCTCGAAGCCGCGCCCCGGGCCGGCGATGAGGTTCTCGAGCGGCACGCGGACGTTCTCGAACGACACCTCGCCGTGGCCGAAGGGCTCGTCGTACACGCCGTAGCAGGGCAGCATGCGCTCGATGCGCACGCCGGGGGCGTCCAGCGGGCACCAGCACCATCGAATGCTGCTCGTGGCGGTGGGCGTGCGGGTCGGTGAGGCCCATGAAGATGAGGACGCGGCAGTGGGGGTGGCCCAGGCCCGAGCTCCACCACTTGCGGCCGTTCAGCACGACGCTCCCGCCCTCGATCGTCGCCGCGTCGCGCGCATGTTCGTGGCATCGCTCGAGGCCACTTCGGGCTCGGTCATGCAGAAGGCCGAGCGGATCTCGCCGCGAAGCAGCGGCTCGAGCCACTGCGCCTGCTGCGCGGGCGAGCCGTAGAGCGCGAGCACCTCCATGTTGCCGGTGTCCGGCGCGTTGCAGTTGAAGACCTCGGGGGCGATGAGCGAGTGGCCCGTGAGCTCGGCCAGGGGCGCGTACTCGACGTTCGCGAGGCCCGCGCCCGCCGGGTGGTGCGGCAGGAAGAGGTTCCACAGGCCCTCGCGCCGCGCGCGTTCCTTGAGCGACTCGAGGATCGCGGGCTGCTTCCAGCGCGTCCAGTCGCTGCCGCCCGCCAGCTCGTCGCGGTAGCCCGGCTCGGCCGGCAGGACGTGCTCGCGCATGAAGGCGCCCATCCGGGCGATGTAGTCGGCGGCTTTGGCGGAGTGGGCGAAATCCATGGCGGCGGGCGCTCGCCCGGCCGGCGGCCGGGCCCTAGCTGCCCATTCTACGGCGAAGGCAGCGTCCAGCCCCCACCGAGCGCGCGATAAAGATCGACCGCGGCCGACAGGTGCAGGCGCCTCGCGTCGGCCAGGGCGAGCTCGGCGGAGAAGAGCGCCCGTTCCGCGTCGAGCACGTCGAGGTAGCTCGAGTAGCCGTTGTCGTAGCGAAGGGTCGCCAGGCGCTGCTGGCGGCGCAGCGCGTTCACGGCCTGCTCGCGCGCGGCCAGGCGGTCGGCGGCCTGCTTCTGCTCGGTGAGCGCCACGCGCGCGTCGGAGAAGGCGCGGATCACCGTCTCGCGATAGCCGGCCGCGGCCGCGCGCTCCGAGGCGCGGGCGAGGTCGACCTGGGCCGCGGTGAGCCCGGAGTTGAAGAGCGGCACGGCGAGCGAGCCGGCGAAGGACCAGGCGCGCGCCGGGCCCTTGAAGAGGTCGCCGAAGGCGAGGCTCTCGCCGCCGTAAGCGCCGGTGAGGCCGATCTTCGGGAACCACGCCGTGCGCGCGGCGGCCACGCGGGCCTGCGTGGCGCGCAGCGCCTGCTCGGCCTCCTGGATGTCGGGCCGGCGCAGCAGCAGGTCCGAGGGCAGCGCATCGGGCACGGCCGGCGGCGAGGGCAGCGCCTCCAGGCCTTGGCCGCGCCGCTGGCCGAGGCCGAACAGGTCGCGCGGGCTGGTGCCCGCCAGGATGGCGAGCGTGCCCTCGGTGCGCGCGATGGCCTCGACCAGGTCGGGCACCTGCGCACGGGCGGTGGCGAGCTCCGTCTCGGCCTGGCGCAGGTCCAGCTCCGAGGTGATGCCGCGCGCGAAGCGCTTGTCGCGCAGCGCGTAGGACTGTTCGCGCGAGGCGACCGTGCGGCGCGTGGTGTCGAGCTGCGCATCGAGCGCGCGCAGCTGGAAGTAGGCCTGCGCCACCTGGGCGGCCAGGGCGAGCTGCACCGCCTCGCGCGCGTACGTGGCGCCCAGCAGGTCCGCGTTCGAGGCCGCGACCTCGCTTCGCACCCGGCCCCACAGGTCGAGCTCCCAGGAGGCCTGCAGGCTCGCGCTGTACACGCTGAAGTCGCCGCCGGTGGCCTGGGGATTGGTCTGCGTCGACAGGCGCTGGCGCTGCCCGCCCGCGCCGGCGCCCACCGTGGGCAGCACCTGCGAGCCGGCGATGCCCTGGCGGGCCTTGGCCGCGTCCACCTGCGCGATCGCCTTCTCGAGCGTCGGGCTCGCGAGGAAGGCCGACTCGACGAGCTGCACGAGCACCGGGTCGCCGAAGGACTTCCACCAGTCCTTCGCGATGGCCACGCGCTCCGGCGGGGCCACCGTGTCGGGCAGCTCGAGCGCCGGCACCGTGTAGCTGGGCGTGCACGCGCCGGCGAAGAGCGCGAGGACCGCCACGCACAGGGCCCTAGTCATGGGACCCCCCCGCGGCGGGTGCCGCCTTCGGCGCGCCCGCGGTGGCCTCACCCCCGGACTTTCCGATGATCAGCTTGAAGAAGAGCGGCACGAAGAAGATGGCGATGAAGGTGGCCGCGAGCATGCCGCCGATCACCGGCCAGCCCAGGGCATGGCGGCTCGCGGAGCCGGCGCCGGAGGACAGGACGAGCGGCACGCAGCCCAGGATGAACGCGAGCGAGGTCATCACGATCGGGCGGAAGCGCTGGCGCGCCGACTCGATGGCGGCCTCCTGCGGCGAAAGGCCCTCCTCCATCTTCATCACCGCGAACTCCACGATGAGGATGGCGTTCTTCGCCGCGAGCCCGATCAGCGTGACCAGGCCCACCTGGAAATACACGTTGTTGGTGAGGCCCACGATCCACACCGCGAGGATGGCCCCGAAGAGCGCGAAGGGAACGGCCGTGATCACCGCGAAGGGCAGCGACCACTTCTCGTACTGCGCCGCGAGGATGAGGAACACCATCAGGATGCCGAAGCCGAAGGCCATGGCCGCGGTGCCGCCGGCCGCCTTCTCCTGGAAGGCGCTGCCCGTCCAGGCGAGCGTGTAGTCCGGCGTGGTGGCCTCGGCGACCACCTCCTCCAGCGCCGCGATCACCTGGCCCGAGGAGACGCCCGGCGCGGGATTGGCGAGGAGCTTGGCGGCCGGGAAGACGTTGAAGCGCTCCACCAGCTCCGGCCCGGTGGCCGGCACCGCCTTCACCAGCACGTCGAGCGGGATCATGTCGCCCGACTGCGAGCGCACGAAGACGTTGCGGATGTCCTCGGGGCGCGAGCGGAAGTCCGCCTCGCTCTGGATCTGCACCTTGTACGTGCGGCCGAACTTGTTGAAGTCGTTCACGTAGAGCGAGCCGAAGGTGGCCTGCATCGCGTCGAACACGCTGTTGATGGGCACGCCCAGGGCCTTCGCCTTCGCGCGGTCCACGTCCAGGAAGATCTGCGGCACGCTCGGCTTGAAGGTGGACTGCACGCTCGCGAACTCCGGCCGCTTCTTGGCGGCCTCGAGCACGGCGGCCACCTGGGCGCCCAGGGCCTGCGACCCGGCGCCGCTGCGGCTTTGCAGGTAGGCCTCCACGCCGCCCGTCGTCGACAGGCCCGTGATGGGCGGCGGGTTGAACGCGGCCACCACGCCTTCCTTCACGGCGAGGTTCGCCCCGAGCGCGCGCTTGGAGATCGCGAAGGCGTCCTGCCCGGGCCCCTTGCGCTCGCCCCAGTCCTTGAGCGTGAGGAAGATCGCGCCGGCGTTGGGCCGGATGGCGCCCGAGAGCAGGTCGAAGCCCGGGATGGCCACGAGCTCCGCGGTCTCCGGGAACTTCTGCAGCACGCCCTCGGCGGCCAGCATCGACGCGTTGGCGCGGCTGAAGGAGGCGGCATCGGGCATGAAGAGGGCGGCGAGGATGTAGCCCTGGTCCTCGTCCGGCACGAGCGCCGAGGGCACGATCCGGAAGAGCCCGCCCATGGCCACCATGAGCCCGGCGAAGAGCACGAAGGCCACGAAGGCGCGCTTGATGAGGAACGTGACGCCCGCCGTGAAGCCGCCGGTGAGCTTGTCGAAGCCGCGGTTGAAGGCGCGGAAGAAGGCGTTGGGCTCGTGGTGGCCGGGCTTCAGGATGAGGGCGCACAGCGCCGGCGTGAGCGTGAGGGCCACGATGCCGGAGATCGTCACCGAGATCGCGATCGTGACCGCGAACTGCTTGTACATCTGCCCCGTGAAGCCGCCCATGAAGGCCACCGGCACGAACACGGCGCACAGCACGAGCACGATGGCCACCAGCGCCCCCGAGACCTCGTTCATCGCCTTGATGGAGGCGTCCTTCGGGGAGAGCTTCTCCTCGGCCATGATGCGCTCGACGTTCTCCAGCACGACGATCGCGTCGTCCACGACGATGCCGATGGCGAGCACCATGCCGAAGAGCGTGAGCAGGTTGATCGAGAAGCCCAGCAGGTACATGCCGGCGAAGGTGCCGATGAGCGACACCGGCACCGCGAGCGAGGGGATGAGCGTCGCGCGGAAGTTCTGCAGGAAGAGGTAGACCACCAGGAAGACCAGGAGGATGGCCTCGACCAGCGTGTGCACCACCTCCTCGATGGAGATGCGCACGAACTTGGTCGTGTCGTAGGGCACCTTGTATTCCATGCCCTCCGGGAACGAGGGCTTGAGCCGCTCGAAGGTGGCGTAGACGGCGTCGGCCACCGCGATGGCGTTCGCGCCGGGCTGCTGGTAGACGGCGATGAGCGTGGCGGGCTGCCCGCTCACGCGCGGCTCGATGGAGTAGTCGCGCGCGGCGATCTCCACGCGGGCCACGTCCTTCACGCGGATCCGGGAGCCGTCCGGGTTCGACCGGATGATGATCTCGCCGAATTCCTCGGGCTCCTCCAGCCGCCCCTTCGTGGTCACGGTGTAGGTGAAGTCGACGGGGTGCTTGAGCGGCTCCGCGCCGATCTGGCCGGCGGCGAACTGCGCGTTCTGCTCGCGGATGGCCGAGACGACGTCGCCGGGCGTGAGGCCCAGCTGCGCGAGGCGGTCCGGACGCAGCCACACGCGCATCGCGTAGTCCTTGGCGCCCATGATCATCGCCTCGCCCACGCCGGGGATGCGCTTGAGCTCGTCCAGCACGTTCAGGTCGACGTAGTTCGACAGGAACACCGGGTCGTGCGCCGGGTTCTTCGAGGTGACCGAGGCGAAGACGAGGATCGAGGTGGACTTCTTCTTCACCGTGACGCCCTGGCGCTTCACCTCCTCGGGCAGGATCGGCAGCGCCGCCTGCACGCGGTTGTTCACGTTGATCGTCGCCTGGTCCGGGTTCGTGCCGATGGCGAAGTACACGTTGAGCGCCATCGAGCCGTCGCTCGAGGCCTGCGACTGCATGTAGATCATCCCCTCGACGCCGTTCACCTGCTGCTCGATCGGCGCGGCGACGGTCTGGGAGATCACGTCCGGCGAGGCGCCGGGGTAGCGCGCGGCCACCGAGACCACCGGCGGCAGCAGGTTGGGGTACTGCTCGACCGACAGCACCCGGATGCAGGCGGCGCCCGCCAGCAGGATCACGATCGAGATGACGCTCGCGAAGATCGGGCGTTCGATGAAGAACCGGGAGAACATGCCGGCCCCTCTACTTGCCGGGGGCCGCGGGGGCCTTGGCCGGCCCGCCCGGCGCGGCGGCGGGCGCGGGGCCGGGCCTGGGCGGCGCGGCCCCGGCGGCCACGGGCTTCACCTCGCTGCCCGGGCGCGCCTTGAAGAGCCCGTCGACGACGACGCGGTCGCCGGCCTTCACGCCCGAGGTGATCGCGACCAGGCCGCCCAGGTGCCGCCCGATCACCACCGGGCGGGGCTCGACGATGTTCCTGTCGTTCACCACCAGCACCAGGCGCGTGGCCTGCTGCGTGGTGATCGCGCGCTCGGGCACGAGCAGCGCGTCCTTGAGCGTGCCCACGTTGATGGCCACGCGCGCGAACTGGCCGGGCAGCAGCACGCCCTGGGGATTGGGGAACTCGGCGCGGATGCGGATGGTGCCGGTCTTGGGGTCCACGCGGCTGTCGGCGAAGTCGACGTAGCCCACGCCCGGGAAGTCGCGCCCGTCGGCGAGCTTCACGCGCGCCTCGAGCTTGCGCGTGGGCGGGGCGAGGATGCGGCCGGACTTGAGTTCCTCCTCGTACTGCAGCTTCTCGCTCTCCGAGTACGAGAAGTTCACGTAGAGGGGATCGTTCTGCGAGATCACCGTGAGCAGGCTCGCGTCGCCGGTGCTCGCGACGAGGCTGCCTTCGCTTCGCTGCTCCTTGCTCGCGATGCCCGAGATCGGCGCGGTGACGAGCGAGTAGCCCAGGTTCAGCTCCGCCTCCTTCACCTTGGCGCGCGCGGAATCGAGCGCCGCCGTGGCGCTGTCGAAGGCGGCGCGGGCGTCGTCGTAGTCCTTGCGGCTCACGGCGTTTTCCTTGAAGAGCGGCTCGATGCGCTCGCGGTCGGCGCGGGCGCGCTCCAGGGCCGCCTCCTGCTGGCGCATCGCGCCCTTGGCCTGGTCGAGCGCGGCCTTGAACTGCTCCGGGTCGATCTGGAAGAGCGGCTGGCCCTCCTTCACGACCTGGCCCTCGTTGTACAGGCGCTTCACCAGGATGCCGGAGACGCGCGAGCGCACCTCCGTCTCGCGAAAGCCCGCCGTCTGGCCCACCTGCTCGTAGAAGAACGGCACGTTCTTCGCCTCGACGGTGAACACGCCCACCTCGGGGATCGGCGGCTTGGGCGGCGGGGCCTTGTCGCCGCAGGCGGCCAGCAGGGCGAGTACGGGAAGCAGCGCGAGGAAGCGGACAGGGGCGGGCTGGACCATGGAAACTCCGCGGGCGATGGCGTCGAAGCGGTTGGATTCGGTGGGGTCGCGCCGGGGCCAGAGGCGCCGCGGGCTTGGGTGCCATGCTAACAGAACGAGGATCGCGGCCCGGGCGGGGATTCGCGGAAACGGCCGTGCGCTACGAGGGGAAAGGGCCGCACTCCGTTCGGTATCGCACCCAGTCAAAATGCGGCCCCGGGTCGGTCTTGCGCCCGGGCGCGATGTCCGAATGCCCGGTCACCGCGAGCACGCCATAGCGCTCGAAGATCGCCCGGGTGAGCGCGGCGAGCGTGTCGTACTGCGCATCCGCGAAGGGCTCGAAGTCCGTCCCCTCCAGCTCGATGCCCACCGAGAAATCGTTGCACTTCTCGCGGCCGTTCCAGCGCGAAACGCCCGCGTGCCAGGCGCGCAGCTCGCAGGGCACGTACTGCACCAGCGCGCCCTTGCGATCGATGTAGAAGTGGCTCGAGACGCGCAGGCCCTCGATGCTCGCGAAGAACGGGTGCGCCGCCGGGTCGAGGCGGTTCAGGAACAGCTCGGTGACGTGCGGCCCGCCGTACTCGCCCGGCGGCAGCGAGATGTTGTGGATCACGAGCAGTTCCACGCGCGCCTCGGCCGGCCGCTCGTCGTGGTTGGGCGAGGCGATCCACTCGGCGCCCGAGCACATCCCGGCGATGTCGAGCAGGAAGCGCGGCGCCTGCGCCGGCGCCCCGTCGATCAGGTCCACGCGCGAGCCGGCCGCGGGGCCGTCATGTCACGAGCTTCCCGCCGAAGGCGATCCGGCCGCGCGCGGCCGGCGCGACGATCACGTGCACGTTGTCGGGCGCCCGGCCGGTGAGCCTCGCCACGAGCTCGGTCACGCCCGCAAGGCGCGCCTGGAGCGCCTCGCCCCCGGGCGGGTCGGCCGCGGTGAAGGTCACGAACACGGGGAAGGGCCGGCCCTCGCCGGTGCCGTTCTCGGCGTAGCGCTCGGTGGGCGTGAGGTGCACGCGCACCCACACCTGGCCGGGGGAGGCCCCGAGCTGGGCGCCCAGCGCGTCGGCCAGGCCGCGGGCGAGGTCGGCGGGCGGCTGCTCGCCGTGGCGGGTGACGATGTCGACGTCGAAGATCGGCATGGGGACCTCCTTCGCGGGGGGGGCTCAGTCGATGCCGAGCCGGTCGAGCCGGTAGCGCAGGCTGCGGAAGGTGATGCCCAGCAGCTTCGCCGCCGCGGTCTTGTTGAAGCGCGTGGCCTCGAGCGCCTTGTGGATCGCCTCGCGCTCCACCTGGTCGAGGAAGTCGTGCAGCGGCAGCCCGCGCGTGCCCATCGCCCCGTCGAGCGCCTCGACCTTCTCCTTGGAGGTGGCCTGGGTGAGGTACAGGTCGTTCTCGCGGATGGCGTTGTCGCTGCACAGGGCGAGCGCGCGCTCCAGGATGTTCTCCAGCTCGCGCACGTTGCCCGGGAAGTCGTAGCGGCGCAGGGCGAGCAGCGCCTCCTCGGTGACGGTGGGCATCGCCACGCCGTTCTGGCGCGCCAGGCGCTCGAGCACCTGCTTCATGATGAGCGGGATGTCCTCGGGGATCTCGCGCAGCGAGGGCATCTTCATCTCGATCACGTTCAGCCGGTAGAAGAGGTCCTGCCGGAACTCGCCCGCCTCCACCTGCTCGGCGAGCGAGCGGTGCGTGGCGGAGATGATGCGCACGTCGATCGCCTCCTCCACCGTGTCGCCCAGGCGGCGGAACTTCTTCTCCTGGATCACGCGCAGCAGCTTCACCTGCATGGCGAGGGGCAGGTCGCCCACCTCGTCCAGGAAGAGCGTGCCCTTCTGCGCCGCGTGCAGGTAGCCGGCGCGGTCGTTGTCGGCGCCGGTGAAGGCGCCCTTGCGGTAGCCGAAGAACTCGCTCTCCATGAGGTTCTCGGGGATCGCGCCGCAGTTCACCGCGACGAAGGGCGCGTCCGCGCGCGCCGAGCCCTGGTGGATGAGGCGCGCGGCGACCTCCTTCCCGGAGCCCGACTCGCCCGTGATGTAGACGGGGGCCTGCGAGCGCGCCAGGCGCCCGATCATCTCGCGCGCCTTCACCATCGGCGCCGACTCGCCCAGCAGGCGCGCGTTGCCCGCCTGCGACGTCTCGCCGATCGCGGCGCGGCGCTGCTGGGCCGGGCGCGGCAGCTTGAGCGCGCTCATCACGAGCGGGCGCAGCTGCTCGAGCTTGATGGGCTTGGCGATGTAGTCGAAGGCGCCCGCCTTGAGCGCGGCCACGGCGTTCTCCGTGGAGCCGTAGGCCGTGATCACCGCCACCGGCGTGTTGCCGTAGTGCTCGGCGATGTGGCGCAGCACCTCCAGCCCCTCGCCGTCGGGCAGGCGCATGTCGGTGAGCGCCAGGTCGTAGCTGCGCTTCTCCAGGGCCTGCTTCGCCTCGGCCACGGTCGCGGCGGAGTCGGCATCCACGCCCATGCGCGAGAGCGTCACCACCAGCAGCTCGCGGATGTCGGCCTCGTCGTCGACGATCAATACGGCTTTCGAGCTCATCTAGACGCCTTTCAGGGTGATGCGGAATTGACCGCCGGGCCCGGCGGGCAGGTAGTCGATGTGCGCGCCGTTGCCCTGGCAGAGCTCGCGCGCGATGTAGAGCCCCAGGCCCGTGCCCTGGGCGTGGGTGGTGAAGAAGGGCTCGAACAGGTGCGGGAGCGCCTCCTTCGCCACGCCCGGGCCGTCGTCGGACACGTCGAGCCACAGGCGGCCCGGGATCGAGGCCGGCTGCAGCAGGATGCGCACGCTCGCCTTGCCGCGCAGGCCGTGGCGCCAGGCGTTGCGCACCAGGTTCCAGAGCACCTGGTGCAGGTGCTGGCGGTCGAAGTGCATGCGCTGCGCGGTGCGCACCTCGACCGCGATCGTCTCCGGCGGCACGCGCTCGGAGGCGCTGAAGTCGGCGACGAACTGCGCAAGCCAGTCGCGCGGGTCGATCGCCTCGGGCTGCGCCCGGTCGCGGCGGTTCAGGTAGAGCACCTCCTGCACGATGCGGTCCAGGCGGTGGACGTTGTCGCGGATGATCGCCACCAGGCGGTCGTCGCCCTGCTGCGCGTGCTCGCTCTCGGCGAGCAGCTCCGCGGCGTGGTTGATCGAGGAGAGCGGGTTGCGGATCTCGTGCGCGATGGAGGCGGTGAGGCGCCCGAGCGCCACGAGCTTCATCTGCTGCGACTGGGCGCGAAGCCGCTCCACGTCCTCCACGAACACCAGCGTGGGCGGGGCCTCGCCCGAGCCGATCGCGATGAAGTGCACCGCGAGCTCCGAGCTCGAGTGCGCCGGGCGCAGCGGCTGGAAGGTGGCGTCGGGGGCGCGGCGCCAGGCCTCGAGCATGCGCGCGATCTCCGGCGAGTAGTCCGCGAGCAGCTGGCGGCGCCCCGGCGGCAGGGGCCCGAGCAGCTGCGCCACGCGCGGGTTGTGCTGGCGGATCGCGCCCTCGGCGTCCACCACCAGGATGCCGTCCTGCATGTCGCGGATCACCAGCTCGTTGATCTCCGAGAGGTTGGCCAGGTCGATGGTGCGCTGCTGGGCGAGCGTCTCGCTCGTGCGCGCGTAGCGCGCGAGCGTCCAGCCCAGGCCCGCCGTGGCGAAGAGCGCCATGCTGGTGAGGCCCGACTGCACGAAGTCGCTCGCGGGCGCGTCGTAGCGCCACACCTGGAAGGCCTGCTCGAGCAGCACCGCGATGGCCGCCACGGCCGCGTGGAAGAAGGCGAGGCGCCCGCGCGTGATGAGGCCCGCGGCGGCGAGCGAGATGAGGAGCGTCACGCCCAGGCCCGAGCGCACGCCGCCGCTCGTGTGCATGAGCGCGACGATCGCGAGCACGTCGATGAAGACGGCCGCCGTCACCTGCACCGAGATGCCCGGCTCTCGCAGGACCGCCGGGATCACCAGCAGCACGGCGAGGATCACGTAGGTGGCGAGGGTGGGGACGGCGAGCTCGGCCTGCTGCGCGCCGAGCTGGAAGATGGCGTTGAAGAACGTGTACGCGCCGGCCAGGACGAAGGCGAGGACGACGCGGTAGCCCGAGAAGATGAGCAGCGTCTGCCAGGCGGTGGCGTCGCCCGCGGCGGCGACGGGCCAGCGCTCGCCTGCGCGCAGTCGGTCGGCCAGGGGCGCGGACAGGGCCACGGCTTGCCTCAGCCCGAGTGCTTGCAGCTCGCCGGGTCGCGGCAGGTGAACTTGCCGCCGGCCTCGCGCGCCTCGCTGCGCGGCATGTTCACGCCGCAGCGGCTGCAGGCGACCATGTCCTCGGATTCGGGCCGGGACGCGTCGGTCGGGGGCTTCATCTGCTTGCGCATGAAGGCCTTGAACAGCAGCCAGATCGCGAAGCCGATGGCGAGGAGCAGGAGGATTCTGGCCAAGGTCGTGTTTTCCAACGGTTTTCCGGTGTCCAGTTTAGCGCAGGACGGCCCCCGGGACCGGGTTCTGGCTCAGGCGACGGGCAGCTCGACCTCGAAGCGCACGCCGCGCCCGTCCGCCAGGTTCACCGCCCGGGCTTCTCCGCCGTGGTAGGAGGCGACCAGGCGCACGATCGCGAGGCCCAGGCCCAGGTGCCCGCCACGGCCCTGCCCCTCCTCGCGCGAGGTGACCATGGAATCGAAGAGCCGCCCGCGCACCGCCTCCGGGATGGGCGGCCCGTCGTTCTCCAGGGCGAGGCACGCGCGGCCGCCGCCGGCGACGAGCGACAGGCGCAGCGGCGTGCCCGGGGCGGCGAAGTCGAGCGCGTTCTCCACGAGCTTGTCCAGCAGCTGCGCGATCGCGTCGGGCACGCCCTGCATCGGCACGGCCCCCTCGGGAAAGCGTCCCTCGAAGGCGCGGCCGGGGTAGGCGGCGCGGTAGCCCTCCAGGCACCCGCGCGCCACCTGCGCGAGGTCGAAGCGCTCGCGCTCGGCGCTCTCGAGCATCTGCTCCAGGCGCGTGCCCTCCGAGAGCCGCGAGATGAGGCGCGAGAGACGCTCCACGCCCTCGCCCGCCCGGTCGAGGTACACGCCCGCCTCGCCCCCCGGCGATTGCGCGCGCAGGTTGTCGAGCGAGGAGCGCACCACCGCCACGGGCGTGCGCAGCTCGTGCGACAGGCGCCCGGCCATCTGCTCGAGGTAGTCGTTGTAGCCGCGCAGCCGCGAGAGCATCGCGGCCATGGTGCGCTCCAGGTCGCCCACCTCGTCCTTCGCGCCGGTGAGCGTGATGTCGCCGCGGATGCGCCCTTCCCCGTCGATCGCCTCCTCGGCCTGCGCGTGCAGGCGGCGGATGCGCGCGGCCAGGCGGCCGGCGACCAGCAGCAGGATCGCGAAGGCCGCCACGCACACCGCGAGCGTGAGCGCGATCAGGTTCTCGAGCGCGCTTTGCTTGAGGAGCTGGATCGCGGCCGTGGTCTCCTCCACCACCACCGCGCCCACGATGTCGTCGCCGATGAACACCGGCTGCGCGGCCGAGAGGATGGCGACCTCGCGGTCCTTCGTGCCGCGCCAGGTGGTGGACGACACGCCGATGAGCGCCCGGTCGATCTGCGCGCGCACGGGCTTGGATTCGTCGCCCGCGGGCACGGCCGGCGAGGACACGGCCAGCGAGACCAGGGGCTTCAGCCAGGCGGTGAGCGCCGTGGGCTTCAGGCCGCCCGCGCGCGCGGGCGGCGGTTCGCGCAGCGTGCCGGAGAGCCCGCGCACGCGCGAGCGCGAGTCGACCACCCACAGGCGCGAGGCGCGCCGGCCCATGATGTCCAGGAAGCGCTCGATCTCCTCGCTCGGCGCGTAGGCGGTGCCCAGGCTCGCGGCGGCATCGGGATCGGCGGCCGCGAACAGGCCCACGATGCGCCGGCGTTCCTCGGCCTCGCGGTCCTCGGGGACCGACCCGCCCGGGGGGAAGAGCGCGGCCCGGTCCGAGAGCGCGGAGGCGACGGCGCGGGCGGTGACCGCGATGTCCTGCTCCTGGGCGGCGCGCAGGAACGTCTCCATGCGCGCGATGAACTGCAGCGCGAGGGCGGGGATGGCGAGCAGCACCACGGCCGCCACGAGCAGGCGGAAGCGGATGCCGTGCACGAAGCCCGCGGGCATGGCGCGCTACTCCAGCGGCATCGCGAGGCCGAGCGACCAGTAGCGCGTGAGGTAGGGCTGGCGGGTGTACTCGCGCGCCTCCTGCACGAGCGTGAAGGTGAGCGCGCCCCACCTGGCCGCCCACCCGGCGCCCAGGGCGAGGCGCCGCACCGACGCCTCGCGATCGAGCGTGCGGCCCGGGTCGCCCGCGTTGCGCTCGAGCAGCTCGTTGCGGAAGACGTACCGGTAGCTCGCGCCCGCGAAGGCCGAGAAGCCGTGCGCGCGCCCCGCGTCCCCGATCGGGGTCGGCGCGTAGCGCAGGGGCTCGCTCCAGGGCGCCGCGGCCGCGCCCCAGCGCGCCTCCAGGCCCGCGTGCGCGAAGCCGAGCACGTTGCCCAGCTGGCCGCCGGCATGGCCGGCGAGGCTCGCGCCTGTTGACTGCGCGGACCAGAGCGTGCGCGAGAGCGTGCCCTGCACGCCCGCGTCGAGGCGATCGTGCAGCTGGCGGGACCAGTCCGTGGCCGGGGACGAGATGACGTGGTGGAAGAGCTGCTGCGCCTGCTTGCCGAGCGCCGAGGGGCCCGTCACGCCCACGGAGGCGGCCAGCGTGTCCAGGCGTCCCTCGCCCGCCGCGTGGCAGGCACCGAAGAGCACGAGCCGCGCGGCGTAGGGCCGCTCCAGGCGCGCCGACGGGTCCTCGCGCGTGTCGGGCGTGAAGATCTGCTGCGCGAGGCCCAGCTCCCAGGCGCGCTCGCCGGGCGCGCGCGGGGCACGCAGCCACGACAGGCCCACGCCGCTCGTGTAGGCGCGGTCCGTGGCGAAGCCCGAGTCGTTCTGCGCGGTGAACTGCAGCGAGTCCGCCGCGGCCGGCAGCGCCGCCGCCGCGAGCGCGAGCGCGAGGGCGCGCCTCACGCCTTTTCCGTCCAGCGGTACCCCATGCCGTACACCGTCTCCACCGCGTCGAAAGCCGGGTCGACGGCGAGGAACTTCTTGCGGATGCGCTTCACGTGCGAGGTGATGGTGCCGTCGTCGACCACCATCTCCGCATCGCGCATGAGCGTGTCGCGGTCCTTCACGTGGCCGGGGTGGCGCGCGAGCGAGCGCACCATCCAGAACTCCGTCACCGTGAGGTCCACCGGCTTGCCGCGCCAGAGCGCCGTCATGCGCGCGGCGTCCAACTCGAGCAGGCCGCGCACCAGGCGCTCGTCGTCCTTCGCCGGCTCGCGCCCGGCCTCCACGCGGCGAAAGAGCGCCGCGATGCGCGCGAGCAGGTGCGGCAGGCTCGTGTCCTTGGTGAGGTAGTCGTCGGCGCCCAGGCGCAGGCCCGAGACGATGTCGAAGTCCGAATCGCGCGCGGAGAGGAAGATGATCGGCAGCGTGGCCGACATCGCGCGCAGGTCGCGGCACAGGGCGAAGCCGCCGTCGATCTCGCCGGCCAGGCCGATGTCGATGATCGCGAGGTCCGGCAGCCGGGTGCCGAGCGAGCGCATGGCCTGCGGCCGGTCGCCGAAGGCCTGCACCTCGTAGCCCGCGCGCCCGAGGGCGTCGGCGTAGTTCTGGCGGATGGTGGCGTCGTCCTCGACGAGCGCGATGCGGCGCGGCATGGCGCGGATTATCGCGTAATCCCGGCCGGAAGATGGGGCGCATCCCCTTCATTTCCGTGCGACTGCCCTTTTCCTGCCACATTTGCTCGCTACCTTTCCCGATTCCGACCCGGCCGCGACCCCCGCCGCCGGGCGAAATGGCCAGGCCGGACGACACGGCGACATCGGGAGAAGGACATGGCGGTCAAGGCAGGCGGTTTCCCGGGCGGCAGCCCCTCGGCGCGGGCCGACCTCTTCGAATTGCTGGGCAAGGCGGTCCTCTCGGGCGTGGGCACGGGCCTCCTGCTCATGCTCCTCACGCTCGCCTTGGCCGCCAGCGCCCAGGCGATGCCGCGCGAGAGCGCCGGCGACACCATCCCGATGCGCGTGGACGCCGAGCGCGTGCTCGCGCCGTCCGCCACCGAACCCTGGAGCGGGGCGCCCGTCCTCCGGCCGAGCCACGGCCCGGCCGGCACGGGCGCCCTCTGGGCCATCCCGGACGACGCCATCCCCTCGCAAGGCACGGCGGACCCGACCGACCGCGCGCCCGCCGAGCGCGAGGACGACCCCGAGGCGCGCATCGAACCGGCCGTGCACGCGGTCCGCGTGGTGCCCGCCCCGCCCGTCTCGCCGGTCGTGCGCGAGAGCTCGCCGGTGCTGGCGCGGACGGCGCGCGAGGAACCGGGCACGGACCTGCAGATCCTGCTGGGCGTGCTCGCCCTCGCCTGCGCCGGCGCCGTCGCGTTCCTCGGCAAGACGGTCTCCACCCCGGCGCGCATCTCCGGGAGGGTCTCGTGAGCGCCTGGCGCGTGGCCGGGCCCTCGAGCTTCGCGCGGCGCGGCCGGGCGATCCCGCGCGCCGACCTGCTGCCCGATGGGCCCCCGGCGCCCGCGCGCGATCGAGCCACGCCGCGGCTCCTCGCCTGGGTGGCCTCGTGGCTCGCGCCACCCCCAGCCCTTCGCCGGCGCGCCGAGTGACCCCGGCCGCGCCTTCCCGTCGTCTCCCTGCCGGTCACGACACGGTCATCACCCGCGGTTAGGCTTGACCCGTATCCTCCGGTGGCTTCGGGGCGTGCGCGAAGGCGCATGCCCCGTTTTTTTCAGCGCCCGCCTTCCCGGCGCA
>JBGAOO010000258.1:0-5009 GCA_044221765.1 Usitatibacteraceae bacterium | reverse complement strand
CGCGCGCGATGGCGATGCGCTGGCGCTGCCCGCCCGACAGGCGCACCCCGCGCTCGCCCAGGAAGGACCGGTAGCCCTCGGGGAGCTTCTCGAGGAACTCGTGGGCGGCCGCGAGCCTCGCCGCCTCGACCACCTCCTCGTCGCTCGCGCCCGGGCGCCCGTAGCGGATGTTCTCCAGCGCGTCCGCGGCGAAGATCACGGTGTCCTGCGGCACGATGCCGATCGCCTCGCGCAGCACGCGCAGGTCGAGCGAGCGGATCTCCACCCCGTCGAGCAGGATGCGGCCGGCCTGCGGGTCGTAGAAGCGCAGCAGCAGCTGGAAGAGCGTGGTCTTGCCCGCGCCCGAGGGGCCGACCACGGCCACGGTCTCCCCCGGCGCGACGTCGATCGACAGCCCGCGCAGGGACGGCGACTCCGGCCGCGAGGGGTAGGCGAACTCGATGCCCTCGAGCCGCACCGACGCGCCCGCCCCGGCCCGGGGGGGCAGCGGCACCGGAACGGCCGGCGACTGGATGGGCGAGCGCACCGACAGGAGCTCGAGCAGGCGCTCGGCGGCGCCCGCGGCGCGCTGCGCCTCGCCCATCGTCTCGGCGAGCGCCCCCGCCGCGCCCGCCACCAGCACCGAATAGAGGATGAACTGCCCGAGCGAGCCGCCGGTCATCGTGCCGGCGATCACCGCGTGCGCGCCCATCCAGAGCACGAACACGATCGCGCCGAACACCAGCAGGATCGCGATCACCGTGAGCAGCGAGCGCGCCTTGATGAGGCGCACCGCCGTGGCGAAGGCGCGCTCCACCGAGCCGCGAAAGCGCTCGGCCTCGAGCTTCTCGTGCGTGTATGCCTGCACGGTGGGCATCGCGTTCAGGATCTCGCCCGCGATCGCCGAGGCGTCGGCCACGCGCCCCTGGGAGTCGCGCGAGAGGGCGCGCACGCGCCGGCCGAAGAGCACGATCGGCAGCACCACGGCGGTGAGCAGCACGAGGATGATCGAGGTGAGCTTCACGCTCGTGACGAACATCATCGCGAGGCCCCCGAGGAAGAGCAGCACGTTGCGGATCGCCACCGACACGCTCGTGCCCACCATCGCCTGGATGAGCGTGGTGTCGGTGGTGAGGCGCGAGAGCACCTCGCCGCTGCGCGTGACCTCGAAGAACTGCGGGCTCTGCGTCACCACGTGGCCGTAGACGGCGTTGCGCAGGTCCGCCGTGACGCGCTCGCCCAGCCACGAGACGGTGAAGTGCCGTGCCGCGGTGGCGAAGGCGAGCACCGCGGCCACGCCGAAGAGCGCCAGGAAATAGAAGTCGATGTGCCCCTCGCTGCGGGTGCCGGCGGCGCCGAAGCCCAGGTCGATCATCTGCTTGAAGGCGTAGGGGATGGCGAGCGTCGCGCCGGCGGCGGCGACCAGCGCCACCCCGGCCAGCAGGAACTGGCGCTTGTAGGGGACGAGGAAGGGAACGAGCCCGCGCAGGGTGGCGAGGCTCGACTTGCCGCGATGTTCGGTGACAGGGGGAGGCGAGGCCATGGCGCCATTGTGAAGCAATGCGCGGGGCGCTGCCGCGAGGCCGTCCCGTGCCGCCCGTCTTTCGCTTCGTTGCGGTTGTTTCAGGCGCGTCACATTTCGCGACGCGCGCGCGACCCAACGCAACACTCGCTTTCAATCGACGGCAAATCGCGCGGCTAGGATTCCCGGGTTCCACGAGAACGCGGGCCGATCGCCGCCGCACCCCGCCCCAGCCGACAAGAAAACGAGGACCCCGACATGAACGCCAAACGACCCCTTCCCGCCTTCGCCCGCCTGCCCGCCTTCGTCGCGGCGGCCCTGGCCGCCACCTTCGCCCTTCCCGGCACCGCCCTCGCGCAGCAGGCGCAGGCCGTCGAGAAGATCGAGGTGACCGGCTCGAACATCAAGCGGGTGGACGCCGAGGGCCCCGCGCCCGTGCAGATCATCACGCGCCAGGACCTGGACCGCGGCGGCTTCGCGACGCTGGGCGAGGCGATGAGGAACCTCCCGGCGAGCAGCGCCTTCGCCTACGACGAGACCTTCACCGGCAGCTTCTCGCGCGGCTCGGCCGGCGTCTCGCTGCGCGGCCTGGGCCAGCGCGCCACGCTCACGCTCATCAACGGCCGGCGCATGGCGAACATGCCCTTCGCGCAGAACCTGCAGGACGCCTTCGTCGACCTGAACAGCATCCCGCTCTCGGCCATCGACCGCATCGAGGTGCTCAAGGACGGCGCCTCGGCCATCTACGGCTCGGACGCGCTCGCCGGCGTGGTGAACGTGATCCTGCGCAAGGACTTCCAGGGCGTCGAGGGCACCGCCGGCTACGGCAGCACCACGCGCTCGGACGGCGACGAGCTGCGCGCGAGCCTCGCCGCGGGCATCGGCCAGCCGGGCAAGGACAAGTTCAACCTGCTGGGCGTGGTCGACTACTTCAAGCGCGACACCATCTGGGCGCGCGACCGCGACTTCAGCCACACCGCGGACCAGCGCCGCTTCCAGGGCGGCACGGACCTGAGGAGCACCATCTCCTCGCCGGGCAACTACGCCCGCGTGCCCGGCTTCGCCCCGCCCTTCCCCACGGCGCGCCTGCCCTTCGCGAGCTGCCCGGCCGACCGCCTCGCGGTGCCGCCCGGCAGCGTGCTGCAGTGCGTGGAGGACACCAACCAGTTCCCCTCGCTCATCCCCGAGACCGAGCGCCTGGGCTTCTTCTCGCGCCTCACCTACGAGTTCTCGCCGACGCTCTCGGGCTTCGCCGAGGCCGGCTACAACGAGACCAAGACCTTCACGCAGCTGCTGCCCTTCGGCACGCCCTCCACGCAGGTGGGCCCGGGCGTCGCGCGGCAGATCAACGCCCGGTTGCCCGTGGGCAACCCGAGCAACCCGTACAGCGTGCCCGTGGACGTGCGCTACCGCTTCGACGACGTGGGCCCGCGCCAGGTGGACAACAATTCCGAGACCACGCGCGTCGTCGCGGGCCTGAAGGGCGTGTGGCGCGACTTCGACTGGGAGTCCGCCGTCCTCTACGGGCGCTCCTACGCGACCCAGGACGACAAGAACGGCATCCGCGTCTCGGGCTTGCTCTCGGTGATCGCCGACGGCTCGTACAACTTCCTGAACCCCTCGGCGAACCCGCAGTCCGTCTACGACCGCCTGAAGGTGGCCTACCAGCGCCGCGGCGAGACCACGATCAAGCAGTGGGACGCCAAGCTCACCGGCGAGCTGATGCAGATGGCCTCCGGGCCCCTCGCGATGGCCGCCGGCCTCGAGGTGCGGCGCGAGGACCTCGACGACAGCTCCGACGACGTGCTCGCCTCCGGCGACGTGCTCGGCCGCGGCAGCAACCGCGCGAGCGGCAGCCGCACGCTCACCTCCGGCTACGTCGAGCTCAACATCCCCGTCACCCGGCAGCTCGAGCTGCAGGCGGCCGCCCGCGCGGACCGCTACAGCGACTTCGGCACCTCCACCACGCCCAAGCTCGCCTTCCGCTGGACCCCGCTCAAGACCTTCTTCCTGCGCGGCTCCTACGCCAAGGGCTTCCGCGCGCCGAACCTGGTGGAGGCCGGCGACTCGGCCGCCTTCGCCTTCAACACGGTCGTCGACACGCGCCGCTGCGAGATCAACACCGCCTACTGCCCGGCCGGCAGCGTGGCGGCCATCATCTCGGCGGGCACGGACCTGGTGCCCGAGAAGTCCACGAGCAAGTCGCTGGGCTTCGTGTGGGACGTGACGCCGAACCTGAACCTCGTGGTGGACGCCTACGACATCCTGCAGAAGAACATCATCAACACCGAGGGCGCGCAGGCCATCCTCGACCTGGAGAGCACCGACCCGGCCTATGCCGCGCGGGTGGTGCGCACGGCGCCGGACGCGCAGGACATCGCGCGCGGGGCGCCCGGGGCGATCGTGGGGGTGCTCAACGAGTTCGTGAACCTCACGCAGCTGCGCACCAAGGGCGTGGACCTGGACCTGCGCTGGCGGATCGCCAAGCTCTCCGTGGGCACCTTCACGCTCCAGTCGACCAACACCTTCCTGCACAGCTACAAGACGCAGAACGTGCGCACCGACCCGCTCATCGAGTTCGCCGGCACCTACAGCCTGCCGCGCAACCGCGGCTCGCACTCGCTGCTGTGGGACTACGGCCCCTGGTCCTCGACCCTCACCTACAACCACATCGACGACTACGACGCCTCGACCTCGGCCCCGCCCGGCGCCGCCCGCATCGGCAACCACGACACGCTGGACGTGCAGGTGTCCTGGTCGGGCATCAAGAACCTCAAGTTCACCCTGGGCGGTCGCAACGTCCTGGACCGGGAGCCGCCGGTCGACCTCTCCTCGGGCACGATCCCGTACGACTTCACGCAGCACAACCCGCGCGGGGCGTACTGGTACGGGGCGGTGTCGTACAAGTTCAGGTAGGCGGCCGAACCTTTCCTTGTCGGCAGGCCGGCGCGAATCCTGAGCGGGATTTCGCGCCGGCTTGATCCCGCGCAAGGAACGGCCTGCGCGCGCCCCCGGGCGCTGCGCAACGACCCCCGCGATGCCGAAGGGCTTGGCATGCGCCCCCCGGGGTTACAGACCGGCGGGCCCTGTCCATTCGGCCCGGGAGGTCACCATGGAAATCGCGAAGAAGCTGTCGGCAAGCGGGGGCGTCGCCATGCGCCTCACGGCGGGATTCGCCGCGTTGATCCTGCTGACCCTCCTCATGGCCGTGTCGGGGTCCTGGCAGATGGGCGCCATCGTGAAGCAGACGCGGGCGAACACCACCGAGGACGCGGCGGCCGAGCGCATCGTGCGCGCCTGGCTGCAGGAGACGAAGGCGAACGCCGTGCGGGCCGTCGTGCTCACGCGCTCGGAGGATGCCGCGCTCAAGGCGATCCTCGCGCCGCAGATGGAGGCCGCCTCCAGGCGCAACACCGAGCTCCAGAAGCAGGTGGAAGGCGTGCTGGCGAGCCCGGAGGCGAAGGCGCTCTTCGCCACCGTGGGCGAGAAGCGCCAGGCCTACCTCGAC
>JBGAOO010000257.1:0-5048 GCA_044221765.1 Usitatibacteraceae bacterium | reverse complement strand
CTCTTCGACACCTTCGACCGGTTCGAGGCCCGTCGCCGCGAATGCCTGCGCGAGGGCGGCGACGAGCCCCCCGCCACGCGGCCGGAGGTATCATCGGGCGCCTGACCCTCCGGACGACGATCCCATGGCCCTCACCCTCCCCACGCGAAAGGTCCTCACGCTCGAGGCCGCCAAGCGCATCGTCGCGGCCGCCGCGCAGGCGGCCCTGAAAGGCAACTGGCGCGGCGTGATCGCCGTGGTGGACGAGGGCGGCCACGCCCTGTGCCTGCATCGCCTGGATGGCGCCCAGAGCTCGAGCGTGGAGACCGCCCTGGGCAAGGCCAAGGCGGCCATGGCCTTCCGGCGACCCACCCGCCTGCTCGAGGACATCGTGAACCAGGGCCGTTACGCCTACCTCACGGTGGGCGACGCCCCGACCCTGCTGCAGGGGGGCCTGCCCATCGAGGTCGATGGCGATTTCGTGGGGGCGGTGGGCGTCTCCGGCGTGAAGGCGAGCGACGACGAGGCGATCGCCCAGGCGGGCCTGGACGCCCTGCGCCGCGACCTGGCCTGAACGCCGGATTTGGACCCGGAGGGGTTCAACCGGCAAAATAGGCGGATGGAACCCCATACCCTCGGCCTTCGCGCCCTTCATGCCGCTTTCAAGGAAGGCCGTTTCAGCGTTCCGGAGTACATCCAGACCCTGAACCGGCGCATCGCCGCCCTCGAGGGGCGGGTGCAGGCCTTCGAGTGGTTCGAGCCCGCCCGCGCCATGGCCGAGGCCGAGGAGCGCTCCGGCGGCATCCTGAAGGAACTGCCCCTGTTCGGCGTCCCCGTCGGCGTGAAGGACATCATCGCCACGCGCGGCATCCCCACGCGGATGGGCTCGCGCATCTTCGCGAACCACGTGCCCGGGCGATCCGCGGGCCTGGTGCGGCGCCTGGAGGCCCTGGGCGGGCTGGTGATGGGCAAGACGGTCACCACCGAGTTCGCCTTCCGCCATCCCGGCAAGACCCGCAATCCCTGGAACCCCGCGCACACGCCCGGCGGGTCCTCGAGCGGCTCGGCCGCCTCGGTGGCGATCGGCTTCGTGCCCGTGGCGATCGGCACGCAGACGCTCGGCTCCATGATCCGGCCCGCGGCCTTCTGCGGCGTCGTGGGCTACAAGCCCAGCTTCGGCGCCATCTCGCGCGACGGCGTCTACCCGTTCAGCCGCACGCTCGACCACGTGGGCGTCTTCGCGCGCAGCGTGGAGGATGCCGCCTGGTTCGGCGCCTGCCTGATGGGCCTGGACCCGCGCGACGAGGCCACCGGCATCCGCGCCGGCATGCGCACGCTGTCGGTGCCCCTCGCGCCTCTGGGCCACGCGCCCCGCCTCGCGGTGGTGAAGACGCCCAAGTGGTCCCTCGCCTCGGAGGCGCAGCGCGCGAATTTCACGGAAGCCGTCGCGACGCTGAAGGACGCGGGCGCCCTCGCGCGCGAGGTGCCGCTGCCGCCCGCCTTCAACGAGGCGTGGACCGTCGTGCAGGCGATCATGGACTACGACGCCGCCCGCGGCTTCGCCTCGCTCGAGTCGCGGCACCGGCTGCAGATGTCGCCGGCGCTCACGGAGCTGCTCGATCGCGGCAAGCGCCTCACGCCCGAGCAGCATGCGCGGAACCTGGCGCGGCGCGAGGACTACCGCCGCTGGCTGGACGGCCTCTTCGACGGCCACGACGCCATCGTCACCATCCCGGCGCCGGGCGAGGCGCCCGAGGGGCACGCGAGCACGGGCGACCCGACTTTCTGCTCGCTCTGGACGCTGGCCGGGCTGCCCGCGCTCACCATGCCCTCGGGCCGCGGGCCGCGCGGTCTGCCGCTGGGCCTGCAGGTCGTGGGCCGCTACCGGGAGGACGAGCGCATGCTGGCCGTGGCCGCCTGGTGCGAGCGCGTGCTCGGGGTGAACCTGGGGCTCGCCGGCGGCTAGGTCGCGGCTTCAGGGCGCGGCGCGCGCCGGTTCGGCCGTCCACGCGCGCTGCCAGCGGGCGACCGCCGAGACCACGAGCAGGTCCAGCGCGCAGTAGAAGGCGCCCGCCGCGACCGGCGGGTTGTCCGTCGCGAGGCCCAGCCAGGGCACGCGCGGCGCCCAGGCCCAGTTGCCCAGCCAGGTGCCCCACAGCTCCATGGCGAGCGCGAGCACGAGCATCGTCGCGTAGAGCTTGCGCGAGGCGGAGAAGGCCATGCACGCGAGGAACAGCGCGAGCAGGAGGGGACCCAGCGTGTCGCGCCCGATGAAGGCGAGCACGGCGACCACGGGCACGGCGGCGGCGGCCACCCACCACTCGGCGCCGTCGGGCAGGCGAGGGGCGAGGCGGGTGCCCAGGCAGAAGAGCAGGACATGCCCCGGCGGCACGAAGAGCGGGATGTTCCCCAGGCGGTAGTCGTACAGGCCCCACGCGAGCGAGAGGAACACCTCGCCCGCCGTGGCGAACACGAGGCAGGCGAGGAGGGCGGGACGTTGCGCGGGAGCGGAGGCGAGCCACAGGCGCAGGAACACCAGCCAGGCCAGGACGTTCACGACGGCCTGTCCCCACGGCTGCCACCACTGGTCGAGGGCGAGGCCGCCGGCGATGGTGGCGACGATGAGGGCGTTCATGGCCGCGCCATTCTCGCACAGGGGGCCGCGGGCCCGGCCGTGCACGGGTCGAGGCTGGTGCGCGCCCTGCTCGTCTGCGCCGGCTTCGCGAGCGTGGCGCTGGGCGTGGCGGGGATCTTCCTGCCGGTGCTGCCCACCACGCCCTTCATGCTGCTCGCGGCCGCGTGCTTCGCTCGCTCCTCGCCCCGCTTCCACGGCTGGCTGCTCGCGCACCGCACCTTCGGCCCCATCGTGGGCGAGTGGGAGCGCCACCGCGCGATCCCGTACCGCACCAAGCTCTGGGCGATCGCGCTCATGTCCGCGACGCTCGCGGCGAGCATCACCTTCTTCGTGAAGCCCCTGCCGCTCAAGGTGGCGCTCGGCTTCCTCGGCCTGGCGCTCGCGCTCTGGCTCTACAACGTGCCCTCGCGCGACCGCCCGGCGCGCCGCCCGAAGGACTAGGCGAGGCGGTGGAATTCCGCGTCGCCGGGGCCGATGCGCGCCGGCGAGATCCAGTTCGCGTCGCGCAGGCTGCGCGCCACCTGGCCCTGCACGCCCAGCAGCACGGCGAACACCGCCATGCGCACCGGGATGCCGTTGTCGGTCTGGCGGAAGATCGCCAGGCGCTCGTCCCCGTCCAGGTCGGTCGACAGGTCGTTGGCGCCGGGGCGGCCATCGCGCGGCAGCGGGTGCATCACGATGGTGTCCTTGCGGCAGTAGGCCTCGACGGCGCGCTTCTCGATGCGGAAGTCGAGGGGGTAGGCCTCGAGGGCCTCGGCCGACATGCGCTCCTTCTGGATGCGCGTGGCGTAGAGCACGTCCACCTTCTTCAGCCCTTCCTTGAGGGTGGACACCTGCAGCACCCGGTGGCCGGCCGCGGCGGCGGCCTCCACGAGCGCCGGCGGCATCTCGAGGGAGGGCGGCGCGACGAGCGAGAAGGTGAGGCCCTTGTAGAGCGAGAGCAGGCGGATCAGCGAGTGCACCGTGCGGCCGTGGCGCAGGTCCCCCACCATCGCGACGTGCGCGCCGTCGACCTTCTTGCCGAGGCGCGCGAACTCCTTCTTGATCGTGTACAGGTCGAGCAGGGCCTGCGTGGGGTGCTCGCCCACGCCGTCGCCGCCGTTGATCACCGGCACGTGCGTGGCGCGCGCGACCTCGGCGCCCGCGCCCTGGTCGGGGTGGCGCACGACGCGCGCGTCGACGTAGCCCGCATTTCCGGGGCTCGTGTCGGCGATCGACTCGCCCTTGGCCATCGACGAGAAGGTGAAGCCCGTCGTGTCGCACACCGAGCCGCCGAGCCGGCAGAAGGCGGTGCCGAAGCTCACTCGCGTGCGCGTGCTCGGCTCGAAGAAGAGGTTGCCCAGCACCGCGCCCTCGAGCACGCGGGTGACCTTCTGGCGACGCGCGATGGGCTCCATGGCCTCGGCCACGCGCAGCATCTCCTCGGCGCTCTCCCGGTCGAACTGGGCCACCGAGAGCAGGTGCGGCTTGCCGCGCCGGGTGATGCGCGAGCGAAGATCCGTGTCCGCGGCGGCGCCCGCCGCCGGGGCCTCGCCGCCGGGCAGGCCGGCCACGAGCTTGGCGACCACCCCGGGCATGGCGCGGTGCTCGCCCGAGGAGGACGGCAGCAGCCAGGTGTCGAGCGCGCGCCGGCTCACGCCCAGGCGGTCGGCGAAGGCGTCGCGGGTGAGGGCGAGGCGCTTCATGGCCTCGCGCAGGGTGGCTTGCTGGGTGCTCATGGCTTCTCCGGTCTGTACGCAGTGCGTTGATCATACGACCGGAAACGGACCAATGGAATATACGCGCAGCGTATATTCCGGACCGACGAGAGCCCACGCCGCGGCGCGATGCCGTATGCTTTCAGGCCCGACCTGCCCGCCCCCGCCCGCCGTGGAAGAGCCGACTCCGCCGACCGCCGCCGACAACCCCCACAAGGGCCGCACGGGCCTGGACCGCCTGGTGCGCGCCACCGGGTATTCCGCGCAGGGCCTCGCGAGCGCGTGGCGCCACGAGAGCGCCTTCCGGCAGGAGCTCGCGCTCGCCTGCGTGGCGGTGCCTGCGGGCCTCTGGCTGGGGGGCAGCGGCCTGGAGCGGGCCCTGCTCGTGGGGTCGGTGCTGCTCGTGCTCGTGGTGGAGCTGCTCAACTCGAGCGTCGAGGCGGCGATCGACCGCATCTCCTTCGAGCGGCACGACCTGTCCAAGCGCGCCAAGGACTACGGCAGCGCCGCGGTGCTCCTTTCCCTGGTGCTCGCGGCCGCGACCTGGGCCCTGGTGCTCGCCCCGCGCTGGGCCTGAAGGCTCAGTAACCGCCCCGGCGCCGCTCGGGGTGCTCGTAGGGCGCCGCCTCGGCGGCCTCCAGGAGCAAGGCGGGATCGCGCGCCGGGAACGGGACGTGGCGCGGCGCCTCGAACGCGTAGCCCTGCGCCATGTCCACGCCGTAGGCGCGCAGCATGTC
>JBGAOO010000256.1:0-5078 GCA_044221765.1 Usitatibacteraceae bacterium | reverse complement strand
GAGCCGGCCGGCGTCGCCCCCCAGAGGCCCTGGCGATTGGGCTGCGCGGGTGCGAGGCTCGCCACCCGGCCCGCGAAATTGGTCGCGGTGCCACGCTTGCGCGCGCCCGTGCGGTCGATCGCGGTGACGCCGTCGACGGGCAGCGATGCGAATGCCACCCGGTCGATGCCGGCGAAGTCGAGCGTGCCGCCGTCCGTGGGCAGGAAACCCTCGGGCATCACGTAGTCGGGCTCGACGAGGCCCAGGGCCGCGAATCCCGGCGTGGCGACGAGCACGCGCGTGCCCGCCGTGGGCGCGCCTTCGCAGCCGTAGTATTGGTCGCATTGTTCCCCCGGCAGGTCGCGCGGAAACCGGTAGGTCCTCGCGACGCCCTGGCGCGTGCTGGTGAGCGCCTGCCCTTCCCAGTGGCTCTGGCCGTCCAGGCCGGCGATCTCGCGCAGCACGACGTACTGCACGGACCCGCTCGCGTTCGAGAAGAGCTCGTCGATCTGGAAGGTGTGGAAGGTGGCGGTCGCCGCGCCCGGGGCCAGCAGGACGAGGGCCGCGATCCAATGGCGCAGGCAGGGTGTCATGGCGGCCTTCCGCGGGTGGGATAGGGGGATCGGGCCGGGCCGCGCTGGTGCGCGAACTCGTGCTCGACGGGAGTGAACAGGGCGCGCGCCGGGCCTATTCCCGCCCGGCCGGCGCGTCGCCGCTAGGCGGGCTTCGCCCCCGGCCGCCCGTTCTCGACGACGAAGGCCGCGCGCGTGGACACGGGCGAGCCGGGCTGCTTCACCGTTTCCACCGTGCGCAGCTTCGCCTCGAGCCGCCTCGTGCCGAACTCGAGCAGCACGTAGCCGCGCCGCGTGCCTTCCGCGAAGTGGATGTGCGGGTTCGCGTCGCGGATGGCCTGCGTGCGCTTCTCGCCCGGTCCCTGCGAGGTGATCGAGGTGCCGCAGAACTCGCTCGCCACGACGGGCGAATCGGGCCGCTCGGGAAAGTGATGCAGGTCCGCCACGTAGTTGGCGTGCACGTCGCCGCCGAGCACCACGGGGTTGGGCGCCCTCGTCTTCGCGAGCAGGTCGGTGAAGACCGCGCGTGCCCAGGGGTAGCCGTCCCAGCCGTCGGTCCAGTGCTGGCGGCCCTTCTCGGCATTCGTGCCCGCCGGCGCCATGAGGGTCTGCTGCACCACGATCGTCCAGCGCTGCCGGGCGGCCGCGAGGCCCTCCTCGAGCCACTTCTCCTGCGCCGCGCCCAGCATCGAGCGGCCTTCGTCCAGGCGCGCCGCGCAGGACGGGCCCACGATCGCGCTGCCGCCGCGATCGGGCTTCGGGCAGGCCTGGTGCGCGCGGTACTGGCGGTCGTCCAGCACGTGCAGGCTCGCGAGCGAGCCCCAGGCGTGGCGGTCGTAGAGGCGCACCTCGCCGTCGGGTCGCAGGACGCGCGCGCGCAGCGGCATGTGCTCGAAGTAGGCGCGGTAGGCGGCGGCGCGGCGGCGCAGGAAGTCGGGCAGCAGGTCCTCGCCGCGGTCGTTCGCGTAGTCGTTGTCGACCTCGTGGTCGTCCCAGGTGACGAGCCACGGCGCGCAGGCGTGCGCGGCCTGCAGGTCCGGGTCGGTCCGGTACTGGGCGTGGCGGTCGCGGTACTGCGCCAGGTCGTAGGGCTCGCCGATGTGGTGCTTGCGCACGTGCTCGCGGCCCCAGCTCGATTCGTAGATGTAGTCGCCGACGAAGGCGACGAGGTCGGGATCCTCGGCCACCAGGTGGCGGTGCGCCGTGAACCAGCCCTGCTCGTACTGCTGGCAGGAGGCGAGCCTGCTTGCGCACGTGATCGCGGCCCCAGAACGATTCGTAGATGTAGTCGCCGACGAACGCGACGAGGTCGGGATCCTCTGCCACCAGGTGGCGGTGCGCCGTGAACCAGCCCTGCTCGTACTGCTGGCAGGAGGCCAGCGCGAGTCGCAGGCGCGCATCTCCGGCCCCTGCGGCGGGCAGGGTGCGCGTGCGACCGACCGGGCTCGCGACGCCCCCGGCGATGAAGCGGTAGAAATATGCGCGCGCCGGCTCGAGGCCCTCGGGCTCGACATGCACGGCATGCGCGCGCGAGGGCTGCGCGAGGACGCTGCCGCGCTTCGCGAGGCGCGAGAACTTCTCGTCGTGGGCGACTTCCCATCGCACCTCGACGGGCTCGGGAGGCATGCCGCCGCCGGCGAGCGGCTCGGGGGCGAGCCGCGTCCAGAGCACGAAGCCGTCGGTCGACGGCGAGCCCGAGGCGACGCCGAGCGAGAACGGGTACGCCGAGAAGGCCGGCCGGGCCTGCGCCCGCGACAGGGCGGGCAGGAACAGTCCCGCAGCGGCGAGCGCGAGCGCCCGGCGAAGCAATTCACGACGAGGCAGGGCCATGCGGCAAAGTATGCCCGAAGGCTCCTGACACAATGCTGTCAGGAGGGGGGCGGCACACTGCCCTGGTGCACCCCGCACGGCAACCCGGAGGGACCCATGACGTACCCAGGCAAGGACGCCGGCACCCGGTTCGAGGAAACCGCGACCGCTCGCGCGCCGACCATCGACAGCGAGGGCGGGCGTGTGGGCCTTCATCCGCTGGGCTGACGAGGCGATGCCGCCGGCCATGCCCGCGAAACGCAAGCCGGCTCCGCGCCGCGCGCGCCGACCGTCCCGGGCGGCGAAGAGCGAACTCACGGTCATCCCGGGCGTGGGTCCGTCCATCGCCGCGGACCTGGAAGGCATCGGCATCCGCACCGTGAAGGCGCTCGAGCGCGCGGACCCGCAGGCCCTCTACGACCGCGTGTGCGAGGCGACGGGGCAGGTGCACGACCGGTGCCTGCTCTATGTGTTCCGGTGCGCGGTGTACTACGCTTCCCGTCCCGTCCACGATCCCGAGAAGCTCAAGTGGTGGAACTGGAAGGACTGACCCCGGTGGCGGCGCCGCGCGCATGAGGCGCGCGGACCGGCTCTTTCGCCTCGTGCAGGTGCTGCGCGGACGGCGCCTCGTCACCGCGCGCGCGCTCGCCGCGAAGCTCGAGGTGTCCGAGCGCACGATCTACCGCGACATCCGCGACCTCACGCTCTCGGGCGTGCCCATCGAGGGCGAGGCGGGCGTGGGCTACGTGCTGCGGCGCGACGACGACCTGCCGCCGATCCTCTTCGACCACGAGGAGATCGAGGCGCTCGTCACCGGCGCGCGGCTCGTGGGGGCGTGGGCGAGCCCGCGCCTGCGCGAGGCGGCCCAGGGCGCGCTCGACAAGATCGCCTCGGCGCTGCCGGCCGAGCGGCGCATCGCCATGGCGCGCACCGCGCTCTTCGCGCCCGACTTCCATGTGGATCCGCAGGTCGGCAAGACGATGGACGTGGCCCGGGAGGGCATCGGCGCGCGGCGCCGCCTGCACTTCGACTACCGGGATGCGGGCGGGCGCGCCACGCGGCGCGAGGTACGCCCGCTGGCGCTCGTGTTCTGGGGAGAGCGCTGGACGCTCGCGGCCTGGTGCGAATTGCGCCGCGATTTCCGCAGCTTCCGCGTCGACCGCCTGGCCCGGCCCACGCTCGGCGAGCGCTTCCCGGACGAGCCCGGGCGACGGCTGCAGGATTACCTGAAGCAGGTGGGCGCGGCCTAGGCGGCGCCGGGCCCTTGCGGCGAGGGGCCCGTCCGGACGCTGGCCGGGCTAGACGAACCGCGCGGGACGCGCGCGGAAGAACGCGAGCCAGAGCGCCGTCGCGACGAGCAGGACGAACCACACCAGCGCCCACTCGGCGATCGACAGCCCCAGGAAGCTCCAGGAGACCTTCGCGCAATCGCCCGTGGCCGAGAAGATGCGCGGCAGCGCCTGGGCGAGCGGGAAGTTGCCCAGCAGGTAGTCCAGGTCCGAGGCCATGCAATTGGCCGGCTGGGGGGAGGGGAAGCGCTGCAGGAGCGACTGGCGCACCGCGACGCTGCCCCCGGCCACGGCGACCGCCCCGATGAGCAGCGAATACGCCTTCACGCCGAAGCCGACGGGGCCGTGGAGCGCGGCGATCAGGGCGATCAGGGCGATCGTGATGAAGGCGTAGCGCTGCAGGATGCACATCGGGCAGGGCTCGAGCCCCATCACGTGCTGCAGGACGAGCCCGAAGCCCATCAGCGAGGCGCAGGCCACGAAGATGGCCGCGAAGACGAGGCGGGAGGGAATGCGCTGGAGCATGGGCAGGGTCATGGCGTTGCGACGCGGGATTCTCCCACAAGTTCCGCCCCCGCCCCCCTCCCGGGCAGGGCCCTCGCCGCGCCCGCGGCATGACGAAATCCGGCCGGTGCCGCCCGCCTACGTCGCCCGAGCGCCGCGGTGTCAGTACCCACCGACGTGCGCCATCGCACAACTCCTCGGCCGCTAGGCAGAAAAGGCTTCTGCCGCAAGGGGTTGCGCGCGGGAATTTCCGGCGTCCCGCCACGTCCAACCCGGTATCGAACTTGCGTGTCCCGACGTACGTGGTTCGTGGAGTCCGATCGCCATGCGCGCTTCGTTCACCGCCGTGCTGCTGCTCCTCACCCCTTTCGCCCCCGCCTGGGCGGCGGAGGATGGCGCGTCGCGTTCCGCGTTGACCCCGTATCCGGCTTCCTTCGCCAAGTCGCTGGGCAAGCCTGGCGAGGTTCCCGGCCTCGAGCCGCCGGCCGAGCGCGCGCCCCTCATGCACCTCAAGCCCGGCGGCGCCTGCGGCGCCTCGGAGCTGGAGGTGTGCCTGGACTCGACCGGCCGACTGACGGTGCCCGGCGCCAGGCGCTTCCTGCCCGGGCTGCCCGGCCTGAAGCCCGAGCGTCTCACCGTGAAGCGCAGCGGCGTCATCCTCGGGTACAGCTTCTAGCGAGAAAAAAACCGGCGGGCGCCCGGCCCCTGGATGGCGGGGGGTTGGCAGTGACCCTGTCGGGCCGGCCGCCCGGAACTGCGCCGGAAATCGTTGGTGCGCGGGCGCCTAGTCGTTCGCCATCACGAACAACGCGACGCCGAGCCCGACGCTCGCCGGGACGGCGAGGCGCTCGAGCGGGGGCGTCGGCGCGGCGGGAATCACGCGCACGGGCACGCGGGCCTCGGACAGCAACCTCGTGCTGAGCGA
>JBGAOO010000255.1:0-5143 GCA_044221765.1 Usitatibacteraceae bacterium | reverse complement strand
TGCCGCCAGTTACTGCGCGATCACGCCGCGCCGCTGCTGCGTGCTGCGGGAGTTGCGGAAGTCGGGCGAAAAGCCCTCGATGTGCGCGAGCGCCGCCACGAAGTGGTTCCACGCCACGGGCGGATTGGCGAGCCCCCGGGCGAAGCGCGCCTGGGCCAGGGCGGCGCGGACCCACTGCGCCTCGCGCGTGTCCGGCAGCGAGGCGTAGTACTTGAGGGCAGGCTCGAGGGCCGCCCGCGCGTCCACCAGCCGGCCGGTGCGGGCGAGCGTCATCGCGTGGAAGGCCTGGATGTTGGCGCGGAAGACGTTGGTGAAGAAGTCCACGCTCTCGTCCTTCGTGCGGATCTCGGCCGAGCGCCGGGCGGCGGCCTCGGCGGCGGCGTAGTCCTTGAGGCGGTAGGCGGCCAGCGCGACGTTCTCCGAGGCTTCGGCGATGTTCTGCGCCTGGAAGCGTCGCTGCCCGTCGGATTCCGGCTTGGCGCGCTCGAAGCCCTTGACGGCCGCGAGCCCGAACTCGAGCGCCTTGGCGAAGTCGCCGTGGATGAGGTGCAGGCTGGACTGCTGCAGGGGAAGCCAGGGTTCCCGGATGCCGCGCCGGAAGGACTCCGGCGAGGCGTCCTTGTAGAAAAGCGCCATGAGGCGGGCGCCGGTCTCGATGGCGGCCTGCGAGGCCTCCCGGTTGCCGAGCTCGGCTTCCATGCGCGCGATGTTCCACCAGACGTTCGCCGTGTTGTTGGCGCGCACGGCCGTCTGGGCGCCCTGCGCACCGGCCCGCGCGGCCTCGCGCATGTTCTTCAGGCCCTCGCGCGGCATGCCGGCGCCTTCCTTGAGGAAGCCGACGGCGGAGTGCTGCGCGCCGAGGTTGTTCCAGGTGATCGTGTTGCCCGCATCCACCTTCAGGTAGGCCTCGTAGTCCCGGGTGGCCGCCTCGTTGATCGGGATGGCGGCCTTGAACTGGAGCCGGCGCGCCAGCGTCTCCGCCGTGTTGGACAGCAGCAGGCCCCGGGCGCGCAGGGCGAGCATGTGCCCGGGCTGCTTCGCGAGGACGGCGTCGGCGACGGGCCTCGCCTCGTCCCCGATGCGCCTGGCTTCGTCGAAGCGGTCCAGGGACTGCAGGAACTGCATCTGCCAGGCGGAGGCCTCGACGAAGAGGGAAGCGGCTTTGGTGTCGCCGCCTTCCTTGAACCCGTCGATGCTGCGCGCGATCGCGCGCGCCTTGTCCTCGATGGCGATGGCTTCCACGAAATCGCCGTCGCGGCCGACGTTGAAGCCGTGGGACACCGCGATCTGGACGAACGCGCGCCGCAGCGGCACCGACGCGTCCTGCGCCTGGGCGAGCGGCAGCACGAGGTCGTACGCCGCCTTGCCCTCCTTGCGCGCCTCGATGAACTTGCCCTGCTGGTTGAACACCCGGCTGATCGCGCTGTGGCCAAGCGCGAGGCTGATGACCGTGGCCTCGGACGCGTCGCCCGCCTGCTTGAGCTTCGTGAGCACCTCGACCGCCTGCGTGGCCGGCGGCAGCGCCTCGTCCAGCTTGCCGAGGTTGCGCATCGCGAGGGCGTAGCGCACCGCCGCGAGCGAGCGGTTGCGCTCCGTGGCCGGCGTGCGCAGGGCCGCGGGCAGGCCCGCGTAGTAGTCCATGGCGCGCTTGGACAGGCTCACGACGATGTCCAGGCGCCCCACGGGCTCGAGCTCGAGCTGGAAATCCTCGAGCAGGTAGACGACGAGCTTCTCGGCTTCCGTGCGGCCGTTCTCCGCGAGCTTTCGCGTCTCCTGGGCCTGCGCCTCGGCCTCGCGCGCGCGGTTCGTGCTGATGAAGCCCCAGATCGCGCTCGCCACCGCGACGACGGCGAGCGCGGCGCAGCCGTAGGCGATCCGGCGGGCCTTCACGAGCGCGGCGCGCGTGCGCGCCACGCGCTCCTGCTGCGCGAGGAGCTGCTGCTCGGCGGCTTCCTTCGCCTCGCGCGACAGGCGCTGCTCGCGGCTCGCCTTCACCACGCCGCAGAGCACGTCGTGCGTGAGCTCCACGCGGCGCACGTCCAGGCGCTCCTCGATGCGCAGCAGGCGCCGGTTCACGAGCGTCGCGATGGCATCGGGCTTCGCGCCCGCCTCGGCGAGCCGCTTCGCGAGGCTCTCCTCCGCCAGGTTCTCGCGGTAGCCCGACTCGGTGAGCAGCTCGTGCTCGATCACCTTGCGCACGCCCTCGGGCTGGTCCGCGACGGCGCGCTCGTAGAACTCCTTGAGGATCGTGTCGTGCGAGCCGGCGAGCAGGTCGGCCGAGATCTCGGTGCGGCCCTGCGCCAGGCGCGCGTTGTTCAGCTCGCGGCAGATGAGCGACAGGAGCGAGGGCTCGACCTCGGCGTTCTGCAGCTCGGAGCCGCCCGCGATGAAGCGCACGATGGACTCGGCCACCTCCTGCGTGACGAGCCGTCCGCCGGGCTTCATCACCGCGGCGAGCGCCTGCTGCCCGGTCATGGGGGCGAGGCGCATGCGGTTCTGCGTGATCGAGGGCATCGCGCCCTTCACGCTCTCCAGGTGGGCGAGGTAGTCCTCGCGCAGGGCGATCAGGATGCGGTAGTCGGCGCGGCCGAAGTCGAAGCGCTCGGTGAGCGCGTCGTCGGTCTCCAGGCGCGCCTCGAGCTCCTTGGGCGGGCGGTTCTCGACGAGGTCGGAGAGCTCCTCGATGAACTGCGCCGCGCGCCTCTTGCCCGCGTCGTCCGCCTGCGCGAGCGTGAAGATCTCCTCGAACTGGTCGAAGATGAGGAGCGGGATGACGGTCTTGCCGCTCGCGTCGCGCAGGATGTCGTCGCGGTGGTGCAGGAACTCCCACAGCGTCTCGCCCGAGACGGCGGAGCCGGGCTTCGTCCAGGTGCCGGTGTCCTCCGTGGCGCGGAAGATCGCCTGCTTGATCTGCTCGGCGGGCGGCGGCGTGGCGGGCGAGTAGTCGATGCGCACGTAGACGGGGCAGTAGCCCTCCGGCCGCAGGCGCGGCACGATGCCCGCGCGCAGGATCGAGGTCTTGCCCAGGCCCGACTGGCCGAAGAGCACCGTGAGGAGCTTGCGCTGCACGCGGCGCGAGAGCTCGCCCACCTCTTCCTCGCGGCCATGGAAGAAGGCGCGGGTCTGCTCGGTGAAGGAGGCGAGGCCGAGCCAGGGGTGCTCGGCGTCGGCGCTCGCGCTCTCGCCGGGAACCGCCTCGGGCGCGTTCATGCCTCGCCCCGCCCGCGGGCGCCGGAGAGCTCGGCCAGGCGCCTCACGAACTCGGGCGTGGGCTCGCCGCCGGGCAGCTGGGTGATGTGCACCGCCTTGAACCTGTCCGGCACGCGCGCGGCCTGCGGGTCGGTGCCGTCGACGCACACCGGCAGGACGAAGATCGCGTCGTCGGCCATGTTGCGCGTGCGGTCGAGCGCGTAGCTCCATTCCCGCCGGAAGTAGGCCTCGAGCCGGCGGTCGGTGTTGGCCGACACCACGGGGATGAAGAACGCGCAGCGCGCGATGTTCTTCTGGATCTTGCGGTCGTAGTCGTCGCCGCCCTCGAGCCGGTCCATGTCGAACCAGGTCGTGACGCCGGCGGCGTCCAGGCCCGCCTTGAGCTTCTGCACGGCGGCGAGGTCCTCGCGCGCGTAGCTGATGAAGACGGCGTTCTCGGGCATCTCGCGCGAAGGCGGCAGCACCCGCTGGGGCGCGGCGCCCATCGGGATCACGTCCGCGGGCCGGCGCCGGGCGCTCCAGCGCCGGTGCAGCTCGTCCACGAACTGCTCGGCGCCGCTGTACACGCGCGTGCGCACGCTCACCTGCTGCAGGAAGGCCATGAGGCGCTCGTCGCCGTCGGAGTGGTCGTCGGCGAGCACCTCGCCCACGTCGCGCGGGTCGGAGAGCCGGCGGCGCTTGGCCATGCGCAGGAACAGGCGCGCGAGCCAGTTGGAGAAGTTGCTGCCGATGATGAGCAGGTGGCTGTGCTCGAGCTCGTAGAAGAGCTTCTCGGGCGTGAGGTGCTCGCTCTGCAGCGCGCAGACGAACTCGAGCATGTCCTCGTCGGAGATCACGTAGGTGGGCGAGGCCGAGCAGCGCCCGAGCAGGTGGTAGACGACCGGGCGCTGCAGCTGCTCGCGCTCGCTGGGCAGGTCGGCCACGCGGTTGGGCGTGTAGCCGATCACCTCGGTGGTCTGCGCGCCGCCGAAGCGCTCGGCGTTGATCGCCTGCTCGAGGAAGGAGTCGAAGGTGGTGCTGATGTAGAGGTCGAAGTCGGTGATCTGCGCGAGCTGGCGCAGGGCCTTCGGGGGCGCGAAGGCGATCTCGCGCAGCAGGCTGCGCACGCGCGTGTAGGTGTCCTCGCGGCGCCCGCGCATCGCGAGGAACCAGCACACCACGTCGTTCAGCGTGGCCGGGCTGGGCAGCCGGCCGAGGTCCACGCCGAGCTTGGCCGCGAGCTTCTCGGCGAGCCACTCGTTGAACAGGCGCGGGCCGGCATCGGTCTCCACCTTGAGGAGCTCGGGCCCGATGATCGGGATGACGCGCTTCTCCTCGATGAAGTTGAGCAGGTCGTCCCAGGCATCCTCGTCCAGGCGCGGCGCGGACTCGAAGGGAAGGACGCTGCTCACGGGAGGATCCTGCCGGACGGTGCGAGCGGTGCGACGCGAAGGTGGACCATGGAGCGCCTCTTCCTGCCTCTTGGTTTTTTCAGGCGTAGCGTTGCGGGCGACGCCTCGCGCGGGCTTCCCGACCCGCGCCGGCGTGGTGCCGGAAGGTTAGGCCAATATGCGCGGCTTGGATAGCGGGTCTATCATCGGCATCCCTTTCCTCCCGCGCGATGCCGGCGATGCCGCCGAACCCCCCGCAAGGCGAACGATCCGTCGAGGGTGCCTCCGGCGAGGAAGCCGTCGCCGACGTCGCCGCCACGCCGACGCAGCTCGACCGGGGCGAGCCGCTGCGTGCCAACGACCGTGCACGGGAGGGCCTGGAGCGCTGGCCCGGACACGCGCGCCTGCGGCAACTGCAGGGGCTCGCGCTCGCGCGCGGCGGTGACGCGCAGGGCGCCCACGGCATGCTCGCGGCGCTGGCGCGCGAAGGGCACGACGATGCGGAGACGCTCGGGATGCTCGCCCGGACCTCGAAGGACCTGGGCCTGCGCGCGCCGGCCGGG
>JBGAOO010000254.1:0-6904 GCA_044221765.1 Usitatibacteraceae bacterium | reverse complement strand
CCATCGAGGTGCTGCGCCGCAACCGCGAGGAGATCGGCCGGCGCGCCGGCCGCGACATCGTGGTGCGCATGGCCGCGGCGCGCGACCTGTCGAAGCCCCGCGCGGTCGGGCTGGAGGGCATCGAGCTGGTGAGCGCGGCCTCGACGGTCGTGGGCCACCCCGAGGTGGACATCGTGGTCGAGCTGATCGGCGGCGAGGTCGAGGCGCGCGAGCTGGTGCTCGCGGCCATCGCGAACGGCAAGCACGTGGTCACCGCGAACAAGGCGCTGCTCGCCCGGCACGGCAACGAGATCTTCGCGGCCGCGCACAAGAAGGGCGTCATGGTCGCCTTCGAGGCGGCCGTGGGCGGCGGCGTGCCCATCATCAAGGCGATCCGGGAGGGGCTGTCGGCCAACCGGATCGAGTGGGTCGCCGGCATCATCAACGGCACCTGCAACTACATCCTCTCGGAGATGCGCGACAAGGGCCTGCCCTTCGACGTGGTGCTCGCCGAGGCGCAGCGCCTGGGCTACGCCGAGGCGGACCCGGCCTTCGACGTGGGCGGCATCGACGCGGCGCACAAGCTCACCATCCTCTCGGCCATCGCCTTCGGCATCCCGATGCAGTTCGACAAGGCGTACGTCGAGGGCATCGGCGGGCTGACCGCCGCGGACATCAAGTACGCGGAAGGGCTGGGCTACCGCATCAAGCTGCTGGGCCTGTCGCGGCGCACGCCGCAGGGGATCGAGCTGCGCGTGCATCCGACGCTCGTGCCGGCGCGCCGCCTCATCGCCAACGTGGAGGGCGTGATGAACGCGATCCTCGTGAAGGGCGACGCGGTGGGGCCCACGCTCTACTACGGCCGCGGCGCGGGCGCCGAGGCGACCGCGAGCGCGGTGGTGGCGGACCTGGTGGACGTGACGCGCATGGCGACCGCCGACCCGGAGCACCGCGTGCCGCACCTGGCCTTCCAGCCCGACCGGCTCTCGGACATCCCCATCCTGCCCATGGAGGACGTGGAGACGGCGTACTACCTGCGCCTGCGCGCGCTCGACCGGCCGGGGGTGCTCGCGGACGTGACGCGCATCTGCGCCGACCTCGCCATCTCCATCGACGCCATCTTCCAGAAGGAGGCGGGCGAGGGCGAGGACCAGGCCGACGTCGTGATCCTCACGCACGCCACGCGCGAGCGGCACGTCAACGCGGCCATCCGCCGCATCGAGGCCCTGCCCACCATCCCTTCGCCGGTGGTGCGCATCCGGCTCGAGGAGCTCCTCTGAAATACGCCAGCACGCGCGGCCGCGGCGCGACCCAGACCTTCACCGACATCCTGCTCGAGGGCCTCGCCGCCGACGGCGGCCTCGCCGTGCCCGAGATGTGGCCGCGCATCACGCGCCCGAAGCTCGACGCGATGCGCGACATGAGCTATCCGCAGCTCGCCTTCGAGATCCTGCGCTTCTTCGCCGACGACCTGCCCGGCGGCGAGCTCAGGCAGATCGTCGCGCGCACCTACACCGCGGAGGTCTTCGGCACGCCGGAGATCACGCCGGTGAAGACGCTCGAGCCCGGCCTGCACCTGCTCGCCTGCTCCAACGGGCCCACGCTCGCCTTCAAGGACATCGCGATGCAGCTGATCGGCCCGCTCTTCGAGAGCGTGCTCGAGCGGCAGGGGCGCACGCTCAACATCCTGGGGGCCACGAGCGGGGACACCGGCTCGGCGGCCGAGCACGCGCTCAAGGGCAAGGCGCGCATCAAGGTGTTCATGCTCTCGCCGCACGGGCGCATGAGCCCGTTCCAGCGCGCGCAGATGTACTCGCTGCCCGAGGCCAACATCTTCAACGTCGCCGTGAAGGGCGTGTTCGACGACTGCCAGGACCTGGTGAAGGCCGTGAACGCGGACGCCGCCTTCAAGGCGCGCCACAGCCTGGGCGCGGTGAACTCGATCAACTGGGCGCGCGTGGTGGCCCAGGTGGTGTACTACTTCAAGGGCTTCTTCGCCGTCTCCCGCTCGAACGACGACCCGGTCTCCTTCTGCGTGCCCTCGGGCAACTTCGGCAACATCTTCGCCGGGCACGTGGCCAAGCGCATGGGCCTGCCGATCCGGCGCCTGGTGCTCGCCACCAACGAGAACGACGTGCTCGACGAGTTCTTCCGCACGGGCCGCTACCGGCCGCGCGGGACCGCCGAGACGCACGCCACCTCGAGCCCGTCCATGGACATCTCGAAGGCGTCCAACTTCGAGCGCTTCATCTGGGACATGGTCGACCAGGACGGCGACAAGGTCGCCTGGCTGTGGCGCCAGGTCGAGGAGAAGGGCGGCTTCGACCTGTCCACGGACCGCGCCTGGGAGAGGATCGAGGAGGATTCGGGCTTCGTCTCCGGGCGCAGCCTGCACGCCGACCGCCTGGAGACGATCCGGCGCGTGAAGAAGGACTACGGCGTCATCATCGATCCGCACACGGCCGACGGCGTGCGCATCGCCCAGCGCCACCGCGAGCCGCGCTACCCGATGATCTGCCTGGAGACCGCGCTGCCGGCCAAGTTCGAGGCGACGATCATCGAGGCGCTGGGCGAGGCGCCGCCGCGCCCGCCGGGGCTTCGAGGACCTCGAGAACCGCCCCCAGCGCTGCGAGGTGATGGAGGCGGATGCCGAGGGGCTCAAGGCCTTCATCGCCGCGCGCGCCTAGCGGCGCCAGCCGGCCGTGCGCCGCTTCGCCCTCGTCTTCGCCGCGATCGTGCTGGCGGCCTTCGCCGCCGAGCTCACGCCCTGGGGCCAGCTCGTGGTGCGGCCCTGGACCGCGTTCGTGGCCGAGGCGAGCTCGGCCCTCATCCGCGCCTTCGACGGCGACGCCCTCTCGCGCGGCAACGTGCTCTACAGCCGGTCCAGCGGGTTCGGCATCGCGATCGAAGCCGGCTGCAACGGCGTCGAGGCGCAGATCGTCCTGCTGGCGGGCATGCTCGCCTACCCGGCCCCCTGGCGCTACCGCCTGGCGGGCCTCGCCATCGGCTCGGTGGCGATCCAGGCGCTCAACCTCGTGCGCATCGTGAGCCTCTACTACCTCGGGCAGTGGAACAAGGACGTCTTCGAGTGGGCGCACCTGTACCTCTGGCAGGCGCTCATCATGCTCGATGCGCTCATCGTCTGGCTGCTGTGGATCCGCGCGGTCGATCGCGCGGCGCCCGGTCGGCTCCCGCCTGAATGGCCGCGGGCCGCCCGGCGCCGCTGCGCTTGCTCGTGCTGGCCCTCGCCTGGCTCGTGCCCTCGCTCGCGCTCTGGTATGCCGCCTCCGGGCCCCTGGCGGGGCTGCAGTCCGCCGTCGCCGGGCCGTTCATCGGGCTCTCGGGCGTCGAGGTGTCCGCGCGCTCGGTGCGCGGGAACACCGTGGTCTTCGATCTGGCGGTGCAGCCGCCCTACGAGCAGCAAAGGCGAGGGGGGCGCAGGCGGCGGTCGCGACGGTGGAGCTCGCCGCCGGCAAGTACTCCTTCGGCATCGCGCTCTTCCTGGCGCTCTCGCTCGCCTCCTCTCGCGGCGCCCGGCGCCCGTCGCGATCGGCCTGGCAGTGCTCGCGGTGCTGCCGGCCTGGGGCATCGCCTTCGAGACGCTCAAGCAGTTGATGCTCGCGCCGGTGGTGGGCGATTTCGTGGCCGCGGGTCCGGGGGCACGCTCGGCGATCGCCTTCGGTTACCAGGTGGGCGCGCTCATCCTGCCCACGCTCGCGCCCGTGGCCGCCTGGCTCGCGCTCAATCCCGGCGCCTGGGGCGCCGGGCGTGAAAGGCCCGCCTGAGGCGCCTCAGGCGCCGCGAAGGCTCGAGCGCAGCTCCTCGAAATCCGGCGTCCTTTCCAGCGCCCGCATCGCGGCCTCGAGCGCCGGGGGCGGGGCGATGAGCTTGCGCGCGTCCAGGTCGAACCAGCCCCCGAGCGTGGTGACGCGCGCGGCGAGCGCGCCGTCGTCGGCGAAGAACTCGTTCACGATCCGGAAGCGCGAGCCGTCCGGGGCGAGGCCGGAGCAGCGCAGGTCGACCTTCACCTTCTGCAGCAGGTGCAGCTCGCGGTGGTACTCGAGCCAGTCGCTTCGCACCACCGGGCCGACGCGGTGCCTGGCGAACGCCTCGGGCGTGAACCCCGCCGAGGCGAAGTAGTGGAACCGGCAATCGATGGCGAGCAGCATGTACGAGGTGTTCGCCATGTGCGCGTTGCCGTCCAGGTGCGCCCAGGAGACCTGGAAGGTTTCCTCGAAGGCCGCCATCAGAAGAAGACCAGCCAGGCGACGAGCAGCGTGAGGAACATGCCGCCCAGGATGGACCCGAAGACGACGGCGAGCACGCGCCCGTCGGCCGCCTGCTGCGCGGCGTGGTCCGCCTCGGGGATGGCGCGCGCCAGGCGCCGCTCGCGGAAGGCCATCGCGATCACGACGGCGATGACCGCGAGGAAGGCGAGGAAGACGAGGAAGAGCTTCGTGCCGAGGGTCATGGGCGCCGTGGGAAGGGCGCCCGCGCGGGGCGCGGGCGCGGGTCGGACGGCGGATTCTACTACCGGCAGAAACTGCGCGGCGCCCCGTAGAGATAGCGCGTGATGGGCTTCGACTGCGTCACGCCGTCGAGCGTGTAGGCGAAGGTCGCGCTGTCCAGGCCCGTGAAGGTGATCGTCACCGTGCCCACCGTGGTGCTCGCGACGCTCGCGGGGTTCCACGGCACCGCGCTGAAGGCCGGGCCCGTGGTGCGAAGCAGCGCGCCGGTATACACGCCCTCGGCGGTCTTCGTGACCGCCGGACCGACGACCCACATGCCCTTGCGCGCGCGGTCGTACGTGAACCAGGTGACGAAGAGGATGTCGCCCTGGTGCGTGATGTTGACGCCCCAGCCCGCCTCCTGGCCCGCCGGCGAGCGCCACCACATGTCCTGGTACACGGGCGTGGTGCCCGTCGGCCCGCCGACCAGGCAGGTGTAGGCCGGCGTCGCGTAGAGGTAGCGCGTGATCGGGCGCGACTGCGCGGTGCCGTTCACCGTGTAGGAGAAGGTGCCGTTGTCGGCGTCGCTGAACGAGAAGGTGGCGCTGCCCACCTCCGTGAGCGCGACGCCCGTGCCGTCCCAGGGCACGGCGTCGAAGGACGGGCCGGTGCCCCGGTAGAGGGTGCCCGTGAAGTTGTTGCCGCTCGTGCGGTTCGCCGAGGGGATGACCAGCCACAGGCCCGAGCCGTCGGTGTCGTAGGTGAACCAGGTCGCGAAGAGGATGTCGCCCTGCTGCGTGATGTTCACGCCCCAGCCCGATTCGCTGCCGCCGGGCGAGCGCCACCAGATGCCCTGGTAGCTCGCGGGCGTGGGCGGGGGGACGGGCACGGACAGGCTCACGTGGCCGGTCTGGCCCGCGAAGTTCGTCGGGGAATTGGGGCCCGTGGAGCCGTCCCGGTTGAGCGAGAGCTCGCCATCGGTGGGCAGGTTGGCGTAGCTCCAGGTGTCGGCGCCGGCCCAATCGACCACGCCACCGGGCGCGTAGAAGAAGCCGTTGGGCACCACCACGTCCGGCGCCACCACCCCGAGCGCGGCGAAGCCCTGCGTACCGATGAGGAACTTGCGGCCGGCGGTGTCCCCGGGCAGGTCGGCGGTGATGGTGAACACGTGGCCCGGGCCGGTGCCGCAGGCCGAGATCGGGTGGCCGGCGACGAACTGCTGCCCGCCGGCCAGGGCGGTGAGCTCGACGAACTGCACCGTGCCGTCGGCGTTGGAGTACAGCTCGTTCATCGTGAACAGGTGGAAGGCGGCCTGGGCCGGCAGGGCCGCGAACGCGAGGGCCAGGCTGAAGAGCGTGCCGCCGAGCGGGTGACGCATGGGGGAGCCTCCGGGACGGGCGACCGGAGGGGCCGCCCTCGCACGATGAACAGCCGCGCGGGCCCGGCTATTCCCGCCTAGTAGTCCTCGGCGTCCTTGGGCGGGCGGCCGTCGTAGACCATGTTCCGGCGCCGCTGCAGCCAGGCATCCCGGGTGAAGGAGTACCTGTCGAGCGCCGCTTCGTCGAACACCTTCTCGGCCTGCAGCAGCCCCGCGCGCGTGCGGACGACGTCCAGCGTGAAGAGCGTGTAGGTGATGGCGTCGCTGTCGATCCAGCGGCCCTGCGCGAACTGCGGGTCGACGTAGCGGGCGGGCGCATCGCGCAGCGTCGAGGGGCCGAAGAACGGGATCACGAAATAGGGGCCGGGGGGCACGCCCCACCAGCCCAGGGTCTGGCCGAAGTCCTCGTTGTGCTTCTCGAGGCCCAGGGGCGTCGCCACGTCCCACAGGCCCGGTTCTTCAGGCCCGCCTGCGCGAAGCCGGGCACGGACTGGTCGTAGCCCTGGGCGATGGGCTTGAGCACGGCCCGGTCGAGCTTGTCGTTGAACTCGAACATGCCGCGGTTGTAGCTTTCCCAGGGATCCCTGGGATTGGGCTGGCCGGAGGGGACCGACGCGCAGCCGGCCGCGGTCGCGAGCGCGGCGAGGGCGAGGAGCGGCTTCATGCGTTCGCCGGGTGCTGCAGGACGCGAAGGGACAGGTCGACGGCCCGGATGTCCTTGGTGAGCGAGCCGATCGAGATGCGGTGCACGCCCGTCTCGGCGACCTCGCGCACGGTGTTGAAGTCGACCCCGCCGGAGGCCTCGAGCTCGGCCCGGTCGCCGGCGATCGCCACCGCCTCGCGCATGCGCGGCAGGGTGAAATTGTCCAGCAGGATGAGCCTCGCGCCGGCCTGGAGCGCCTCGCGCAGCTGCTCGATCGTCTCGACCTCGACCTGCACCATCACGCCGGGGGTCGCCGCGCGCAGGGCCGCCTCCACGGCCGCCTTCACGCCGCCCGCCGCGGCCAGGTGGTTCTCCTTGAGCAGGATGCCGTCGTAGAGGCCGATGCGGTGGTTGGTGCCGCCGCCCACCTTCACCGCGTATTTCTGCGCGATGCGC
>JBGAOO010000253.1:0-5150 GCA_044221765.1 Usitatibacteraceae bacterium | reverse complement strand
GGAGCCCCGTGCGCAAGCGCGCAGCGAGGAGCCGCGCACCGAGAAGCGCAGCGAGGAGCCGCGTGGCTCGAAGCGCGGCGAGCACCGCGGCTCGCGCGGAGCGCCCAATCCGGCCGCGGGCGACATGGACTTCTCCAAGCCCTACGAGCCGTCCCCGGACGCGAAGCCCATCGAGCAGCCCGACCAGGCGCCCGTGAGGAAGCGGCCCAACCAGTCGATCCCCGCGCTCTTCCGGCGCAAGGCCGCCTGACCGGGCCGGGTTCCGCCATCACGCCGTCCATGGACACGCGCGAGACGCCCCGCCCGGCCATCCACCGCCTGGATTACACCCCGCCTGCCTACCTGGTGGATACGGTGGCGGTCGAGGTGGACATCGCGCGTCCGTGGGCCACCGTGCGTTCCCAGCTCGCGGTCCGCCGCAATCCGGCGGGCGCGGGCGGACCGCTCGTGCTGGACGGGGCGCACCTGGAACTGCTTTCCGTCTCGATCGACGGCGAGCGACTCGACCCGTCGCGGTTCGTCCTGGCGACGAACCGCCTCGAGGTGCCCCAGGTGCCCGAGTCGTTCACGGTCGAGACCGTCGTGCGCTTCGACCCCTGGCTCAACACGCGCCTGGAAGGCCTCTACGCCTCGAAGGACGGGCTGTTCACGCAATGCGAGGCCCAGGGCTTCCGCGCGATCACCTGGTTTCCCGACCGCCCCGACGTGATGTCGCGGTACATGGTCACGATCCACGCCCCGCGCGAGGAATTCCCCCACCTGCTGGCGAACGGGAACCTCGTCGCCTCCGGCGAGGAGGACGGCGGGCGCCACTGGGCCCGCTGGGAGGATCCCTTCCCGAAGCCCTGCTACCTCTTCGCCCTGGTCGCCGCGAGGCTCGACCTGCTCGAGGACCACTTCGTCACGCAGTCGGGCAAGAAGGCGCTGCTGCAGGTCTACGTCGAGCCGGGCAAGCTCGACCAGGCCGGCTTCGCCATGCGCTGCCTCAAGCGCGCGATGCGCTGGGACGAGGAGCGCTTCGGCCTGGAGCTCGATCTCGACCGCTTCATGATCGTCGCCGTCGGCGACTTCAACATGGGCGCGATGGAGAACAAGGGCCTCAACATCTTCAACACGAAGTTCGTGCTCGCGCGCGCCGACACCGCGACCGACCTCGACTTCATGATGATCGACCGGGTCGTGGCCCACGAGTACTTCCACAACTGGACGGGCAATCGCGTCACCTGCCGCGACTGGTTCCAGCTCTCGCTCAAGGAAGGCCTCACGGTCTTCCGGGACCAGGAATACGGGGCCGACGAGTACTCGCGCGCCGTCTCGCGCATCCAGGACGTGCGCGACCTTCGCGAGCGCCAGATGCCCGAGGATGCCGGCCCGATGGCGCACCCGATCCGCCCCGACTCGTATGTCGAGATCAACAACTTCTACACCTCGACCGTCTACGAGAAGGGCGCCGAGGTGGTGCGGATGTACCAGACCCTCTTCGGCCGCGACGGGTTCCGCCGGGGCATGGACCTGTACTTCGAGCGCCACGACGGCCAGGCCGTGACCTGCGACGACTTCCGTGCGGCCATGGCGGCGGCGAACGAGGCCGACCTCGAGCAGTTCGGCCGCTGGTATGCCCAGGCGGGCACGCCCGTGCTCGAGAGCACGGGCCACTACGACCCGGCGGCCGGCACGTACACGCTCACCTTGCGCCAGAGCTGTCCGCCCACGCCGGGCCAGGCCGAGAAGCTGCCGTTCGTGATTCCCGTGGCCATGGGCCTGGTCGACGACCAGGGATACGACATCCCGCTGCGTCTGGCGGGGGAAAGCGGGGCCCACGCGCATCCGGACCCGAAGACCGGCGCGATCACGCGCGTGCTGCCGCTTGCGGCCCCGCAGGCGACCTACACCTTCGTCGACGTTCCCGGCCCCGTCGTGCCCTCGCTGCTGCGGGGTTACTCCGCGCCGGTCGTGCTCAAGCACGCGTTCAGCGATGAAGAGCTCACGCACCTGATGGCGTACGACGCGGATCCGTTCAACCGCTGGGAAGCGGGACAGGTGCTCGCCACCCGCATCCTGCTCGCCGGCGTCGAGGCGCTGCAGGCCGGTCGGGAGTTCACGGTGCCGTCCGCGTTCGTCGAGGCGCTCGGGCGCGTGCTGACCAACGGCTCGAAGGATCCCGCGTTCGCCGCGCACTGCCTCCAGTTGCCCGGCGAGGGCTACCTGGCCGAGCAGATGACCGTCGCCGACCCGGATGCCATCCACGCGGTGCGCAAGCGTGTCCTGCTCGAGGTGGCCCAGCGCTATCGCACGCGGTTCGAAGGCGCGTTCCGCCACTTCACCGTGCCCGGCGCCTATTCGCCGGATGCCGCGGCGGCCGGGCGGCGGGCGCTTCGCAACATCGCGCTCGCGTACATCATGTCGGTCGACGACTCGACGGCACGCGCGCTGACTTTCCTGGAATTCCGCCGCGCGGAGAACATGACCGACGCGATGGCGGCGCTCGAGTGCCTCGCGCATTCGGCCGGCGCCGAGCGCGAGCGGGCGCTGTCGATGTTCTTCGACAAGTGGAAGGGCGAGGCGCTTGTCGTCGACAAGTGGTTCCGCGTGCAGGCCACCGCCGACCTGCCGGGCGCCCTGGAGCGCGTTCGCAAGCTCACGAGCCACCCCGCGTTCGACCTGCGCAATCCGAACCGCGCGCGCTCGCTGGTGCACGCCTTCGCCATGGACAACCCGGTGCATTTCCACGCGGCCGATGGCGCGGGCTATCGTTTCGTGGCGGAGAAGATCGTGGAGCTCGACCGGCTCAATCCGCAGGTTGCCTCGCGCCTCGCCCGGACCTTCGATCGGTGGCGCCGGTATGACGCGGGACGCCAGGCGCATGCCCGGCAGGCGCTCGAATCGATCCTGCAGGCCGGGGAGATCTCCGCGGACGTGGGCGAGATCGTGGGCCGCGCGCTCGCCTAGCGTGCCCTAGCGAAAGGCGCTCGTCGGCCCCTCGCCGGCGGAAGGCGGAACGGCCGCATACGCCGAGACGATCTGGCTGCCGAAGGACTCCAGGAGCCGCGTGGGCGCCCACGGCGAGCGCAGCATCCACCGTCCCGTGGCCAGCCGGCATTTCCAGGCCCGGCTCAGGAGCTTCTGCTTCAGCATCGCCCCGAGGAACCAAAGGCGCCGGTCGGCCAGCCTGCGCGCTTCCTCCCGGAAGGCCGGCACGATCTCGTCGTCGATCAGGCGCAGCCAGCGGCGGCGCGTCGCCTCGACGCCGAAGGCCCGGGCCCGGTTGGCGCCATTGGCCACCATCGCATCGTAAAGGGCGGGACAGGCATTGAGCCGGTCGACGGCCTCCACGACATCGCCCGCGTCCTGCACTTCGAGGTAATCCAGCCGCGTACGGCGTTGCTCCCGATAGGCCGGCTCCGGCGCGGCCAGCACGGGCACGCCGGCGAGCCAGCCGTTGTACACCTTCGAGGCCGGCTTGCAGGCCAGCATGACGTCGGCATCCTCGCGGGCGGCCAGCACCAGGTCCGCGTCGCGGTAGTCTTCCCAGCCCGCGCGCCGGATGTCGAAGCGAACGCCGCGCGAGGCGAGTTCGCCGGAGTGCAGCAACTCGCGGAACCACGAGGGCATCGTGCCGGTCCTGCCGTGGTAGACGATGCGGCGCACGCGCGAGGGCCGATCGGCGTCGCGGTGGCACAGGCCCGGTTGCGGCCACAGCGGAACGAACCGCTCGTGTTCGCGCGGCGACAGCCCGTTCTGGGTGATCGCGAAGTCGCAGGCGAAGACGGGCGCGCGATCGGCACGCACCACGACGAGGAAACTCGCGTGGGCCCGCGTGCGGAATCGATCGACATCGTCGCGGTGCGCGAAGCAGATCGTTCCGGGCACCGGCCGATCCGACAGCCCCACGCGATGGCCGCGGCTCTCCAGTGCCTTGCGCAGCCGCAGGTATCCCTGCGCGATCCACGAGTTGCGGCCACCGACGAAACGGGCCGGCTGCGCGGCGATGGCGCCTTCGTCCAGCCGGTGGAGGTCGGGCCAGTCACGGTCCAGCGTGCGCAGGACGAAGGTGAAGTGGACGGCTCGTAGGGGCATCGGGCGGATCCTCGATGGCGCGAAGTGGATTCGACATCGAGAATAGCCGCCGAGGTTCCGCCAACCGATGGCAGGAATCGGCCGGGTTGTAACCGTCGGTAAATGCGCCGGAGGGAAATCGCGAGCCGCAAATGACCGGGGCCGCTTGCGCGGCCCCGACCGGAGAACGGCGAGCGTTCGCCCGCTCAGTTCTTCTTGATCAGCTCGAGGACCTTGAAGGTCGACTTCGAGGCGCCATGGAACAGGCGCTTGAACGCCTTCGGCAGGCAGCGGCGCTCGAGGGTGTTGCGGCGGGTACGTTTGCGTTCGGCCATGTCCAACTCCTTGTAGCAGAACCCGCAATCATACCCGAACGCGCCCTTCGGCGCACCCCCGGGGAGAGGGCCTAGTTCAGCAGGCGGACGGCACCGTCGACGATTTCCGCGGGCGTCGTGGACCCGTCGGGGCGGATGACGGCCCCCTTGGCGCGCTTGAGTCCCTGGTCGAACTGGCCCTCGAAGCGGGATCCGTCCGCGAACCAGAAGGTGCCCTTGCCTTGCGGCAGCGCGTTCGCCATCTCCCCTTCGTACTTGGATCCGCTCGCGTAGAAATACGCGCCGGTGCCCGTAAGCGCCCCGTCGCGGATCGAGCCTTCGTAGCGGTCGCCGTTCGCGTAGAAATACGTGCCCTGTCCCTGCGCGCGACCGTCGACGAACACGCCCTCGATCCGGTCGCCGCCCTTCGTGTAGTAACGGCCCTTGCCCTGGATGCGCCCGCCGACCAGCTCCCCTTCGTAGCGGTCGCCGCTCGCGAAGCGGTAGATGCCGGCGCCCTGGGCGCGCCCGTCGGAAAAGGACCCCTCGATCCGGTCGCCCGACTTCGTGACGTAGGTGCCGCGGCCCGTGATGGAACCCGCCTTCACCTCGCCGTCGTAGGTGTCCCCGTTGGCGAACTGGTAGCTGCCCTTGCCGCTCGGCTTGTCGTCGGCGAACTCGCCTTCGTACCGGTCGCCGTTCTCCCAGGCATGCTTGCCCATGCCGTGCTTCTGCCCGTCCCTGAACTCGCCTTCGTACCGGAAGGCCTTCGAGACGTAC
>JBGAOO010000252.1:0-5156 GCA_044221765.1 Usitatibacteraceae bacterium | reverse complement strand
GCCCTGGCTCGCGGCCGCCTGCCTTCCCGTGGTCCTGGGCGGGCTCTGGCTCGCCCTGCAGCAGGCGCCCGCCGATCCCGCGCCGGCGCCGGGCGCGCCCGTGGTAAAGGCGAGGGCCGGTCCCGACGACGGCCCGGCCTGGGCGAAGCGCGCGCGCTCGCTCGCGGAAGCCGGGCGGTTCGCGGACGCGGCCGCCGCGTACGAGGAAGCCGCGCGGCGCCTGCCGCACATCGCCGCGGTCCTCGCCGAGCGCGCCGACACGCTCGCGATGGCCCGCGGCCGCCGGTTCGACGGCGAGCCCGACCGCCTCATCGCGCAGGCGCTCGCGATCGACCCGCGCCAGGTGAAGGCGCTCGCGCTCTCGGGCACCTCGGCCTACACGCGGGGCGATTTCGCGACGGCGGCCCGGCAGTGGCGGGCGCTGCTCGCGGTCCTGCCGCCCGGCGGGGCGATGGCGAAGGAGGTCGCCGAGCGCCTCGCCGATGCCGAGAGCCGTGCCCGCCCGGGCGGTTGAAGCGGCGGCGGCGCGGCACGCCCTGGTTTAGACTCGCGATCGATGCACACGGGAAGGCGAAACATGGTTCACAAGGGATTGAAGTTCGCGACCCTCCTCGTCGCCGCGTGGGCGGGCCTGGGCACGTCCGCGCAGGAGCCCGCCGACGCGCGCCGCCTCGCCGAGGAGACGCGGAAGGTGGCGAACGAACTCGTGGCGCAGGTGCGCGGCGAGCTCACCAAGGAACTGGAGTTCAGCGGCCCGCTGCGCGCGGTGATCGTGTGCAAGTACACGGTGCCGGAGATCTCGTCGGCGCTCTCGCGCAAGACGGGCTGGCGCGTGACGCGCGTGGCGCTGCGCCCGCGCAACCCTGCCCTGGGCACCGCGGACGCGTGGGAGCAGAAGGCGCTCCTCGACTTCGAGCGCCGTGCGGAGAAGGGCGAGAAGCCCGAGACGCTCGAGCTGGGCGAGGTCGTCACCGAGCCCGGCGGGCGCTACTACCGGTACATGAAGGCGCTGCCGCTGGGCCCGCTGTGCGTCGCCTGCCACGGCGCCCCCGACAAGCTCACGCCGAACGTGCGGGCGCTGCTCGAGGCCGAGTATCCCCATGACCGCGCGACCGGCTACGCCGTGGGCCAGATCCGCGGGGCCGTCACGATCAAGCGTCCGCTGTGAGCCTCGCGCGCCTCGCCGCCGAGGGGCTGGCCCTGGCGCTCGTGCTGGCGCCGCTCGCGGCCTGCTCGCCGCCCGCGGCGGATGCCGCGGCGCCCGTGCGGTGGGAAGCCCGGTCCCTCGCCGACGGCAGCGCGCTTCGCTTCGAGGCGGGCGAGCAGGCGATCCTCGTGAACGTCTGGGCGAGCTGGTGCGAACCGTGCCGGCGCGAGATGCCGAGCCTGGAGGCCGCGCACCGCGCGCTCGCGCCCCGCGGCATCCGCGTGGTCGGCATCAACGTCGACCGCGACGCGCTGCTCGCGCGAGAGCTCTCCCGCAAGCTGGGCCTCACGTTCGACAACGTCTCCGATCCGGAGCAGGCGGTCGCGATGGGCGCGCTGAAGGTGGCGCGGCTGCCGACCACGCTCGCGATCGGGCGCGACGGCCGCGTGCGCTGGCGCGAGGAAAGCGCGCGCGACTGGGCGGAGCCGGCCCGGCTCGCGTGGATCGAGCGCAGCCTCGCGCCGGCGGAACCCTGATGGCCGCTGCCCGCCCGGAAGGGGCCGCCACGCCCGGACGGCCTGTCGCCGCCGAGGCCGTGCCGCGCGGCCTGAGCCTGCGGGCCAAGGCCGTGATGGGCTTCCTCGCCTTCGGCGCCTTCATCGCCCTCACGCTCGCCACCGTCGGCCAGCAGCGCGGCAGCCTCATCTCGATCGCCGAGGAGCTCGAGCGGCTGCACGTCATCGAGTCCACGCTGGCGCGCGTGTCCGCGGCCTCGGCCGCGGCGGTGCTCAAGATCAACGACGACGGCGCCTCGGCGGAACCGCGCGAGGTGGCGAACTCCGTGGCCATCGAGATCGAGGGCCTCGGGCCGGGCCTGCGCGTGCTGGGCGATTTCTTCGCCGGCGGCGCCCAGCTCGCCGCGCGCCTGGAGGAGAGCCTGGCGCGCGTGCGCCGCACCTCCTCGCGCGCCGACCTCATCGACCTGCGGGCCGACGTGAACGTCCTCGTCGCGAGGCTGGGCCAGTCCGCCGTCGAGCTGCGCGCGCGCAAGGACCGGCTGTGGGAAGGCTACCGGGCGAAGTACGACGAGATCACGCTCTCGCTCGTGGCGATGACCTGCGCCGGCCTGGTCTTCTTCGGCGCGCTCACCGTCGTGTACTTCACGCGCCTGGCGGGCGACCTGCGCCGCCTGGGCGATGCGGCCATCGAGGTCGTGCGCGGCCGGCGCGAGCCCATCGCGGTCACGCGCGGGGACGAGGTCGGCCGCCTCATGGACTCGGTGAACCGCATGCAGGAGATCCTGCGCGAGCGCGAGCGATCCAGGGCGTCGCCGAGTCGATCCGCGGCAACTGCGAGAACGCGCACTGCACGAACCTGGGCGTGCACTGCCATCCCGACATGATCCTCGCGCACACCCGGCGCATCGCGCAGATCACGCGCCAGCTCGCGGACTTCACCTCCGCCCGGTCCGTGGAGGCCGAGTGGGTGGACCTGAACGCGCTGCTGCGCTCCACGGCGAGCTTCGTGAGCTTCGACCGGCGCCTGCGCCACTCGCACCTGGACCTGGCGCTCGACCCGCAGGTGCCGGCCATCTGGGCGGTGCCCGACCACGTGACGCAGGTGGCGATGAACCTCGTGCTGAACGCCGCCGACGCGATCGCCGAGGCGCCCGGCCGCGAGCCGCGCGTCGCGATCTCGACGCAGGCCGCGGGCGAGTTCGTGCGCTTCGCGGTGACCGACAACGGCGCGGGCATGGCGCCGCAGGTGCGCGAACGCGCCTTCGAGGAAGCCTTCACCACCAAGCCCGCCGGCCGGGGCAGCGGCATCGGGCTCTTCATGTGCAAGACCCTCATCGAGCGCGGGGGCGGCCGCATCGGCATCGCCTCGACGGGAGGCGAGGGCACGCGCGTGGAGGTCGACCTGCCCACGCGCGAACCGGGGAGAACCGCTTGAGCATGCGACAGATGAACATCCTGGTGATCGACGACGAGGCCGCGGTGCGCCAGATCGTGGCCGACATCGTCCGCGGCGCGGGCTACACCGTCGACACGGCCTCGGGCGCGGCCGAGGGCGCCGCCCGGCTCGTGCGCGGCGGCGTGGACGTGGCCCTGTGCGACATCCGCATGCCCGACGGCGACGGCCTCACGCTGCTGCGCAACTGCCGCGACAGCGGCCTGGACACGGTGTTCATCATGGTGACGGCCTTCGGCTCGATGGAGACCGCCGTGGAGGCCCTGCGCGCCGGCGCCCACGACTTCGTGTCCAAGCCGGTGAACCGCGAGGAGCTGCTGCATCGCCTCGCCCAGATCGAGGCCATGCGCGGCCTGCGCGAGGAGAACCGGGCGCTCAGGAAGAGCGTGGGCGGCCCGGGCGCCAACCGCTTCGAGTTCACCTCGCCCGCCATGCGCGAGGTCGAGCGCCTGGTGGGCAAGGTCGCGCCCACGGACAGCACCGTGCTCATCACCGGCGAGAGCGGCACGGGCAAGGGCGTCTTCGCCCGCACGATCCACGAGCGCAGCCTGCGCGCGCAGAAGCCCTTCATCGCCGTCAACTGCGGCGCGATACCCGAGACGCTCCTCGAGAGCGAGTTCTTCGGCCACACCAAGGGCGCCTTCACCGGCGCGGACCGCCCGCGCAAGGGCCTGTTCCTCGAGTCGGACGGGGGCACGCTCTTCCTGGACGAGATCGGCGAGCTGCCCCTGCACATGCAGGCGAAGCTGCTGCACGCGATCGACGAGAAGAGCGTGAGGCCCGTGGGGGCCGAGATCGCGCGCCGCATCGACGTGCGCATCATCGCCGCGACCAACCGCGACCTGTCCGCGATGGTCGCCGACGGGCGCTTCCGCGAGGACCTGTACTTCCGCCTGAGCATGTTCCGCATCCACGTGCCGCCGCTGCGCGCCCGGCCCCAGGACCTGCGCGACCTCATCCGCCACCTGCTCGAGACGGGGCCGGCCGGCGGGCGGCGCCTCACGGGCCTGGATCCGGCCGCGGAGGAACTGCTGCACGCCTACGCCTGGCCGGGCAACGTGCGCGAACTCGAGAACGTGCTCAACCGCGCCAGCATTCTCGCGGACGGGGAACGCATCACGCTCGCCGACATCCCCGCCGAGCTCTCCTCGCGAGCGACGCCACCCGGTGGCACACCGGTTGCTTCGGGGTTGGTCGGGGATCTGCGCAGCGAGATGCGCCGGTTCGAGGCGGGCATCGTCTACCGGACCCTCGAGTCGGTGGGCTCGGACCGTCGCCAGGCCGCGCAGCGGCTCGGGATCGGCCTCTCCAGCCTGTATCGCAAGCTTGAGGAATTCGAGCGGGAAGGGCTGGGCCGCGAGCCCGAGCCCCGTCCGAAGGACAACGACTAGCAGGCGCGCCGGCGGCACCCGGTCCGCCCGAGGGACCCGGATGCCGACAAGCCTTGCCACCTGCCTCGCGGGATTCGCGCTCGCGCTATCCGCCACGCTCGCGTGGGCCGGCGCCGCGGAGGACTACGCCGCGGGCGACCGGGCGTACCGCCGAGGCGACGTGCGCGAGGCGATCGCGAAGCTGCGCCCGGCGGCGGACGCGGGCCACGCGAAGGCGCAGGCGCTCCTGGGGGCCATCCTCGACGCCGCCGAGCGGGACGAGGAGGCCGTGCGCTACCTGAAGCTCGCCGCCGAGCAGGGCGAGCCCGACGGCATGTACCTCTATGCGGCCCTGCTCGCCGCCGGCGAAGGCACGCCCAAGGACCCGGCGCGCGCGCGCGAGTGGATGGAGAAGGCGGCCCGCGCGGGCAAGCGCGAGGCGGTCATCGCCGTCGCCGGCGCCTACCTGAACGGCGGCTTCGATCTCGATGCCGCCGCGCGCAAGTCGCCCGCGGGACTTTCCTGGATCCCGCAGGCCGCGGCGATCGACCTCCTGCCCGCCGTTGACCGACTGGCGCTCGCCCATCGCCAGGGCGATGTGGGGCTGCCCGTCGACGAGAATAAGGCCCTCGAGCAGGAAGCGCGCGCGCGCCAGTTGCGGGGCCTCG
>JBGAOO010000251.1:0-5179 GCA_044221765.1 Usitatibacteraceae bacterium | reverse complement strand
GCGGCCGGTGATCGACGCCGGGTTGGCCTGAAGCTCCTCCGCCGTGCCTTGCGCGACGATGTGGCCGCCCAGGCGACCGGCGCCGGGCCCCAGGTCGATCACGTGCTGCGCGTGGCGGATGGTGTCCTCGTCGTGCTCGACCACCACGAGCGTGTTGCCCTTGGCGCCCAGTCGCTGGAGCGTCTCCAGCAGGATTCGGTTGTCGCGCGGGTGCAGGCCGATCGTCGGCTCGTCGAGGATGTAGCACACGCCGCGCAGGTTCGAGCCGAGCTGCGCCGCCAGGCGGATGCGCTGCGCCTCCCCGCCCGAGAGCGTTGGCGCGCCGCGGTCGAGCGACAGGTAGCCCAGCCCCACCTGCTCGAGGAACCCCAGGCGCGAGGCGAGCTCGGCCAGGATGTCGCGCGCGATCTCCTGCTCGCGGCCGGCCACGCGCAGCGAGTCGAAGAACCGGTGCGCCGCCTCGATGGGGCGCGCGCTCATGTCGGCGATGGACTGGCCGCGGAAGCGCACCGCGAGCGCCTCGCGGTTCAGGCGCTTGCCCTCGCACGCGGGGCAGGCCTCGTCCAGCTCGAGCCACGACACCCACGAATCGAGCACGTGGTCCTCGGTGCCGGTCTTGGCGCGCTCGTCGGTCCAGTCGATGCCCGAGCCCTCCAGCTTCACGCCCGTGCCGAAGCACGAGGCGCACCAGCCGTGCTTGGAGTTGTAGGAGAAGAGCCGCGGGTCGAGCTCGGGGAAGCTGCGCCCGCAGGAGCGGCACGCGCGCTTGGTCGAGAAGATCTTGGCCTCGGGCGCGCCCCAGCCGCCGGGCAGCACGTGCACCGTGCCCTTGCCGTGCTCGATGGCCGCGGCGAGCCCCTCGCGCAGCCGCTTCTCGTTCGCGGGCGAGACCTCCACCAGCGCGACGGGCAGCTCCAGCGTGTGCTCGCGGAAGCGGTCCAGGCGCGGCCAGCGGTCGGTGGGCAGGAACTCGCCGTCCACGCGCAGGTGCGAGACGCCCTTGGCCTTCGCCCATTTCGCGAGGTCCGTGTAGAAGCCCTTGCGGTTCACCACGAGCGGGGCGGCGAGGCCCAGGCGCTCGCCGCGGTGCTCCTTGAGCAGCCGGGCGGCGATGGCCTCCTCGCTCTGCGGCTCGATGGGCACCTGGCAATCGGGGCAGTGCGCGGTGCCGAGCTTCACGAAGAGCAGGCGCAGGAAGTGGTGGATCTCCGTCTGCGTGGCCACCGTGCTCTTCGAGCCGCCGCGGCTCGTGCGCTGCTCGATGGCCACCGTGGGCGGGATGCCGAAGATCGCGTCCACGTCGGGCTTGGAGGCCGGCTGCACGAACTGCCGCGCGTACGCGTTGAGCGATTCGAGGTAGCGCCGCTGGCCCTCGGCGAAGAGGATGTCGAAGGCGAGCGTGGACTTGCCCGATCCCGAGACGCCCGTGATCACGGTGAACTGCCCGCGCGGGATCTCGACGTCGATGCCCTTGAGGTTGTGTTCCCGCGCGTGGCGCACCTGGATGTTGTTGGAGCGGTAGGCCGGCGCGGCTTCCGCGGCCTTGCGGTCGGGCGCCTCGTCGTAGCCGCGCAGGAACGCAGAGGAGCGCAGGTGCGCCGGGCCGTGCAGGGCCATCTCGTAGCTGCGCAGAGCGCTGCCGGTGTGGGAGCTCGCGTGCTTCATCGCGTCGGCCGGCGTGCCGGCGAAGACGAGCTCGCCGCCCGCCTCGCCGCCCTCGGGGCCCAGGTCGAGGATCCAGTCGCACGCGCGCACCACGTCCAGGTTGTGCTCGATGACGATGAGCGAGTGCCCGGCGGCGATCAGCCGGCGGAAGGCGGCCAGCAGCTTCGCCACGTCGTCGAAATGCAGCCCCGTCGTGGGTTCGTCGAACAGGAAGAGCCGCGTGCGCACCGGCGCGATCTCCGGGTCGAGGGCGGGCTTGAGGCTGTCCGCGGGCCGGCGCGGCAGCATCGCCACCGGGCGGCCGCCGGCCTCGATCAGGTGGCCGGCCAGCTTGAGCCGCTGCGCCTCGCCGCCCGAGAGCGTGGGCACGGGCTGGCCCAGGCGCAGGTAGTCGAGGCCCACGTCGGCGAGCGGCGCGAGGCGCGCGGTGACCTCGGGCTCCGCGGCGAAGAACCCGAGCGCCTCGTGGATGGTGAGCTCGAGCGCCTCGGCGATGCTGCGCCCGCCCCACTTCACCTCGAGCACCTCGTCGCGGTAGCGGCGGCCGTTGCAGTCCGGGCAGCGCAGGTAGACGTCGGAGAGGAACTGCATTTCCACGTGCTCGAAGCCGTTGCCGCTGCAGGTGGGGCAGCGTCCGTTGCCGGAGTTGAAGCTGAATGTCCCCGCGGTGTAGCCGCGGCTCTTCGATTCCTGCGTCTTCGCGAACAGGGCGCGGATCGCGTCGAAGGCGCCGACGTAGCTGGCGGGATTGGAGCGCGTGGTGCGCCCGATGGGCGACTGGTCGACGAACACGACGTCGGAGATGCGCGCGGCGCCGTGCAGCTCGCGGAAGGCGCCGGGCGACTCCGTGGGCTTGCCCAGGTGCTTGAGCAGCGCCGGGTGCAGCACGTCCTGGACGAGCGTCGACTTGCCCGAGCCCGAGACGCCGGTCACGCACACGAAGCGGTGCAGCGGGAACTCGCAATCGAAGCCCCGCAGGTTGTGCTCGGTGACCCCGCGCAGCGCGAGGCGAGGCGTCTCGGGCAGGGGCGGGCGGGAGGCGATGCCGGCATCGGCGCGCCGGCGCCCCGACAGGTATTCCGCGGTGACCGTCTTCGCCTGCTTGAGCGCCTCGGGCGGGCCGAAGAAGACGATCTCGCCGCCGCGCTCGCCCGGCCCGGGGCCCATGTCGAGCAGCCGGTCGGCCTCGAGCATGATCTGCGGGTCGTGCTCGACCACGACGAGGGAATTGCCCGCGTCGCGCAGGCGCTTCATCACCTCGATCACGCGGCCCATGTCGCGCGGGTGCAGGCCGATGGAGGGCTCGTCCAGCACGAAGAGCGTGTTCACGAGCGAGGTGCCCAGCGCGGTGGTGAGGTTGATGCGCTGCACCTCGCCCCCGGACAGCGTGCGCGACTGGCGGTCGAGCGTGAGGTAGCCCAGGCCCACCTCGCACACGAAGCGCAGGCGCGAGTTCACCGTCTCCAGGAGCAGCTGCGTCGCCTCGTCCATCGGCGGCGGCAGGGCCAGGCGCTCGAAGAAGGCGCGCGCCCGCTCGATGGGCAGGAGCATCACGTCGTGCAGGCACAGGCCCGGCATCGCGGCCAGGGCGTCGGCGCTCCAGGTGGTGCCGCGCGGCGCGTAGCGCTTCTCCGGCGCGAGGACGGCATCGGCCTCGGCCTTGGTGCCCACGCGCCAGAGCATCGACTCGGGCTTCAGGCGCGCCCCGTCGCAGGCGACGCAGGGCGTGTAGGCCCGGTACTTCGAGAGCAGCACCCGGATGTGCATCTTGTAGGCCTTGCTCTCGAGCCAGACGAAGAAGCGCGCCACGCCGTACCAGTGCGTCTTGCCCGACTTGCCCCAGCTCACCCAGTCCTCGTCGCCCTCGATGACCCAGCGGCGGTGCTCGGCCGGCAGGTCGCGCCAGGCGATGTCGAGCGCCACGCCGCGCCGGCGCGCGTACTTCACGAGGTCGTCCTGGCACTCGTCGAAGCTCGAGGTCTGGAACGGCTTGACCGCCCCGCCGCCGAGCGACTTCGCCTCGTCGGGGATGACCAGGCCGTAGTCGACGCCGATGACGCGCCCGAACCCGCGGCACGCCTCGCACGCGCCCACCGGCGAGTTGAACGAGAAGCGCGCCGCGGTGGCGTCGGCGTAGGCGATGTCGCAGTCGGGGCAGTGCAGCCCCGTCGAGAAGCGCCATTCGCGCGCCGGCGCGCCTTCCTCGACGCTGAACACGTTCACGCGGCCGGCGCCCACGCGGATCGCGGCCTCGATCGCCTCGACCACGCGCGCCTTGTCCGCCGAGCCGAGCTTGACCCGGTCCTGGACCACGTCGAGCCTCGTGCCCGCGCGGCGGTGGATGCGCGTGTAGCCCTGGGCCTGCAGGTGATTCGCGACCTCGGCCTCGGTGAAGTTCTTCGGCACGTCGACCGGGAAGGTGATGGCGAGGCGCGGGTCGCCGGCGGCCTGGGCGGCCGCGCGCAGCTCGGCGAAGATGGACTCGGGCGCGTCGCGGCGCACCGGCCGCGCGCAGCGCCGGCAATGCAGCTGCGCGGCGCGGGCGAAGAGCAGCTTCAGGTGGTCGTTCAGCTCCGTCATCGTGCCGACGGTCGAGCGCGAGGTGCGCACGGGGTTGGTCTGGTCGATCGCGATGGCCGGCGGGATGCCGTCGATCGAGTCGACCTGGGGCTTGTCCATGCGGTCGAGGAACTGGCGCGCGTAGGGCGAGAAGGTCTCGACGTAGCGGCGCTGGCCTTCGGCATACAGCGTGTCGAAAACCAGCGAGGACTTGCCCGAACCGGACACGCCGGTCACGACGACAAGCTCGTTCAGCGGGATCTCGAGGTCGAGGTTCTTGAGGTTGTTCTGGCGCGCGCCATGGATGCGGATGGCGTCTTTCCTGTCGTCGGACATGCGGTCGGCGTGGGGCGAGGCGAACGTGGTCGGGCCGGCGCAATCGGTTGTGCGCCGGAGTCAAACCGACATTCTACTGCCGCGGACTTTGCCGCCAGAATCGGCCGCTCAGAACAGCTTGAGGCTCTTGACCAGGATGCCGCCTTCCTCGCTGCGCTCGCGTTTGTTGCGACGTCGGAAGATCTTCTCCTGGGCGGAGGCAGGCAGGTCGGTGAAGGTGATGAGATTCTTCTCGATCAGCACGTCCACCACGTCTTCGATGACGCGGATCAGGTCGAGGTCGAGAGTCAGGAACTCGCCGTCCTTGCCCCTGGGCATGCCGAGGAAAGCCAGCACGCGCGGGTCGCTCGCGGCAACCTGCTCGTGGGCGTCGGGCGTGGCATCGCGGTGCAGCGAGATCACGTTGCCGGCGGTGTCGGTGCGAATGTAGGGCATGGCGGTTTCCTCGTCCTGGCGCCATCGATGGAACAGGCGGCCACGGTTGGGAAACGGCCGATTGCGCGAAAACTTGAGCGGAAAATTCCGCTTTCGCCGGCGACGTACCGCCTCAAACCAGCCCGCGGCTGGACAATTCGTCCTTCAGGTAGGCGTAGTAGATCGGCGCCGCCACCACGCCGGG
>JBGAOO010000250.1:0-5179 GCA_044221765.1 Usitatibacteraceae bacterium | reverse complement strand
CAGCTGGATCGGGCAGGGCTACTACGGCACGCACACCCCGGGCGTCATCCTGCGCAACGTCCTCGAGAACCCGGCCTGTTACACGGCCTACACGCCGTAACAGCCCGAGATCTCGCAGGGGCGCCTCGAGGCGCTGGTGAACTTCCAGACGATGGTGTGCGAGCTCACCGGCATGGCGATCGCGAACGCCTCGATGCTGGACGAGGCCACCGCCGCGGCCGAAGCGATGACGCTGTGCCTGCGCTCGGGCCGGCACGCCTCGAGGGTGTTCGCGGTGGCCTCCGATGTCCTGCCGCAGACGATCGACGTGCTGCGCACGCGCGCGCGGCCGCTCGGCATCGAGGTCGAGGTGCTCGAGCCGCAGGCGCTCGGCACGGCCGAGGCCTTCGCGGTGCTGGTCCAGTATCCCGGCGTCGACGGCGAGATCCGCGACCATCGCGCGCTGGCGCAGTCCGTCCACGCGCGCGGCGCGCACCTGGTCGTCGCCGCCGACTTGCTCGCCCTGGCGATCCTCGAGCCGCCCGGCCGCTGGGGCGCCGACGTCGTCGTGGGCAGCGCGCAGCGCTTCGGCGTGCCGATGGGCTATGGCGGGCCGCACGCCGGCTACCTCGCCACCCAGGACGCGCTCAAGCGCAGCATGCCCGGCCGCCTGGTGGGCGTCACGGTCGATGCGCAGGGCCTGCCCGCCTACCGGCTCGCGCTCCAGACGCGCGAGCAGCACATCCGCCGCGAGAAGGCCACGTCCAATATCTGCACCGCGCAGGTGCTCCTGGCGGTCATGGCCTCGATGTATGCCGTCTATCACGGGCCCGCGGGGCTCGAGCGCATCGCGCGGCGCGTGCACCGGCTCGCGGCCATCGCGCGGGCCGGCCTCGCGAAGCTGGGCTTCGCCGTGCCCGTCGAGGCGTTCTTCGACACGGTCACGGTGGCGACCGGCGATCGCACCGCCGCGATCGTCGCGCGCAGCCGGGAGGCGGGCGTGAACCTGCGCCTGGTGGACGCGACGAGGCTGGGCTTCTCGCTCGACGAGACGGCCACGCGCGCCGACGTGGAGACGCTCTGGGCCCTGTTCGCCGGCGCGCCCGCCGGCTTCACCGTCTCCGACCTGGAGGCGACGGGCGAGGCGATCCCGCCGTCGCTGCGCCGCACGGGCGCCTTCCTCACGCACCCGGTCTTCAACCGCTACCACGCCGAGACCGAGATGCTGCGCTACCTGCGCCGGCTCGCGGACAAGGACGTCGCGCTCGATCGCTCGATGATCCCGCTGGGCTCGTGCACGATGAAGCTCAACGCGACCAGCGAGATGATCCCGGTCACCTGGCCGGAGTTCGGGCAGCTCCACCCGTTCGCGCCCGCGGACCAGGCGGCGGGCTACCGCGAGCTGGTCGAGGGACTGGAGAAGATGCTCGTGGAATGCACGGGCTACGCGGCCGTGTCGTTGCAGCCCAACGCGGGCTCGCAGGGCGAGTACGCCGGGCTGCTCGTGATCCGCGCCTACCACCACGCACGGGGCGACACGCACCGCGACATCTGCCTCATCCCTGAATCCGCCCACGGCACCAACCCCGCCAGTGCCGTCATCGCCGGCCTGATCCCCAGCTCCGCGCACGGCACCAATCCCGCCTCGGCGCAGATGGCCGGCATGCAGGTGGTGGTGGTCGCCTGCGACGCGAACGGCAACGTGGACCTCGCCGACCTGCGCGCCAAGGCGGCGCAGCACGCGACGAGCCTCGCGGCGATCATGGTCACCTACCCGTCGACGCACGGCGTCTTCGAGGCCGGCATCACCGAGATTTGCGAGATCGTGCACGCCCACGGGGGCCAGGTGTACGTGGACGGCGCGAACATGAACGCGATGGTGGGCCTCGCCGCGCCCGGCGCCTTCGGCGGCGACGTCTCGCACCTGAACCTGCACAAGACCTTCTGCATCCCGCACGGCGGCGGCGGTCCCGGCGTGGGGCCCGTGGCGGTCGCCTCGCACCTGGCGAAGTTCCTGCCGGGGCACCGGTACCTGGAGTCGCCGGCCGAGGCGATCGGTGCGGTAAGCGCGGCCCCCTACGGCAGCGCCTCGATCCTGCCCATCTCCTGGATGTACATCGCCATGATGGGCGGCGAGGGCCTGAAGGCCGCGACCGAGGTGGCCATCCTCAACGCGAACTACATCGCGAAGCGCCTGGCGCCCCACTACCCGGTGCTCTACACCGGGCCGGGTGGGCTCATCGCGCACGAGTGCATCCTGGACCTGCGCCCGCTGAAGGAGAGCTCGGGCATCGCCGTGGACGACGTCGCCAAGCGCCTCATGGACTACGGCTTCCACGCGCCGACGATGTCCTTCCCGGTGCCGGGCACGCTCATGGTCGAGCCCACCGAGAGCGAGTCGAAGGCGGAACTCGACCGCTTCTGCGAGGCGATGATCGCGATCCGCGAGGAGATCCGCGCGGTGGAGGAGGGAAGGCTCGACCGGGAGGACAATCCCCTGAAGCACGCGCCGCACACCGCGGCCGTCGTGCTGGCCGACGAGTGGACGCATGCCTACCCGCGGGAACTGGCGGCCTATCCGCTCAAGTCGCTGCGCGAGAACAAGTACTGGCCGCCCGTCGGCCGGGCCGACAACGTCTACGGGGACCGGAACCTGTTCTGCTCCTGCTTGCCGGTTGGGGAGTGAAGCGGCCCAAAAGCTAGGACACGGATGAACACGGATGAACACGGATGATTCGTGTGGTCCGCTCTATCCAGCGCCTCCTGAAATTGGACCGTTGCACTCTTGCGGGCAGGTCGCACGTTGGCGGTAGTGATGGCCGTGCGCGTTCTGCACTTCGCGACCACGGATGAACTCTTGAATATCCGTGTTCATCCGTGTTCATCCGTGTCCTAGCTTTTAAGGTCGCGTCACTCCCTCACGCCCACCGCCAGAAGTCACCCCGCTCCTCGAGGAACAGCCGCGCCAGCACCTGCTGGTGCACCTCGGTGGCGCCATCCACGAGTCGCGCCTGCCGCGCGTAGCGGTAGATCCACTCCAGAGGCGTGTCGGTCGAATAGCCGCGCGCCCCGCAGAGCTGGATCGCGCTGTCGGCGCACAGGTGCAGCGTGTCGGCCACGTGCACCTTGGCCATGGAAATCTCCTTGCGCGCGAAGTCGCCCGCATCGAGCAGCGCCGCCGCCTTCATGGTGAGCAGCCGGCCGATCTCGACCTGCATCGCGCAGTGCCCCAGCTTCATCTGCACGCTCTCGCGCGAGGCGAGCGTCTTGCCGCCGCTCATGCGCGTGCCCGTGTAGTCGGCCGCGATGTCCAGGCATCGGCGCGAAAGGCCCAGCCAGCGCATGCAATGCGTGAGGCGCGCGGTGCCCAGCCGGATCTGCGTGACCTTGAGGCCGTCGCCCACGTTCATCAGCCGGTTCGCGTCGGGGATCTCCAGGCCGTCGAACTCGATCTCGCAATGCCCGCCGTGCTCCTCGGGCCCCAGGATCGGGATGCGGCGCACGATGCGCCAGCCCGGGTCGTCGCGGTCGAAGAGGAAGGCGGTGAGGCCCTTGCGGGGATCGTCGGAGGTCTTGGCGACGACGATGAAGTGCTTCGCGTCCTGCGCGCCCGTGATGAACCACTTGCGACCGCGGATCACCCACCGGTCGCCCTGCCTCGTGGCGGTGGTGAGCATCATCGCCGGGTCGGAACCGCTGCCGGGGTGGGGCTCCGTCATCGCGAACGACGAGCGCACGGCGCCATCGACGATCGGCACGAGCCAGCGTTCCTTCTGGGCCGGGGTGCCGATCTTGTTCAGCAGGATCATGTTGCCGTCGTCCGGGGCGGCGCAGTTCACCGACACCGGCCCGAAGAGCGAGTAGTTCAGCTCCTCGTAGCAGGCCGCCATGCCGACCACCGGCAGGCCCTGGCCGCCGAGCGAGGCGGGCATCTGCGGCGCCCACAGGCCCGCGGCCTTCGCCTTGGCGCGCACGCCGGCCAGCACGTCCGCGCGGATGTTCTGGTGTTCGTCGAAGCTCGCCGGATCGGTGTCCAGCGCAAGCACGGTCCCGCGGACGAACTCGCGGTAGCGGCGCCTGTAGTCCTCGAGGGGGGCGGGGAGGGCAAAGTCCATGGGCGCGTGCTCAGAGCGAGTTGACGAGGTGGCCGCCGTCGACCACGACGACGGAGCCGGTCATGTAGGCGCCGGCTTCGGAGGCGAGCAGCAGGAGCGCGCCCTCCAGGTCGCGCGGCGATCCGATGCGCCGTTGCGGGATGCGCTTGGTCATGGCCTGGCCGGGCTCGGAGGCGAAGAAGTCGCGGTTCATCTCCGTGATCACGTAGCCGGGCGCGATCGCGTTCACGCGGATGCCGTACCGCGCCCATTCGAGCGCGAGCGACTTGGTCACCTGCACCAGCGCGGCCTTGGCCGCGGCGTACGCGAGCAGGTGCGTGGCCTGGCGAAGGCCGAGGATCGAGGCGATGTTCACGAGGCTGCCGCCGCGCCCGGCGGCGACCATCGATCCCGCCACCGCCTGCGCGACGCGGAAGGCGCCGTCCAGGTTGGTGTCGAGGACCCGTCGCCAGTCGTCCCCGGTCACCTCGAGGGAGGCCTTCGTGTCGGCCACGCCCGCGTTGTTCACGAGGATGTCGATCGGGCCGGCGAGCCGCGTGGCGCTCTCGACGGCGGCCTGCACGCTGGCGGCGTCCACCACGTCGAGCGCGACGGCATGCGCGCGGCCGCCCTGCGCGGCGATGCCGGCCACGAGCGCCTCGAGCCGGTCCGCGCGCCGCGCCGCGGCCACGACCACGGCGCCTCTCGATGCGAGGCAGCGCGCGAAGTGCTCGCCCAGGCCGCTCGAGGCGCCGGTGACGAGGGCGACCTTGCCGCTCACGTCGAAGAGGGTGTCGGGGGTCATGGGCGGTTCCTCGTCGTCATCATCGCTTGAGCGCCTTGGGGTTGCTCACCGCCAGGCGCGAGGCGGTGGTGGCGCGAAGGTGCGACAGGAGGGCCGCGCGTGCCGGCTCCGGGTCGAAGCGGCCTTCCCGCACGCGCGAGGCGAGGCGGGCCGTGGCCTCGCGAAGCGCCTGCGCCGTCTCGCCTGCGGGCGGTCCCTCGCCCAGCAGGGCGACGATGCGCGCCAGCTCGTCCGGCGCCGCCGACCCGAGCGCGATGTCGCGCGCGGCGATGGCGAGCGCGTTGGCGGCCATGAGCGCGGG
>JBGAOO010000249.1:0-5186 GCA_044221765.1 Usitatibacteraceae bacterium | reverse complement strand
CCTCGACGCCGTTGCCCGAATCCTCGCCATTGAGCAGCAGTCCGCCGATCATCGCCCCGCTCTGGCAGACCACGCCCACGGGCCGGCGGTGGCGAAAGGCCACGTGCTCGAAGGAGCTGTTGAAGGCCGCGCAGAAGCTGGAGCCAGCCGAGCCCACGCCGATGCAGTTCGGGCCCAGGACTCGGAGCGCCGACCCGGCGAGGAAGGCCTTGAGGTCGCGCTCCCTCGCCCGCCCGGCCTCGCCCGCCTCGCCCCAGCCGGAGCTGCAGATCACCGCCGCGCGCACGCCCAGCCGCTCGCACTCGACGAGGGACGGGAGCGTGGCCTCGGCCGGCAGCGCGATCACCGCGAGATCGACCGCTTGCGGGAGCGCGGCGACGGAGGGCACGCAGGGCACGCCGAAGAGCGTGGTGTGCTTGGGGTTCACCGCGAAGAGCGGCCCCGCGAATCCCAGGCGCAGGCAATGGCGCAGGCCGCGCGTGGCCGGCGCGTTGGGCTTCTCCGAGGCGCCCACGAAGGCGATCGAGCGCGGCGCGAGCAGGGCCCCGACATCGCCGCGTTCGGGCGATGCGGGGGCCGGCAGCCGGGATGCCGTGACGCTCATCTTCCTAGAGCTTGCCGTCGTAGCTGGCCTTGAAGGCCGCGGCCGGGTCGCACTGCACGCCGTAGGGCGCGATCGGGTAGCGGATGCCGTGCGCGGAGAGCCAGTCCAGGCCCGTGATCACTTCCAGCACGTGCTCCATGCGCAGCGAGACGAGCAGCTCGTCGTCCTGCACGCCGCCGAAGCGCCGCTCCGCGAAGCAGGGGATGGAGATGCTCGGCTTGCCCGTGGAAAGCCCGCGGCCCCACGAGTCGGCGCAGGCCGTCTCGCCCGTCACGGTGAAGTCCGCGCGGAAGTAGTTGCGGTGCTGCAGCGCATTCACGATGAGCATCATCTGGCCGGGCGTGGCGTAGATGAGCACGCTGTCGGGCGGGTCGAGCCGCGCCTTGGCGAGGGGCGAAGCGACGAGCGCGTGGTACTTGCCCGCCGCCACGCGCGGCATCTGCGCCTGGTGCTCGCGCGAGGCCTCCACCGTGGCGAACCACACGTCCTTGAACATGCTGCCGTCCAGGTACTTCGTCGCGGGCACGTTGAGGCCCACCACGCCGCCGCAGTTGCTGTCCTTCACCACGTTGTCGTGGGTGATGCCGAGCGTGAAGCCCAGCCAGCGCACCTGGCCGATGAGCTGGCACATGGAGAAGTGCACGCCCGCCTCGGGGCGGCGCACGCCCGGCACGGCCTGCATGGCCTCCACGCTCTCGAAGAGCTTGAGCGCGATGGGGTCGGCGCGAAGTCGCAGCCTCGCGCGCAGCGTGTCGCAGATCTTCGCGTAGTCGTGGCTCGCGGCGGTGTCCACGCTACTTCACCTCGACCTTGAACGACACCTGGCCCCAGCTGCCGTTGCAGAAGCCGGCATCCTGGCAGCTGAAGTGGTTGAACCACATGTCGTTCGGATCCAGGCCCGCGGCGATGCGGTCGTGCGCCATGGCCGCGTGGATGGTCATGGGCGCGACGGCATAGATGCAGACGTTGCAGGACTTCACCATCCCCGCGCCGCTCACCTCGATGGTGTCGCCCAGCTTGAAGCCCGCGGCGCAGCCGTGGCTCGCGACCACGGTGGCGACGATGGTCTTGCGGTTGGCCTCGGGCAGCACCTCCGCCGCGCGCCGGCGGCGATCGTCGGCCTTGAACTCGGCCATCTCCTCGTCCGTGTAGCCGAGGTTCTTCTGGAACTTCTCCCAGTTGAACGGCTTCTTGACCGGTTCGTCAGGCATGGTGCCTCCCGTCAGGGGGTGGATCAGAAGTTGCGGGAAAGCAGCGACTTCACGTAGTCGCCCTGCTGCGCGCGCACGCGGGCCGCGGCTTCGGGCCCCAGCCACGCCTCGAGATCGACGCTCTCGAACTTGCCGCGCGTGTAGCGCTCGCGCTCGGCGAAGGGCGCGGTCGCGTCGATGTACACCTTGCGGCCCAGGCCCGCGCTGCTGCCCTCGGCGAGCATGCCGCTCACCTTGGCCAGGGGCGAGAGCATGAGGCCCTCCTTCATGTCCCCGCGCGTGATCACGGCCCAAAGCACGTCGTCGGCGTTGGAGATGTCGATGTCGTGGTCCACCGCGATCACCCAGCCCATGTCCGTGTGCGCCGAGAGCGCGCCGAAGGCGAGGTTGTTCTGCAGGCCCTCGTCGCGGAAGCTCTTGCGGTTGATGCGGATCACCATCCCCAGGCACCCGCGCATCGCCTGCAGCGCCTGGCAGGTGTCGAACACGCGCGGGTTGATCTTGCGGCACGCGTCGTACACGGACGCCTCGGCCGGCAGCGCCATCATGTTGGTGGTTTCCGCGTTCACCGCGAGGGGGAACCAGTAGTGGTAGTTGTCGCGGTGCGTGATCGCCGTGACGGTGAAGGTCCACACCTTCCAGGCCCGGCCCATGTAGCCGCCGGCCTCGGGCATCATGCCCTTCACGCCGTCCTGCCCGGAGTCTTCCTCCGAGGCGAGCTGCGTGGTGTCGATGAAGCCCTCGAGCACGAGCTCGGCCTGCGCGAGCGACCAGGCGCCCGGCTGCGTGAGGCTCGGCACGATCTCCACCGGCTCGCCCTGCAGCGCCCCCGCGAAGCCCAGCTCGTCGTAGCCCAGCGGCGTGAGCGTCTGCTGCGTGCTGCCGGAGGTGGCGAGGAGCACGGCCGGGCCCGCGCCGATGTTCACCGTGACGGGCACCTGGTTGTGGCCGGCCTTCTTGAACTTGCGCGCGATCTCCAGCAGGTGCCGCCCGGCCTGGATGGTGATGCACGTGGTGTCCTTGGTGAGCACGCGCATGCGGTGGTACGAGCCGTTGAAGGCGCCCGTCTCCGGGTCGCGCGCGATCACTAGGCCCCCGGTGATCACGTAGCCTGCGTCCTCCTTCGTCTGCTGCGTGATCGGCACCGTGGCGGCGATGTCGATGCCGCGCGTGATGGCGTTCTTCTGGCTGGGGGCGCTCTTCACCTCGACGGAGGGGACGGGCGCGAGGGCGGCGTCGGCCAGGAAGCGCGGGAGGTAATCGGGCTCCACGCCGCACATGCGCGCGATGCGCCGGCGGCTGCCGAAGACGTTGGTGACGACCGTGCGGCCGGGGTAGCCGGTCACGTTGCCGAAGAGGACGGCCGGCCCGCCGTCGGTGGCGCGCGCGACGGCCGCGAGCTCCAGGTATGGATCGGCCGGGCGCGCGATCTCGAGCAGGTCGCCGTCGCGGCGCGCCTGCTCGACGAAGGCGCCCAGGTGGGTGATGCCCCGCATGGTGTTTCTCCCCCGGCACGGGCGGCCGCGGGATCCGGGTCGCCATCGATGGAATGGTACGGACAAATGGTAGGCGCCGCCCCGAGGGAGCGTCAAGGCCGGCGGGGGGCGGGCGCGGGAATTGTTCTATCCATATAATCCGGCCGGACGGCCCCGCATCCGCCGGGGCGCGCACGAGGACGCGAGCGATGACGAAGGCCCGCAAGGCGGCGCCCGAGGGGCCGGTGAAGGCCTACCGGACGCTGGAGGGCGCCCTGCGCGAGGCCATCGCGAGCGGGCGCTACCGGGTGGGCGACAAGCTGCCGACCGAGGAGCAGCTCGCGGAGTCCTTTTCGGTCAGCCGCTCCACGGTGCGCGCCGCCCTCGCCCAGCTCGAGAAGCACGGCATGATCCTGCGCCGCCCGCGGGTGGGCACGCTGGTGAAGGCGCGCGCGCCGGACCAGCGCTATGCGGTGGCCGTGGGCAGCCTCTCGGAATTGCTCGTCTTCCTGGATTCCACGCACGTGCGGCCCGTGGACACGGCGGACGTGGAGGCGAACGAGGAACTCGCGCGGGACCTGGGCTGCGCCCCGGGCGACCCGTGGATCCGGGTGCGCACGCTGCGCACGCCCGCGGGCGAGAAGCTGCCCATCTCGTGGACGGAGTACTACCTGCAGCCGCGCTTCCGGTCCGTGGTCGGGCAGATCGGCCAGCGCGCGGGCCCGGTGTATCCGCTGCTCGAGCGCCGCTTCAAGGTGGCCATCGCGCGCATCGAGCAGGTGATCGGCGCCTGCGCCATGCCCGCGGCCATCGCGCGCAAGCTCTCCACGCCGCCGGGCTCGCCGGTGCTGCGCGTGATCCACCGCATGGTCTCGAAGCAGGAAGGCACGCTCTACTGCACGCTGAGCCTCTACCCGGCCGACCGCTTCCAGTACGTGCAGGCGCTCAAGCGCGCGGAGTAGGCGGCGGCCGGGCTCACCGGCTGAGCCTGCCCGCGTGCAGGCTGTCTCCCGAAGGGCGCCCACGCGCCGGGAGATGCCATGAACGACCTGTCCCATTTCGAAGCCCGGTTCCCCGAGTCCGCGGACCTGATCCCGGCCGGCTTCCGCGAGCCGCCCAAGCGCTGGCTGCGCGGCCGGCTGGACGAGGTGGTCGCCGCGCTGCCCGCGTTCGACCGCCGTCCCTTCGCCATGGCGCCCGAAAGCGAGGGCCCCTGGCATCCCAACGAGCTCTTCGACCTCATCGCCACCCGGGAAGAGGACGACGGCTCCTGGGTGCGGCGCCCGCTCGCCATCGTCTCGAAGAGCTACCGCCTCATCGGCCACCGGGAGGCGGCGCTCGCGCTGGCGCAATCGCTCGCCAGCCTGGGCATCGAGCCGGAGGGCCTGGATACGCACGCCACGCTCGATCGATATGGCGCGAGGGTGGAGCTGCAGGTCACGCTGCCCGCGACCTGGAACGTGAACCCGGGCGACGGCCATCCGCTCGTCCTGCAATTGCGATGCCTGAACTCCGTCGATGCCGGCTCCATGCTGCGCGTGTGCTTCACCTGGTATCGGCTCGTCTGCACCAACGGGCTGGTCGCGGGCTTCTCGCAGCGGGAACTGGGCCGGGTGGTGCACCGCGAGACGCGCGAGGCGACGAGCATCGCCAGCGAGATCGAGCGCGGGCTGGGCCTCGCGCGGGAAGATCGCGTGCGCATGCAGCGCTGGCTCGAAAGGCCCCTCGTGCCCGGCCGGCTGGCGCCTTTCGCCGACGGCCCGCTCAAGGAGGCCTGGGGCGTGCGCGATGCCGCCCGCTTCCTGCACATCGCCCGGACCGGCGAGGATGCGGAGCTCGCGAACCGGTTCCAGCCCGGCCCGCCCAGCCGCAAGCACATGGTGTCCACGCTCGCGG
>JBGAOO010000248.1:0-5197 GCA_044221765.1 Usitatibacteraceae bacterium | reverse complement strand
GGCCTGGGCAGCCTGTCCCTGCTCGCGCGCCCCGGCCCGGCGGGTCCGGTCCTGCTCGGCTGCGCCGTCCTCCTCGCGCTCGCCGCCGTCGGCTATTACGGCCTCACGGTCTGGGGCGCGCCGCTCCTGCGCCTGGCCGTCGTTGCGGAGGCGACCCTGCCCTGGACGCTCATCGGGCAGCTCCAGTCGCCCGAGGGCCGTTTCTCGCCGCCCGCGATCCTGCAGGGCGTGAACACCGTGGCCATGGTCGCGATCCTCGTCTACCTGCAGTTCGGCCGGCGCGCCGAGGTCCCGGGCGCATGAGGGCGCTCGCCCGGGCCCTGGCCGCGCTCCTTCTCTTCGCCTGCGCGGGGGCGCTCGCGCAATCGCCCCGCGTGGTGGACATCCCCACGCGCCCCGGCGTCACGCAGCGCTTCCTCCACCTCGCCCCGCCCGCGCCGAAAGGCTCGCTCATCCTCTTCGCCGGCGGGCATGGCGGCCTGCGCATCGACGACCGCGGCGAGTTCGGCTGGGGCCGGGGCAACTTCCTCGTGCGCTCGCGCGAGCTGTTCGTTCGCCAGGGCTATGCCGTCGCCGTGATCGACGCGCCCTCCGACATGGCGGAGCTCGGCAATGCGCGCCTCACCGCGGATCACGTCACCGACGTGAAGGCCGTGCTCGCCTGGCTGCGGGCGCGCACGCCCGGGCCCGCGTGGCTCGTGGGGACCAGCCGGGGCACGCAATCGGCGGCCTGGGTGGCGGTCCACGCCCCCCGTGCGCAGGGCGGCCCCGACGGGATCGTGCTCACCTCGACGATCCTCACGGACCACCGCAGCCTGCCCGTGCCCAGGATGGACCTCGATCGCATCGCGGTGCCCGTCCTCGTGGTCCACCACAAGGACGACGCCTGCCGCGCCTGCCCCTATTCGGAGGCACCGGCGCTCGTGGCGAGGCTCACGGGTGCGCCCCGGCGCGAGCTCGTCGCCTTCGAGGGAGGAACCGATCGCGGCGATCCCTGCGAGGCGCGCGCCTACCATGGCTTCAACGGGATCGAGGCGGCGGTGGTCGAGCGCATCGCGGCCTGGATCGGGGCGGGCTGAGGTGTCGCGCATCTTCATCGTGGGAGCCGGCTACGTGGGCCTGCGCGCGGCAGCCCTGCTCGCCGGGGGCGGCCATGAGGTGCACGTGGGCCGGCGCCGCCCGCCGGACGAGCCCTTCTCGCACGCGATGGACGTGATGCGCCCGGAGACCTATCCCGCCGAGCTCGCCGGGAGCGATTGCGTGGTGTACGCGGTGGGCGCCGACGGCTTCAGCCCCGAGGCCTATCGCGATGCCTACGTGGACGGGCTCGCGCGCACGATCCAGGCGCTGCGCGGCGGCCGCACCCGGCGCCTGGTGTTCGTCTCCTCGACCGGCGTCTACGCGCAGGACGACGGCAGCGTGGTGGACGAAACCTCGCCGGCCGAGCCGCGCGGCTTCTCGGGCCGGATGCTGCTGGAGGGCGAGGCGCTCCTCGCGCAGGCGCCCCTGGAGGCCACGGCGATCCGCTTCTCGGGCATCTACGGCCCGGGCCGCGACCGCCTGGTGCGCGAGGTGCAGGCGGGCACGCCCGTGTCGGCCCGCTCGCGCGCGGCGATCACCAACCGCATCCACCGCGACGACTGCGCGCGCGCGCTCGTGCACCTGGTCGAAAGCCGCGCCGTCCAGCCACTCTACGTCGGCAGCGACGAGGCGCCCACGCCGATGGGCGAGATCCTCGACTGGATCGCCGCCCGGCTGGGCGTGCCGCCGCCGCCGCCGGGCGAAGCGCAGGCCGAGGCGCCGCAACGCGGGGGCCGCAAGCACTGCTCGAGCGCGCGCCTGCGGGGCGAGGGTTTCCGCTTCCTCTACCCCACCTATCGCGAGGGGTTCGGGGCGATCCTGGCCGACCGCTAGGCCGGCCGGAGCGCCGCCGGGCCTGGCCCCCGGCCGGGACCCAGGCGCTTTTCGGGTCGATTTATTGAGCAAACACAAGCATTTGCGGTTTCGGCATGCCAGAATGGCACGCGCACAACCCCGAGAAGGATAAAGTCCTTGGCCAAGCCCAACTACGCATTCGAGAAACGCAAGCGCGAGCTGGAACAGAAGCGCAAGAAGGAAGAGAAGCTCCAGAAGAAGATGCAGAGCAAGCTCGCCAAGACGGGCGATGGCACCGAAGGCGGCGACGCCGCGCCGGCGCCCGAAGGCGCAGCGCCTCCCGCCTGACCCTCGCCGGTCACGCCCGCGTGGGATAATGCGGGCATGTACCACGGCGAACGCCTGAACGCCTACACACACCTGGGCGGCGCGCTGCTCGCCGCCGCCGGCGCGGGCGTCCTCATCGTGCTGGGAGCCGCCAGGGCCGATCCATGGCGGGTCGTGGCCTTCTCGGTGTACGGGGCCACGCTGGTCTTCCTCTACCTGGCCTCCACGCTCTACCACAGCACCCAGGGGCGCACGAAGGCGGTCTTCCGCAAGATCGACCACGCCGCCATCTACCTGCTCATCGCGGGAACCTACACGCCATTCTCCCTCGTGACCCTCAACGGGCCGTGGGGCTGGTCGCTCTTCGGCGTGGTCTGGGGGCTCGCCGTGCTGGGCATCGTGCAGGAACTCTGGCTCGCGAGGGGCGCGCGCGTCGCCTCGCTCGTCCTCTACCTGCTGATGGGGTGGGTCGCGGTCGTCGCGGTGGTGCCGCTCATCCAGGCGCTTTCCTGGACGGGCTTCGCCTGGCTCGTCGGCGGCGGCCTGGTCTACACCGCCGGCATCGTCTTCTACGTCTACGACGAGCGCTTCCGCCACTTCCACGGCATCTGGCACCTCTTCGTGCTGGGCGGCAGCGTCGTGCACTACATCGCGATCCTGCTCTTCGTCTCCTGAGCGCTCAGAGCACGTCGAAGGTCCAGGACCCCTTGGCGAAGACCTCGCCCTGCCGGCGCGAGGCGCCCGTGTCCGCATCCAGCGTGCGCCCGGCCGTCGCGCCCACGTAGACCGTGAGGTACAGGCCCCGCCGGTGGCTGTAGACGACCGAGAGCGTGTCGGACTTCTCCCGCGAGGACACCGGCTCCGCCCACAGCGAGGGCGCGCGCCGGATCCAGCTCGCCTGCCAGATGGTGCGCAGGCTGTCGCGCGCGCCGAAGTGCCAGATCGCCACCAGTTGCTGCGCGCGCTGCGCGAGGATGCGCCGCGATCCCTCCACCGGCTCGAGGCTGTCGATGTAGTCGTTGTCGATCCGGTACTCGAGCTCGGCGCGCGCGTGCGGGCGCACGTTGGCCTGCACCGTCGCGAACATGCCCTTGCCCACCCGGTTGTTCGCCACGTCCACGCGGCCGCCGTAGGCGATCTCCGAGTAGAACTTGGAGAACCAGTCGAAGGGGTTGCTCTCGACCTGGAGGTAGAACTGGTCGCGCTTCCTGAGGCCCCCACCCTCGCGCACGGCCACCAGGTTGTTCGGGCGCACCTCGAGGAAGATGTTGGTCGCGCGCGGCAGGCCGAACTGCACGCCCACGTTGTTCTGCTGGTAGATCACGGTGCCGCCCCGGTCGGTCTTGCGCTCGGCGTTCAGGTAGGGCGAGACCTCGTTGAACGGGCCCACGTCGAGGAAGCGCCGCTGCGTCTCGCTGTAGACCGTGCGGTAGCCGTTCTGGCCGAAGAAGCCGTCGTCGGCGCGAAAGCCCTTGCCCAGGTCCTCGACGGAGAGGAACTCGCGCCAGTGCTTGCCGTTGTAGCTCCAGTCCACGCGCGCGGCATGGTCGGCCACGCGCTCGCCTCGCCCGAGCGCCCCGTCCGCGCCGGGCAGCGCCGTGGTCCAGGAGGCGAGCAGCTGCGCGCGCAGGCGGTTCTCGTCGTTCGCCCACCACACCAGGTCCGGGCCGGCCACGCGGTTCGCGCCCGCGTGCTCGTAGGTGCGGTCGGTCATCGTGAAGCCCGCGGTGACGCGCCCGCCGGCCTGCCAGCGAAGCCGCGCCATGGTGGCGAGCGACTTGCCCGGCTGCGAGGCGAACTGCGTCCCGTAGGTGCCCGGCACCAGCACCAGGCCGCCGCCGTCGTCCTTCGCGGTGAGCACCGTGTAGTCGGTGCCCTCGCCGCGCCGCGTGAGGCGCGCGCCCCAGGCCGGGTCGGTGACGGTGCGCGTGTAGATCGCGTTGAAAGGCGACTGCAGGATGTCGGCGCCCTCCAGGAAGAAGGGCCGCTTCTCCGGGAAGAAGAGCGCGAACTGCGTGTTGCCCGCGAGTTGCGGCGTGTCCAGCTCGACCTGCGAGAAGTCCGGGTTCAAGGTCGCATCCACCACGAGGTCCGCGCGCGGGCGCCACTTGATGTCCACGCCCGGCACGGCCTCGTTCTCGCGACGCGACTGCCCGGCGCTCGTGTCGCGCGTGCCGCGCACCGTGAGCTGCGGGGTGATGGCCAGGTGCCGCGTGGGCGGCAGCTCCTGCAGGCCCTGCAGCGGCGTGTTCAGGCACAGGAAGCAGTTCGAGTCGCGCGGCAGCGGGCTCGAGGCGATGCGGTAGCGCTGCTCGCGCGGGTAGTTGCGGAAGACGAGCACGCTCCACTGCTCGCTGGGCGGATCCGTGTAGCGCAGCGAGGAGAAGGGGATGCGGAACTCCGCCGTCCAGCCGCCCTCGAAGCGGCCGGTCACGACCTCGACCTCGAAGTCCGGCGAGAAATCCTCGTTGCCCGTGTCCTCGTTGTACAGCCCGTCGGCGACCACGCCGCGCGGATTGGCCCGGATGAAGTGCGCGAACTTGCGCGTGCCCAGCGGATCGATGAAGAGAACGACCATGTCCTGGTCGGCGAACACGTTGTCGCGCCTCGCGAAGGGCGCGCGGATCTCTTCCGGGCGCGGGTCCCACGAGCGCACCGCCGCGTAGAGCGCGTGCCCGTCGTAGGCGAAGCGCGCCTCGGTGCGCACGGAGGCGGGCACCTTCTCGCGCGGGGAGATCTCGTAGAACTCGGCCAGGGGCTGCGCCCGGGACCAGGGCGCGTCCTCGAGCGAGCCGTCGAGCACGATCCGCTCGCCCGGCGCCAGGCGATAGGCCTGCAGCGCGAGGGCGGACGGGGCGTGGCAGGCGAGGCAGGCGGCGAGCAGCGCGAAGGCCCGGATTATTGTCATGTTTTCAGCCCCTTGAAGGTGCGCGCAGCCTATCCGCCCGGCGGCGGCGGCTCAAGGGGCCGTGCGACGGAATGCGCCGTTCGGGGG
>JBGAOO010000247.1:0-5267 GCA_044221765.1 Usitatibacteraceae bacterium | reverse complement strand
CGAAGGACCAGCCGTAGGCGAAGCGCCCGCCGCGGCGCCCGCGCGCGCAATGCTAGTCTTGCGCGCATGACCGCCTCCGCTTCCCGGCCCTACTGGGCCCTGCTGATCACGGGCGCGGCGATCCTCGCCATCACGATGGGGATCCGCCAGTCCCTGGGCCTTTTCGTCTCGCCGCTCAACACGTCCACCGGGCTGGGCATCGTCACCGTGAGCTTCGCGCTCGCCGTGGGCCAGTTCGCGTGGGGCGCGGCGCAACCGATCTTCGGCGCGCTCGCCGACCGCGCCGGGAACGCCAACGTGATGATCGGCGGCGCCGTGCTGCTCGCGCTCGGGCTCGCGGTCACCCCCTTCATGGATTCGGCCTTCGGGCTCGTGTTCTTCCTGGGCCTGGTCACCTCGGCGGGCGCCGGCGCGGGCAGTTTCTCGATCCTCATCGGCGCCGCAGCCAACCGGCTGCCGCCCGAGAAGCGCGCCTTCTCCGCGGGGTTCATCAACGCCGGCGGCTCCTTCGGCCAGACGATCTTCGCCCCGCTCTCGCAGGCGCTCATCGCCGCCTTCGGCTGGGTCGCCGCGCTCTGGGCGCTGGCCGCCACCGCGCTCGCGACGATCCCGATGGCGCTCGTCTTCCGCGAGAAGCCGGGCGCGGCGAACGCGGGGCCGGCGGGCGGCCTCACGCTCACGGCGCAGATCGCCGAGTCCTTCCGCGACCCGAGCTACTGGTGCCTGCACGCGGGGTTCTTCACCTGCGGCTTCCACATCGCCTTCCTCGTGACGCACCTGCCGGGCGAGGTGGGCCTGTGCGGCCTGCCCGCCGCGGTGTCCGCGACGGCGCTCGCGATCATCGGCGTGGGCAACATCGCCGGCAGCCTGGGCGCGGGCTGGCTCGCGCAGGCCTACCGGATGAAGTGGATCCTCTTCTGGGTCTATGGCGCGCGCGCCGTGGCGATCCTCGCCTACCTCGCGCTGCCCAAGACGCCGGCGACCTTCTACGCCTTCGGCGCGGTGCTGGGCCTCACGTGGCTCGCGACCGTCGCGCCCACCGCGGGGCTGGTGGGCAAGCTCTTCGGCACGCGCTATCTCGCGACGCTCTTCGGCCTCACGCTGTTCTCGCACCAGGTCGGGGCCTTCTTCGGCGCCTGGCTCGGCGGGCTCGCGCTCTCGCGCACGGGCAACTACACGTGGATGTGGTACGCGGACATGGCGCTCGCGCTCGCGGCGGCGCTCGTGAACCTGCCGATCCGCGAGGCCGCGCCGGCGCGGGCGCCGACGCCGGCCTGAGGGCGGGTCAGGGCAGGCGCCGGGCCGGCATCTCGCGCCCGCCCTGCAGCAGCGTGAAGCCCGCGACCTCGCCGGCAGGCGCGCGACGGAACTGCAGCTGCGCCTCGAAGGCACGCAGGAAGAAGCGGTCCTTCGCCTCGGCGAACACCTCGAAGACGGGCTGGCCGGTGGCCTGCGAGAAGAGGCGCCCGGCCTGGCGCGTGATCGCGATCTCGAACCCGGGGCGCAGCTCGTAGCGGCCGACGTATTCCTCGAGCACCTTCTCCTCGAGCGCGATGGCCACGCGCCTTTGCTTCGCCGGGATCGAGTCGTCCACCAGGTTGAGCGCGAGGTCGTCCAGCACGGCCGGGCTGTCGGCGACCACCCAGGCCGCGCGCCGCGCGGTGGGCGACCACGCGAGCATCGTGTGGAAGCCGGCCGTGCCGCCGTTGTGCCAGTACACCGCGCCCGCCGGCTGCGGGATCACGGCCCACGCATAGGCGACCGTATTGCGGCCCGAGGTGAAGGCGGATCACCGCGCTCGCGCGCCGCCTGGCCAGCCTCGGCGAGCTTCATCATCGAGGGAATGCCGCCCACGCCGGCGAGCGGCACCGGGACGTCCCAGGCGGGCACGGGACGACGCTCGAGGTCGTGGCCCTGCGCCATGCGCTTCGCCTGCTCCGGCGTCAGCCGGACCGCCGCCTGCGTGATGCCGAGCGGGACGAAGACGCGTTCCCGGGCGAGCGCCTCGAAGTCGCGCCCCGCGCGCCGGCCGAGCAGCTCCGAGAGCCACATGAAGCCGAAGTTGGAATACTCGAAGCCCGCGCCCGGCGCGCGCGCGGGATCGGTCCTCGCGAGCGACTCGTAGAGCTCGGCCACGCCGAAGCGCGCGTACGGGTTCGACGCATCGTTCCACTGGTAGCCCGGCGGCATGCGCGGCAGGCCCGAGCTCTGCGTGACGAGGTCGCGGATCGTGATCGCGCGCGCATCGCCCGAGGGCAGCCTCGCGCCCGGGGGCGCGATGGAGGCCGCCGTGTCCTCGAGCCGGATCTCGCCCTTGCCCACCATGTCCGCGAGCACCAGGCCCGTGATCGCCTTCGTGACCGAGCCGATCTCGACGAGCGCCTCGGGCACGAGCGTGGGCGCGGTCGCGCCTTCGGTGCAGGCCTTCGCGACCAGCGTCTTCCCGCCGGCGAAACCCACGATGGCGCACGTGGGCTTCTCCTCGGCGGCCAGGCGCTTCTCCAGGCGCGCCTGCAGGGCCTCGATCGTGGCCGGCTCCTGCGCGAAGACGGCGGTGCAGGCGAGCGTGGCGAGCAGGGCGTGCAGTCGATGGCGGTGCATGGCGGCTTCTCGGGAAATGGGAACGGATGCGATGATCCGTCGAGCGCGGATTATAGGGTCTCGAAAGTGACAATCAGTAACAAAGAGCAAGCGTCAGCGCATTCCCGCCGCCGGGGGCGCGGCGCAAACTGCGTTCCAGTTTCGCGGTGCCTCGCGCCGCGGCCGGAACGATCCAAGGAGAGTCCATGAAGACCGCCCGCACCGCCCTCGCGCTCGCCCTGCTCGGCCTCGCCGGCACGCCCGCCCACGCGGCCTGTTCCTGGGAATGGCTCTGCAACGGCGAAGGCGCCTGCAAGCACATGCCCGTCTGCGATTCCGTGTTCGAGGTGCCGCCGCCGCGCCCCGAGGCGAGGCCGCCGGCCGTGCCGCCGCTGTCGATGCGCCCGTTCAGCATCGCCGGCACCAACCGCACGGCGCTCACCTGCGAGCACATCATGCGCCAGGGCCGCAGCGGCCGCTGGTACTGGCACGAGGCCTGTTTCTGCTCCGACAAGTCGAAGAACCCGGACCCGTCCAACCCGTTCTCGAACATCGTGCGCTGCGACGACCCGTCGGTGAACTCGATCGTCCCGGGCAAGTAGCCGGGGCGAGCTAGCGCACGCGCCGGCCGGTGAACTCCTCCTCGATCGACTCGCGGTAGTAGCTCGCCGGCGAGGGCGAGGCCATCAGGCGCCGGTAGACCTCCGGCGAGACGTTCGCGTACTCGAAGGTGCCCGCGGTGGTCTCCACCACCAGCTTGCGGCTGCGCTCGTCGTAGCCCGCGGCGCGAAGCCCGGTGGCACTGAGCCGTTTCATTTCCATGTCATCTTCCTCGCGCGATGCCCGCGCCTTCGTCCCTACCCGCCCGCCGGCGGCGCCTCCACCGCGGGCTCCTGCTTCACCGCCTCGATCTGCACCTCGAGCAGCACCTCGTCGCCCACCAGGCCCGCGAAGGCGCCCATCCCGAACTCGGAGCGCTTCAGGCGCGCCGTCACGTCGGCGCCGCAGGTGAGGCGCACGAAGAAGGGCAGCCGCGTGCAGCCGAAGCGCGCGACCTCGATGCTCACGCGCCGGGTCGTGCCGACCATCGTCAGCTCACCGACGGCACGCTTCGGCACGCCCCCTTCGAATTCCAGCGCGCTCGAGCGGAAGGTGAGGAACGGATGCGTGGCGGCATCGAAGAAATCCTCGCCCTTGAGCACGCCGTCGAGCAGGCGGTTGCCGGTGCTCACGCTCGCCGCCTCGATGCGCAGGTCGATCGAGCCCGTGCCGGCCTCGCGGTCGAGCACGATGCGCCCGGACGTCTTCTCGAACCGGCCGCGCTGCGTGCTGATGCCCAGGTGCGAGACCTCGAACGAAGGATAGGTGTGCGCGAGGTCCACCTCGAAGGTCTCCGGCGCCGCCTGCGCGGCGAACGCGGCCAGGCAAAGGAAGGCGGGCGCGGCGCGCATCGGACTACGGCGCGGCCGCCAGCAGGCGGTCGATGTCCGCGCGGTGCTCGGCATCGTGCCCGGCGGCCATCCGCACGACATCGGCAAGGCTCACGCGGCGGCCGGCGAACTCGCCCTCGCGGCAGAGCTCGGCATCGCCCAGGGCGCGCACTCGGCGCACGAGCTCCGCCCGTGCGAGGGCGAAATCGGCGCAGGCGGCGGCCGCATCCTGTGCGCGGTAGCCTCGTTCGCGCGCGATGCGATCGCCGTCGAAGCCGGCGAGCGCGGGCGAGTCCTCCTCGAGCAGCCGCCTCACGCGCAGCAGGTAGCCTTCTCGCTCCAGGTCGCGCAGGTGGCAGGCGTGCTCGACGAGGCTGAAGCCGCCGTCGGCGGCGGGGCTCGCGGGATCGGCCGCGCGCTCGAGCGCGCGGGCGAGGAAGTCGGGCATCGCCGCGAGGCTCTCGAGGGCCTCGCCCAGGGCGAGCGGCGGGCAGTCGGCAGACTTCATCCTTTCCTCCTCGGCCGGCCCGGCATGCGGCAGGCCCGTCGACGGGGCTAGTGACCGGCCTTGTCGCCCCAGAGTTCCTTCAGGCGCGCATCGCGCCCGCAACCGTTGCGGTAGAACTTGTAGCGCACCGGGTTCTTCGTGTAGTAGTCCTGGTGGTAATCCTCGGCCGGGTAGAACGTGGTGGCCGCCTCCACGGGCGTCACGATCGCGGCCTTGAAGGGCTTCGACTTCTCGAGCGCCGCCTTCGAGGCCTCGGCCGCCTTCTTCTGCGCCTCGGAGTGGTAGAAGATGGCCGTGCGGTACTGCGTGCCCGCGTCGCAGAACTGGCGGTCCTTCACCGTGGGATCGATGTTCACCCAGAAGACCTCGAGCAGCTTCTCGTAGGTGACCTTCTTCGGGTCGTACACCACCTGCAGCACCTCGGCGTGCCCGGTGATGCCGGCCGAGACCTCCTGGTAGGTGGGGTTCGCCTTGGAGCCGCCCATGTAGCCGGAGGTGGTGGAGATCACGCCCGGCAGCGCGTCGTACGGCGGCTCCATGCACCAGAAGCAGCCGCCCGCGAACGTGGCCTTCTCCGTGGCCTGCGCGAGGACGACGGCCGGTACCGCGAGGAAGGCCGCCAGGGCCAGGGTGCGCATCGATCGCATCGTCATTCTCCGGTTGTGCGTACGGTTGAGGCGGTTCGACCGCGCCGCGGCTCAGGGATTCCCCGGGCCGAGCTGGCGGTCGTGGACCCGCGCGAGCAGCCA
>JBGAOO010000246.1:0-5202 GCA_044221765.1 Usitatibacteraceae bacterium | reverse complement strand
GCCGGCGGCGAGACCTCGGGCGCCGTCGTGCAGGCCCTGGGCGTGGAGCGCCTGCGCATCGGCGCGCAGATCGACCCGGGCGTTCCCTGGTGCGCCGCGCATTCGCCCGTGGCGGGCGACACGATCCACCTGGCGCTCAAGTCGGGCAACTTCGGCGCGCCCGACTTCTTCACGAAGGCCTTCGCCCTGCTGGCGGCCGGCCGCAAGCCATGAAGCACCAGGACATCCGCTACGAGATCTGCCGGGTCGGCCGCAGCCTCTTCGAGCGCGGCTACGTCCACGCCACCGCGGGCAACATCAGCGTGCGCGTGGACGACGGCTTCCTCATCACGCCCACCGACGCCTGCCTGGGCTTCCTCGTGCCCGACCGCCTGTCGCTCGTGGACGAGGCGGGCGAGCCCGTCTCGGGCGACCGGCCCAGCAAGACGATCGCGCTGCACCGGCGCATCTACGGGGCCGACGCGAAGGCGCGCTGCGTGATCCACACCCATTCGACGCACCTGGTGGCCCTCACCCTGGCCGGCCCCTGGCACGCCGACGACATCGTCCCGCCGATCACGCCCTACTACGTGATGAAGGTCGGGCACACGCCGCTCGTCGCCTACCACCGGCCGGGCGATCCGGCCGTGGGCGAGCTCGTCGCGGAGACATGAAGGTGGGGCACACGCCGCTCATCGCCTACCACCGGCCGGGCGACCCGGCCGTGGGCGAGCTCGTCGCGGAGACGATCGCGCGCTTCGCGCGGCGCGGCGCGCCCATCCGCGCCGTGATGCTCGATCGCCTCGGCCCCAACGTCTGGCACGATTCGCCCGCCGCCGCGATGGCCGTGCTCGAGGAACTGGAGGAGACCGCGAAGCTCTGGCTCCTGTCGAACCGCGAGGCCGCCCCGCTGGCCGCGGAAGCGATCGAAGAACTGCGCCGCGCGTTCGGCGCCCATTGGTAACCGGAGAATCCCGTCATGCCCCGCCTGGCCGCCAACCTCACCATGATGTACACCGAATTCGCGTTCCTGGACCGCTTCGGCGCCGCGGCGAGCGACGGATTCCGCGGCGTGGAGTTCCTCTCGCCCTACGAGTTCCCGGTGGACGAGATCCGCGCCCGCCTGAAGGCCTACGGGCTCACCCAGGCGCTCTTCAACACGCCCGCGGGCGACTATGCCGCCGGCGAGCGGGGGATGGCCTGCATCCCCGGCCGGGAGGAGGAGTTCAGGGCCTCGGTGGCGAAGGCGCTCGAGTACTCGCGCGTGCTCGGCAACAAGCGCCTGCACGTGATGGCGGGCGTCGTCCCGGCCGGCGAGGACCGCGAGCGGTGCATGGCGCTCTACGTGAAGCATGTCGCCCACGCCGCCGCCGAGGCCGCGCCCTTCGGCGTGACGGTGGTGATCGAGCCCATCAACCCGCGCGACATCCCCGGCTACCTCCTGAACCGCCAGGACGAGGCGCACGCCATCCGCGAGAAGGTCGGCGCGCCGAACCTCAAGGTGCAGATGGACCTCTACCACTGCCAGATCGTCGAGGGCGACCTCGCGATGAAGGTGCGCAAGTACCTGAAGGGCGTGGGGCACGTGCAGATCGCGGGCGTCCCCGAGCGGCACGAGCCCGACGTGGGCGAGGTGAACTACCCGTACCTGTTCGAGCTGCTCGACCACCTGGGCTACGACGGCTGGGTGGGGTGCGAATACCGGCCGCGCGCGGGCACCACCACCGGCCTGGACTGGGCCAAGCCCTGGCTCAAGCGATAGGAGCGTCGCCATGAAAGTCGTCATCACCGGCGGCGCCGGCTTCATCGGCCTGCGCCTCGCGCGAAAGCTGCTCGCCGGCCCCGGCCTCACCAATCCCGCGGGGCAGGTGGAGGCGATCGACCGCCTGGTGCTGGTCGACATCGCCCGCGCGAACCTCGAGGACCCGCGCGTGACGCACCTGGTGGGCGACATCGCGGACCCCGCGTTCATCGCGCAGGCGATCGGCCACGACACCGGCTCGGCCTTCCACCTGGCGGCGGTCGTGAGCGGGCAGGCCGAGGCCGACTTCGACCTGGGCATGCGCGTGAACGGCAACGGCACGCGCCACCTGCTCGAGGCGTGCCGCGCGCTCCCGGCGCCGCCGCGCGTGGTCTTCGCGAGCAGCTGCGCCGTGTTCGGCGGCCCGATGCCGGCGATGGTGCCCGAGTCGTGGCACCTGCAGCCGCAGACGAGCTACGGCACGCAGAAGGCGATGGGCGAACTCCTGGTGAACGACTATTCGCGCAAGGGGTTCATCGACGGGCGCGCCTGCCGCCTGCCCACGATCTGCGTGCGCCCGGGCAAGCCCAACGCGGCAGCCTCCTCCTTCGCGAGCGGCATCATCCGCGAGCCGCTCCAGGGCCTGGAGGCCGTGTGCCCGGTGCCGCCGGAGACCGCGATGTGGCTCTCCTCGCCGGGCAGCGTGGTCTCGCACCTGGTGCAGGCGCACGAGGCGCCGGCAGCCTCCTTCGGGTCGAGCCGCTCGCTCAACCTGCCGGGCATCACGGTGACCGTGGGCGAGATGGCCGACACGCTCCGGGAGGTGGCCGGCGACGAGGTGGCCGGGCGCATCCGCTGGGTGCCCGATGCGCGCATCGCGAAGATCGTCGGCGGCTGGCCGGCGGGCATCGAGGCGAAGCGGGCAGGGGAGATGGGGATGAAGGCGGACGCGGGCTTCGAAGCGCTCGTGCGTGCCTTCATCGCCGAGGAACTGCCGGCACGCTAGGAGGGGACCCGTGGAACGCGAGCGGCAGGAGGGCGGCTTCGCGCTCGGACGCGAGCCGGCCGCGATCACGCTCCCGGCGCTCGCCGGCATCGCGCTCTTCGCGGCCGTGTGCCTGGGCTTCCACGCCTTTTCCGCGCAGGGCTGGGTGCCGATCCTCGACAGCGCCAACCTCGCGATCCACGAGGCGGGCCATCCGCTCGTGGGCCTCGCGAGCCACCGCCTCGCCGTGTACGGCGGCACGCTCTTCCAGCTCGCCTTCCCCGTGGCCGTGGCGGTGCACTTCCACCGCGAGGACAATGCCGTGGGCACGGCCGCCGGGCTCGTCTGGCTCGGCGAGAACCTGCTGAACGTCGCGCGCTACATGGCCGATGCGCGCGCGCAGCTGCTGCCGCTGGTGGGCGGGGGCGACCACGACTGGACCGAGATCTTCAGCCGCTGGCATGTCCTGCGCTGGGACACGCGAATCGCCGGCTTCACGCGCCTGCTCGCCGTCGCGCTGGTCCTCGCCACGCTCGCCTGGCTCTACCGGCGCTGGCGCGCGCAGCAGGACGGCTAGCGCCCGCGCCTTACTGGCCCGCGGCCGTGACGACGTAGCGCCAGCGCCAGCCGTTCTCCAGCTTGACGCTGAAGACGGTCGGCTTGCGCGCGTCGAGCGTGCTCACGCCGAGCGTGAAGGGCTCCGTCGTCGCGGCGACCTTCTTCTTCTCCGGGCTGCCGCGGCAGTTCGCCGTCCACTGCACCTCCGGATAGGCGCGCGTGCCCTTCAACTGGAAGGCGGCATAGCCGTCGTAGGTGACGCCGGTGACCTCGAGGTGCTCGTAGGCGCCGGCCATCACCGGCGGCGGGCAGGAGGGCTCGACGCTTCGCAGGGCCGTGGCGGACGAGGGGAAGTTCCGGAAGCGGATCGGCCCCATCTTCCCCGTCTTCGCATCCTGGTCGAACTCGAAGACGACGCGGTCCTTCACGGTGGCCTGGGCGCCGTTCTCCCGGTGGGCGATGGCCGTCGGGGCCTCGTAGTCGCCCGTGATCCTGAAGTGCAGGAGCTGGGCGTTCGCCTCGAGGGCGAGCAGGGCCGGCAGAAGGCAGGCGATCGGGATGAAGGCGGGGCGCAAGTCGGGCTCCTCGTGTCCGCGGGGGGAAGCGGTGCCGGCGGCCGTGGCGGCTAGCCGGCCAGGCACGCGCACACCGCGCGCGTGACTTCCGCCGTCGTCGCCCGGCCGCCCAGGTCGGGGGTGTGCAGCCCGCTCGCGGTGACCTGCTCGATGGCGGCCATCAGCTCGCGCGCCGCCTGCGCCTCGCCCAGGTGCTCGAGCATCATCGCCGCCGTCCAGAAGGTGGCCGTCGGGTTGGCGATGCCCTTGCCGGCGATGTCGAAGGCCGAGCCGTGGATCGGCTCGAACATCGACGGGAAGGCGCGCTCGGGATTGAGGTTCGCCGTGGGCGCGATGCCCAGGCTGCCCGAGAGCGCGGCGGCGAGGTCCGAGAGGATGTCGGCGTGCAGGTTGGTCGCCACCAGCACGTCGAGCGTGGCCGGCTTGAGCACCATGCGGGTGGTCACGGCATCGACCAGCTCGCGGTCGACCTTCACGTCGGGGAACTCCTTCGCCACCTCGAAGAAGATCTCGTCCCACATCACCATGCCGAAGCGCTGCGCGTTGGACTTGGTGACGAGGGTGAGGTGCTTGCGCGGGCGCGCCTGCGCGAGCCGGAAGGCGAAGCGGTGGATGCGCTCCACGCCCGCGCGCGTGAACACGGCCACCTCGGTCGCGGTCTCGATGGGCAGGCCGCGGTGGGTGCGCCCGCCGTTGCCCGCGTACTCGCCCTCGGAGTTCTCGCGGATGATCACCCAGTCGATGTCCTTGCCGCCGGCGAGCGGGCTCTTCACGCCCGGCAGCACGCGCGCCGGGCGCACGTTCGCGTACTGGTCGAAGCCCTGGCAGATCGGCAGGCGCAGGCCCCAGAGCGAGACATGGTCGGGCACCTTCTGGCTGCCCACGGCGCCGAAGAAGATCGCGTCGAAGCCCTTCAGCTCGGCCAGGCCGCCTTCCGGGATGTAGTGGCCATGCTCGAGGTAGTAGTCCGAGCTCCACGGGAAGTGCCGCGTCTCGAGCGCGAAGCCGCTGCGCCCGGCGAGCGTGCCCAGCACCTCGAGGCCGGCGGCGAGGACCTCGGTCCCGATGCCGTCTCCCGGGATGACGGCGATGCGATGGGTGCGCATGGGGGCTCCTGAATGCCTGGAAGGACCGGCATTATCGGCGAGAACGGCGGTGCCGGGGAGACGCGCGCCAGGCCTTTCGCATCGCGGGCGCCCGCTTCGCGAACGGTTCAGTCGCCCGCGACGATGCCCCGGGCGCGATAGCTCATGCCGAAGTGGTAGTGCGCCTCGAGTCCGAACTCGCGGCAGCGCGCCTCGACCGGCGCCCAGGGCTTCCGGAGCCCGCGGAATGTCGTGAGGTAGGCGCGCGTGCGCCAGAGC
>JBGAOO010000245.1:0-5203 GCA_044221765.1 Usitatibacteraceae bacterium | reverse complement strand
ACCTGGACAACAACACCATCACCGTCGAGGCGGGCGTGGTGCTCGAGCGGTTGCAGCAGGTGGCCGAGGAGAACGACCGCTTCTTCCCCCTCTCGCTCGGCGCCGAAGGCAGCTGCGAGGTGGGCGGCAACATCTCCACCAACGCCGGCGGCACGCAGGTGCTGCGCTACGGGAACATGCGCGAGCAGGTGCTCGGCCTGGAGGTGGTGCTGCCCGACGGCCAGGTGTGGGACGGGCTGCGCGGCCTGCGCAAGGACAACACCGGCTACGACCTGAAGCACCTGTTCATCGGCGCCGAGGGCACGCTGGGCATCGTGACCGCCGCGGTGCTCAAGCTGCAGCCGAAGCCGCGCGCGATCGCGACCGCGCTCGTGGCGGTGGCGAGCCCGGAGGCCTCCGTCGACCTGCTCGGCCGGCTGCGCCTCGCCTGCGGCGAGCGCATCACGAGCTTCGAGCTGATCTCGCGCCTTTGCCTGGACCTCGTCTTCAAGCACATCGTGAATTCCGTCGATCCCCTCCAGCAGCCCCACCCCTGGTACGTGCTGCTCGAGCTCTTCGACAGCGCCGAGGGCAACGCGCTCGCCGCGATGCTGGAGGAGGCGCTGGGCGAGGGCGTGGAGTCGGGCCTGGTCGCCGACGCGGTGCTCGCCTCCAGCGAGGCGCAGCGCAAGGCGCTCTGGGCGCTGCGCGAGAACATCTCCGAGGCCCAGAAGATCGAGGGCTACAGCGTGAAGCACGACGTCTCGGTGCCGGTGAGCCGCGTGGCGCGGATGATCGCCGAGGGCAATCCCGAGATCGAGGCGGCCTTCCCGGGCGTGCGCATCGTCGCCTTCGGCCACGTGGGCGACGGCAACATCCACTGGAACGTGTTCCCGCCCCCCGGCAGCCCGGAGAGCTTCGCGGATTTCTCGCACCGGGTGAACGCGGTGGCCTACGGCGTGGTGAGCCGCCTGGGCGGCTCGATCAGCGCCGAGCACGGCATCGGGGCGCTCAAGCGCGACGAGCTGCCGCGCTACAAGTCCGCGCTCGAGCTCGGCCTCATGCGCGCCATCAAGCAGTCCCTCGACCCGCGCGGGATCATGAATCCCGGCAAGGTGCTCCAGCCATGACCATGCCCAGCCCCGAGGACGCGCAGGCGTTCTTCGCGCTCTCCAACCGGTTCGTCACGCTCGCCAACGAGGTCGGCGAGGAGCACGGCAAGCCGCGCGCGAGCGCCGCCATCCTGTGGGCCGCCTCGCGCTACTGCGCCTTCACCTGGGTGACGAGCGGGGCGAGCCGCACGCAGACGCCGGAGGAGGCGCTCGACCTCTTCTGCGCGCAGTACCGCCGCATGCTCGAGGACAACCTGCAGTTCATGCGCGAGCAGTTCCCGCCCGAGCCGCCGCCCTCGCCTCCCGGCTGAACGGGCGGCCTCAGGGAACCCGAGGCCTGATGGCCCCGGCCTGACGCGGGTCCCGGTTGCACACGCGAGGCGACGCCCGCGCCCTCAACCCGGTACCGGCCACCCGCCCGCCTCCAGCGGAACGGCGTGCGTGAGCGCCGGGTCGAACCGGACGGCGGCGCTGCCCGGGGCGAGGCGCAGCGCCAGCGCGCACGGCCACTCGCCACGATTCGCGAGGCGCTCGCGCAGCCAGGCGGCCTGCGCCGGCTCGCGGGCCGCCGCGCCCGAGGGCGTCGCGAGGACGATCGCCGTGGCGCCCAGCCGCACGGCGGCCAGCCGGATCCCCGCGTCGGGAAGCACGAAGGGCTCGCCCACGCTCACGCCGCCGCCGTCGGGGCCGAGCAGCGCCCGGTAGCGGGCGAGGGAGACTTCCAGGTCGTGCACGGCCACCGACAGGCTCGCCACGCCGGTCACGCCGTTGGCATGTCGACGCACCTCGCCTTCGGGCACGCGCAGGCTTCGCGGCGTCACGTCGCCGCAGAGGAAGGGCAGGTCGAACGTCGTTTGCCTTCCCGTCTGCCATTTGAGCTCGCGCCCGTCCGGCCGCACGCGCCCGCCATCGACCGGCCCGTTGAGCGCGAGGCCGCGCGCCTTCGCCGCCGCCACGGCCGCGGGCACGCTCGCCGGGAGCAGCGCGAAATCCATGAGCCCCTCGCCGTGCTTCGAGAGCACGTTGTACCAGCGCTCGGCGGGCCCGGGCTCGGCCCACGCGATGATCTCGAGGTAGCTGCCGTCCTCGAACACCACGAGCGCGTTGTGCGAGGTGCGGCCCGGATGGCGCCCGCCGGGCACGACGGTGAAGCCGAGCGCGCGATAGTCCTCGATGGCCTTCGCCAGGTCGGCGACGGCGATGACGACATGGTCCAGCGCGAACGTCACGGGCGGGTGCCCTACTCTTCCATCCTGAGGCTGGTGCGCTTCACGAAGGCGCTCCAGCGATCGAACTGCTCGTGCGCGTACTTGTCGAGCGACGGGCCGTCGGAGGCGATGACCTCGAACCCGGCGTCCGCGAGCTTGCCGCTCACGTCGGGATGGCGCAGGCCGCCCTGGAAATCCTCCGTGAGCTTCCTCACGACGGCCGGCGGCGTGGCCGAGGGCGCGAAGATGCCGATCCACGAATAGGCCTCGAACCCCGGGAAGCCGCTCTCGCTCACCGTGGGCACGTCCGGCAGGTCCGCCAGGCGCTTGGTGCCCGTGACCGCCAGGGCCTTGATCTTCCCCGCGGCGATGTTGCCCTTGAGCGCCGCGTAGCTGAGGAGCGTGAGGCTCACCGTGTTGGCGAGCACGGCCTGCACCGCCGGGCCGCCGCCGCCGTAGGGCACGTGGAGCAGGTCCACGTTGGCCTGGCGCTTGAGGTCCTCGGCCACGAGGTGGTTCATGGAGCCCAGGCCCGTGGAGGCGTAGCTGAACTTGCCCGGCGCCGCCTTGGCCGCGGCGAGGAACTCCTTGAGGTCCTTGCCGGGCACCGAGGCGTTCGCGCCGATCACGAGCGGGAAGCGCACGGCGAGCGAGACGCCGACGAAGTCCTTGAACGTGTCGTAGGGCAGGTTCTTCTTCGCGATCGGGTTGATCGCGTGCGTGTCGAAGCACACGAGCACCGTGTTGCCGTCGGGCGCGCTCTTCGCGACGAAGGCCGTGCCCACCTGGCTCGCGGCGCCGGGCTTGTTCTCGACGATCACCGGCCGCCCCGCCTTCTCCGCCAGGCGCGGCTGCAGGATGCGCGCGGTGATGTCGGTGCTGCCGCCCGGCGGGAAGGTCACGACGAGCTTGAGCGTGCTGTCGGACTGCGCGAGGACGGCGGGCACGAAGCTGCCGGCGACGGCGGCGGCCAGCGCCCCGAGGGCGTCGCGGCGGGAGAACGAGTCGGTCATGGTCGGATGCTCCGGGTCGGGTGAAGGGGGAAGGAAGGCGCGCCGCTCAGCCCATCCACTGGCTCACGGGGACGGCGCTGTCCTGCAGCTGCTGCGAGATCACGTCGACGAGCGCCGGCCCGTCGTGGGCGAGCGCCGCGTGCAGGGCCTCGTCGAGCCGCGCCGGGTCCTCCACGCGCCAGGCCTTCACGCCGAAGGCCTCCGCCACGCGCGCGTGGTCGGTGCGGTTGAAGTCCACGGAGAAGTAGCGCTCGCCGTAGCCCGTCTTCTGGCTGGCCTTGATCCAGCCGAAGACCGTGTTCGAGAAGACGATCATCTTGAGCGGCACGCCGCGCCGGACGATCGTCTCCAGCTCGCCGCAGGTGAAGTTGAAGCTGCCGTCGCCCATCGCGGCGACCACGGTGGACGTGGGGCGCCCGAACCAGGCGCCTACGCCGGCGGACATCGCGAAGCCCAGGGCCCCGTGCGCGCGGTTGGTGATGAAATGCCGGCCGGCCTGCGGCGCGTCGAAGAACGCGGAGAAATAGGGGCAGGGGGTGCCGGGATCGGCGACGACGATCGCATCGGGCGGCAACAGGCGGTTGAGCGAATCCACGACGCGCTCGGGCCGGATGGGCAGGTCGGCCGAGGCGGCGAGCGCGGCGAACTCGGCCCGCTTGGTCGCGCGGGCCGTGCCGGCGATCGCGCGGCCGTCGGCGGCGCCGGCGACGCGGTGGACAAGGCGCGCGCGCACCGCGTCGTTGAGATCCTGCAGGCCCAGGAGCGCATCGCCCACCATCGCGGTGTCGGTGCGGTAGTTGGTGCCGATGGTCATGGCGTCCACGTCCAGGTGCAGGATCGTGGCCTCGCGCGAGGGGTACTTCCAGTGCTCGGTGGTGGTGGATCCGGCGCGGCAGCCGATGAACAGGACGAGGTCCGCCTTCATCACCACCGCGCGCGTGGCCGGCACGCCGCCGTTGGTGCCGACGACGCCCGCGTTGAGCGGATGCGAGTCGGCGAGCGTGCCCTTGCCGCTCACCGTGGTGCACACCGGCGCGTTGAGCATCGTGGCGAGCGCCGAGAGCTCGGCGCACGCGCCGGCCTGGATCACGCCGCCGCCGCACACGATCACCGGCGTGCGCGCGGCCACGAGCTGGCGCGCGGCGCGCTCCACGTCCGCCGCCGCCGGCCGCGAGCGCATCGCGGGAAACCGGTCGTGCCCGGGCTGAGCCCACACCTCGCCCGCGTCCACCGGCAGCTTCTGCAGGTCGTAGGGCAGGCAGATGTGCGCCGCGCCCGGCCGGCCAGTGGTCATCGCCCGGAAGGCCCCGCGCACCGCGCCGGGGATCTGGTCGGCGCGGTCGACCGTCGTGTTCCATTTCGTGAGCGGGCGGTAGAGCGACTGCTGGTCCAGTTCCGTGAGCGGGAACTTGCCGCGCGAGCCCACGGAGACGTCCGAGGTGATGCCCAGCACGGCGATGGACGACTCGTTCGCCTCCACCAGGCCCGGCAGGAGGTACGTGGCCCCGCCGCCGCTCGGCCCCTCGCACACGCCCACCAGCCCCGTCACGCGGGCGTACGCATCCGCCATGTAGGCGGCGCTTCGCTCGTCTCGCGTGAGGACGTGGTCGATGCCGTGGTCCAGCCGTGCCATCGCGTCGTAGAAGGGCAGGCTCGTGTCGCCGCACAGGCCGAAAACGTGCTTCACGCCATTGAGTTGCAGCATGCGCACGAGGGCTTCGGCGCCGTTCATGGAAGTCATGGGGGATCGGTCGGGACGGATCGGAAGGGTGCTGTGGGCGACATTGTAGCCGTCCGCCCGGCGGGGGTCGTGCGATCGCGCACCCGGGCCGGTGCCACGGCGCTGCCGCGACAGGCGGCGCGGGCGCGCTAGGCCGGCTGGATCGCGGCC
>JBGAOO010000244.1:0-5212 GCA_044221765.1 Usitatibacteraceae bacterium | reverse complement strand
CCTACGGCGATCAGCGTCATTTCTTGAGGGGAACAGCGGCCGGTTCGGGGTCCAGTTCCGGCCCGTGGGACGCCTGTCCCAGATCTGGTGCCGCCCAGGCCTGCCGCAAACAAGGGATCGGGACGGGCCGCCTGCCGTGGGTTCGCCCGCGCCAAGGTAGAATCGCGCCATGCGCCTCTACATGAACGACGTCGCCGTCCGAGACGGGTTCCAGATCGAGAATGCCTTCGTGCCCACGGCCACCAAGGTCGCCTTCATCGACGAGCTCTCGCGCACGGGCCTCGCGAAGATCGAGGTGACCTCCTTCGTGAGCCCGAAGGCGGTGCCGGCGCTCGCGGACGCGAACGAGGTGCTCGCGGGGATCGAGCGCGTGCCGGGCGTCGTGTATGTCGCGCTCGTGCCCAACATCCGCGGCGCGCAGAACGCGGCGGCCACGGCCCGGCGGCCCGACGAGTTGAACGGCGTGATGTCCGCCTCGCAGACGCACAACCGCGCCAACATCAACCGCACCCATGCCGAGTCCCTCGCGGAACTGCCCGCGATGGTGCGCATCGCGCACGAGGCGGGCATGCGGATGACGATGAGCCTGTCCACCACGTTCGGCTGCCCGTTCGAGGGCCGCGTGAGCGAGGACGCGGTGCTTCGCTTCGTCGAGGCCTTCCGGCAGGCGGGCGTGGACGGCGTGTCCCTCGCGGACACCACCGGCATGGCGAACCCCCGGCAGGTGGAGGACCTCACGCGCCGGGTGCTCGAGCGCTTCCCGCCGCCGGACGAGACCTTCTACACGCTGCACTTCCACAACACGCGCGGCATGGGCCTCGCGAACGTCGTCGCGGGCATCGCCGCGGGGGTGCGCTCCTTCGACGGCTCGGTCGCCGGGCTGGGCGGCTGCCCCTTCGCGCCCGGGGCGACCGGAAACATTTGCACCGAGGACATGGTCAACATGCTCGTGGACATGGGCTTCGACACCGGCGTCGACCTCGACAAGCTCATCGCCTGCGCCCGCCGCCTGCCCGCCATCGTGGGGCACGACACCCCGGGCCAGGTGATGAAGGCCGGCAAGAGCCTCGAGCTCCACGCCCCTCCAGACTCCCTGAAAGTGTCGCCATGACCCGACGAATCCTCGCCTCGACCCTGATCGCCGCCGCGCTGCCCGCCGCGGCCGGCGGCTTCTCCAACCTGGGCGCCCTCGACCAGGGGCAGTTCCGCCAGCTCTCCGAGGACCTCGGTGCGGCCGCCTCGTACAAGGGCGTCACGCCCGCCACGCCGCTGGGCCTCGTCGGCTTCGACATCGGGCTGGAAGCCTCCGCCACGGACGTGAAGCACGCCGATCTCTTCCGGCGCGCCGGCGGCAGCGACCCCGACTACCTGTTCGTGCCCAAGCTGCACGTCTACAAAGGCCTGCCGCTGGGCTTCGACATCGGCGCCTTCGTGGGCGGCCTGTCCAGCGTGAACGCGACGCTCTACGGCGTGGACCTGCGCTACGCCCTGCTCGAGGATTCGGGGGCCACGCCGGCGCTCGCCCTGCGCGCCTCCGGCACGCGCGCGAACGACGCGGGCGGCATCGACCTCAAGACCTACGGCATGGACCTCATGGTCTCCAAGCGCCTGGCGATCGTGACCCCCTACCTGGGCGCGGGGCGCGTGCGCCTGAAGTCGAGCGCCGACGGCGTGGCGCTCGCGGGCGAGACCCTCGACAAGACCCGCTACTTCGGCGGGCTCAACATGAACTTCGCGATCGTGAACCTCGCGATCGAGGCCGAGCGGCTCGGCGACAACACCACCGTGTCGGCCAAGGCCGGCTGGCGATTCTGATCCGAGGCGGGACAACGGGCGAGACCCCGCACCAGCGGGGCGGCCAAGACAGAGGAGAGACGACGATGATGCGCACGATGCGGATGCTCGCGGCCCTGGCCGTGGGCCTCGCGATGGCCTGCACGGCCGCCGCCCAGGCCCCCGAGAAGAAGAAGATCACGATCGCGGTGGGAGGCAAGAACCTCTTCTACTACCTGCCGCTGTCGGTGGCCGAGCGCAAGGGCTACTTCAAGGAGGAGGGCCTGGAGGTCGAGATCCCCGACTTCGCCGGCGGCGCGAAGGCGCTGCAGGCGCTGGTGGGCGGCTCGGCGGACATGGTCTCCGGCGCCTACGAGCACACCATCAACATGGCCGCGAAGAAGCAGCCCATCAAGGCGGTGGTGCTGCAGGCGAAATACAGCTCCATCGTGCTGCTGCTGCCCAAGGACAAGGCCGCGAAGTACAAGGGCCCGGCGGACCTGAAGGGCCTCAAGGTGGGCGTCACCGCCCCGGGCTCCTCGACCAACATGTTCGTGAACAACATCCTCGCCAAGGGCGGGCTCAAGCCCACGGACATCGCCGTCGTGGGCGTGGGCGCGGGCTCGGGGGCGGTCGCCGCGATGGAGAAGGGCGAGATCGACGCGATGTCGAACCTGGACCCGGTCATCACCCAGCTCGAGTCCACCGGCAAGTACGTCGCCGTGGCCGACAGCCGCACCGAGAAGGGCATGAACGAGATCTACGGCGGCGACTACCACGCGAGCGTGATCTACATCACCGACGAGTTCATCAAGAAGAACCCGAACACGGTGCAGGCGGTGGTGAACGCGATGGTGCGCGCCAACCGCTGGATCGCGAAGGCCACGCCCCAGGAGATCGTGGACCTCATGCCCGACGCCTACAAGGCGGGCAACCCCTCGCTCTACAAGGCGGGCCTGCTCAAGAACATGGTCGGCTACTCGGAGGACGGGCAGATGAGCATGAAGGCCGCGCAGAACGTGTACAAGGTGCTCAAGCAGTTCGAGCCCTCGGTGATCGCGGCCGGGAGCACGATCAAGCTGGAGAATACGTTCGACAACTCGTTCGCGAAGAAGGCGGCCGCGAAGTACCGCTAGCCGCCCGGCCGCGATGACCACCTCCGGGAACCGTGTCCGATCGGACGGCCTTCGCCCGCCGATCGACCCGTGCGAGCAGTCGCTTTCATGAGCGCCGCGGTCGCCCTCGACAAGATCACCTGCACCTTCGCCTCGAAGGGCGGGGAGGGCAGCTACACGGCCGTGAAGGACGTGGACCTCGCCGTCGCCGACGGGGAATTCGTCTCCGTGGTGGGCCCGACCGGCTGCGGCAAGTCCACGCTCCTCAACGTGGCCGCGGGGCTGCTCAAGCCCTCCTCGGGCACGGTGAGGATCCACGGCGAGCCCCTCTCGGGCATCAACCGGCGCGCGGGCTACATGTTCCAGTCCGAGGCGCTCATGCCCTGGCGAAGCGCCCTGGACAACGTGACGGCCGGGCTCGAGTTCCGCGGCGAGGAGAAGGCCTCGGCGCGCGCGAAGGCAGAGGACTGGCTCGCGCGCGTGGGCCTGGCGGGCTTCGGCGACCGCTACCCGCACCAGCTCTCCGGCGGCATGCGAAAGCGCGTCTCGCTCGCGCAGATGCTCATCCTCGACCCGCAGATCCTGCTGATGGACGAGCCCTTCTCCGCGCTCGACGTGCAGACGCGCGGCCTCATGGAGAACGAGCTGCTCGAGCTCTGGAGCGCCGACCGGAAGAGCGTCATCTTCATCACCCACGACCTCGAGGAGGCCATCTCCCTCTCCGACCGCGTCGTGGTGCTCTCGGCGGGCCCGGCCACGCACCCGATCGGCGACTACGCGATCGACCTGCCGCGTCCGCGCGACGTCTCGGAGATCCGCCTCACCCCGCGCTTCATCGCGCTCCACGACCAGATCTGGCATGCCATGAAGGCCGAAGTGCTCAAGGGCTACCAGCAGACCCGGAACAGGACCACCTCATGAACGCCATCGCCTCCCGCCTCGCGGCCCTCGCCGCCGCGCTCCTCGTCGCTTCCTGCGCCGTCGCCCCCAGCGAGAACATCCGGGAGGCCACGCGCAAGGACATCCGCGCGATGGCCGAGGCGACGCTCGCGCAGCTCTACCGCACGCACCCGGGCGCCAGGCGCCATGTCGAGGGCGCCTACGGCCACGCGGTCTTCTCGACCTACGGCCTCACGGTGGTCTTCGCGGGCGCCGGCGGCGGCCAGGGCATCGCCGTGCGCCAGGGCGGCGGCCCGGAGACGTTCATGAAGATGGTGGAGGCGCAGGCGGGCGTCGGCCTGGGCGCGCGCAAGGTGAACCTGGTCTGGGTGTTCGAGTCGCAGGGCGCCTTCGACGCCTTCGTGAACAAGGGCTGGGAGCTCGGCGCGCAGGCGAGCGCCGCGGCCGCCTCGGGCTCGAAGGGCGGGGCGGTCGAGGGCTCGATGGTGATCGCGAACGGCGTGTGGCTCTACCAGATGACGGAGTCGGGCCTCGCGCTCGAGCTGATGGCGCGCGGCACGAAGTACTTCCGGGACGACGAGCTCAACCGCTAGGCCGCCATGAGACGCCGCCTCTGGATCTGGCAGGTGCTGCTGCTCGTCGCGATCTTCGCCTTCTGGCACGTCGCGACGAACCCCGAGCTGCTGCCCCCGGTGGTCTGGGACAACCCCGACCGCGCGGCCTTCTTCTTCGGCGAGCCGGCGAAGATCTTCCAGGCGGTGTACGCGTGGTTCGCGACGGGCGAGATCTACCCGCACCTGTGGGTGACGCTGCAGGAGACCGCCCTCGCCTTCGTGATCGGCTCCGTGCTCGGCCTGGCGATCGGGCTGTGGCTGGGCCTCACGCCCTTCGCCTCGGCGCTGCTCGACCCCTACATCAAGGCCGCCAACGCGATGCCGCGCGTGGTGCTCGCGCCGATCTTCATGGTGTGGTTCGGGCTGGGCATCTGGTCGAAGGTGGCGCTGGGCGTGACGCTCGTGTTCTTCATCGTCTTCTTCAACGTCTACCAGGGCGTGAAGGAAGTGAGCCCGGTGGTGCTCAGCAACGCGACGATGCTCGGCGCCACGCGCCGGCAGCTGCTGCGCTACGTGTACCTGCCCTCGGCCACCTCGTGGGTGTTCTCGAGCCTGCACACCTCCGTGGGCATGGCCTTCGTGGGCGCGGTGGTGGGCGAGTACCTGGGCAGCGCCAAGGGCGTGGGCTACCTCATCCACATGGCCGAGGGCGCCTTCGACATCAACACCGTGTTCGCGGGCATCCTCGTGCTCACGGTCTTCGCGCTCATCCTCGACTTCGCCGTCTCGGTGGCGGAGAAGCACCTGCTGCGCTGGCGGCCGACGCAGGGCGAGACGGAACAGCCGCTCTAGCCGCGACGGCCCGAACCG
>JBGAOO010000243.1:0-5214 GCA_044221765.1 Usitatibacteraceae bacterium | reverse complement strand
CGTTGATGCACGGCTCGAGCTCGCCGGCGAAGAAGGGGTTGTCGTCCGCTTCCGGCGGCCCGCAGCCGCGCCAGGTCACGCGCTCGCGCACCAGGACCACCGCGCGCCGCGCCGCCGCGCTCGCCGGATCCAGGCCCATCTCCTTCAGGAGCGTGAGGACGTGCATCGTGGAATCCCACCCGCGGTTCCACGCCGCGCCGCCCCATCGTCCGTCGGGCGACTGGAGGGAAAGCAGCCGCGCGCCCGCGCCCTCGGTCGCGACCCGCGCGCGCTCGGCGGCGACGGCCTGCGCCGGCGCCTTCGCGAGGTCGCGCATCGCCTGCCAGCGGATCGAAGGATCGCCCTCGAGCAGCCAGCGCACGACGGGGTTCGCCGGCGTCGGCGCCTGCTGCGGGCCCGGGACGGCGCTCTGCATCCGGGCTTCAGCCGTTGCCGCCGTGGCCGGACAGCGCCTTGCGGTACACGCGGTTGCCGTACGTGTGGCCCTGGAACGTGTAGCTGGTCGCGCCCGCCTCGGCATAGCCCTCGCGGCGGTAGAAGGCGATCGCATCGGCATTGCCTTCCCAGACCGCGAGCCAGACGGCCCGCGAGGAACGATCGGCCGCCACGCGTTCCGCCGCCCGCAGGAGCGCGTGCCCGATGCCCATGCGCTGCGCGCGTGGCTGCACGTACAGCCGGACGAGTTCGCAGCCGGCGAGGCCGGCCACGGGCGCGGGCGTCTCGCCGAGGAGCAGTTCCGCGAAGCCGAGCAGGCCCGTGCCGTTCTCGGCCAGGAGGAATCGCCGCCCGGGCTCCGCCAGGCGCCCGGAGAAGCGCTCGGCGGAATACTGCTCGAATGCCTCGATCGCCAGGTCGGGACGCACGCCTTCGGTCGCGTAGGTATCCAGGAAGACCTGGGTCGCGAGCGCCGCGATGACGGCGGCATCGCCTGGCGTGCCGTCTCGATAGTCGACGTGGTGGGGGCTCATGGGCAAACGCGAGGTCACCGGGACGGGTAGCGGCCGGCCGCGGCGACGCCCAGGAACGCGAGGGCGCCGAGCAGGGCCAGCAGGATGAACAGGGGCGGGACGGTCTCGATGCCCGAGACGCTGACCCAGCGGAAGAACCAGGCGGCGCCCGCGCTGCCTGTCGCGAGGACCAGGCAGGCGAGCCGCAAGGTGATCGTGGCGCGCTTCCACTTCATTCGCGATTCCTCCTCGTCGTGCTGCCCTGGCCGGGCAAGCCGCGCACCCGGCCACGCCTCATGCGACGGCGACCAGCTTCACCATGCCGCGCGGGCCCGGTTCGAGCGCCGCCTCGAGCCCGGCCGCCCGCGCCTGCTCGCGCACCGCATCCGGGGCGAGCCGGAGCTTGCGGTAGGCGCCGACCTTCAGGGTCCAGCCGGCGTTGGCCTTCTCGTGGACCAGGTCGTGCACGACGACATTCTCCGGCATTTCCTCCAGGAAGCAGGTGTGGATGCGCTGCGCGTCGCTGCGCACCGGGATGAAACGGCCGGTGCCTTCGGGCAGGCGCGTGTAGTCGCGGAAGGTGGCGACGAACCGCCCGCCGGGCGCGAGCGCCTGGGCGACGGCCCGGAACAGTTGCCCGACCTGCTCCCGCGACTCGAGATGCGTGAGGGTATCGCCCATGCACGCGATGAGCTGCGCCGGCTCGGACACGTGATCCCGGAAGGCCAGGAGGTCCGCGCGCACCGTGCGGATCGGCAACCCGCCGGCGTGGCGCTCGAGCTGGCCCAGCAGGTGCGCGGAAGCATCGATGGCGAGCACGCGATAGCCGGAGCGGGCGAGCGGGATGGCGTGCATGCCGAAGCCGGCGCCCAGGTCCACGGCGAAGCCTCCCGCGCCCGCGAGGCCCGCGATGTCCGAGGCGCCCTGCGACAGGGCCTGGTCGATCCCGCCGGCCATCCAGAGATAGACCGGCGCGAGCAGCGTTTCGTAATGCTCGGCAACCGAATGCATGGGTCTCCTCGTGCGCGATGGCCGTCAGCGGCGCCGGTATTCGCCGGCGAAGGTCACGTTGAGCCCGCCGCAACCCTCGCTGGATTCCACGACGAGGCGCCCGCCGGCCAGCGCGAGGACGCAGCGGCAGCCGTCCGCCTCGAAGGTCGCCCGATTGCCGGCGCTCACGGCCTCACCCGCCATTTCACCGGTGTTCACCTGCCCGGGCAAGGACCCGGTCCAGGACGCCGGGCCCGGTTGCAGCGAGGCCGGGCAGCGTGGGCTCGAGTCGCGCCGGCGGAACCCGACTTTGTCTTTTCCGCCGCACCGGGTCAACCGGCGGGAAGGACGCGATGAACGCGTCGAAGGCACGCTCCCCGTTCGTTGCCTGGCTCCGGCCCTCAGGCAATCGCGAGAATCGACGCCGCCAGCGCATGGACGATGCCGGCCACGTACAGCCCGCCGAAGACTTCCTTGTTGTGGCGCGCGAGCCACAGCGGCAGGTAGATGTCGAAGTTGTCCTGCCGGTCCGGCGTGTAGCGGCCGGCGATGTCGGTCAGCGGGCAGCGCATGCGGTTCGCCGCGAGCACGGCCACCTCGAGGAAGACGAAGCCGATCAGTCCCCAGGCCATCGGCAGGTTCCCGAGGTACACGAACAGGGGAATGGCCACGATGGACCCGGCGAAGACCGCCCACACGATCGTGTGGATCGCCTTGATGGCACGAAGCGTCGATTCAGGTCGCATCGCGAGGCGGGGTCGAGCGCAGGCCGTCCACCGAAGGACCAGGCCCGATGGGATTCGGGTCCGGGTCGGGCCACAGGCCGATGGCGGCCAGCAGCACGATGGCCCAGAGCGGGCCCCAGCCGAAGACGGCTAGCCAGAACCCGATCCTGGACCAGCGATTGGCGAGGTATTCCTTCATCGGCGAAACTCCCCGACGGTGCTCAAGTGGGATTCACCCGGGCGGGAGCCGGCTCGTATGGCAACCCCGTCTCCCTGATCAACGCGAAGACGACGCGATCGATCACGATGCCATCCTTGAATCCCGCGCGACGCAGGGTCGCCTCGCGCACGTAGCCGGCTTTCTCGAGAACGCGCATGGACGGCTGGTTCCACGCAAACACCGGCGCATGCAGGCGGACCAGGTCCGTCGTGGCGAAGGCGGCCTCGCTCGCCGCGCGAACCGCCGCCGTCGCGATTCCCTTCCCCCACAGCGCCTCGCCCAGCCAATAGCCGATTTCCGCGGTGAGCTTCTCGATGTCGCCGTGGGGCACGATCGACAACGCGCCGACGGCTTCCCCCCGGACCTCGACCGCCCAGTTGCCTTGGCGCATCGCTGGCGCAGACAGGCTCTCGATGTACTGCACGGCGTCGGCTTCCGAGTACGGATGCGGAAAGCGATCCCAGAGGTTGCGCCAGATCTTCCTGTTGTTCGCGTGACGTGCCAGGGCGTGTCGGTCGGCCATCGTCCAAGGCCGAAGCACGCAGGGTCCACACGCGATCGTTTCGGGCAGCATTGTCGGCAAGGTCTCGATCGAATCGCGTCGTCCGTCCCGACGCCGCGCGCCTCAGTCGATGGCGCAGTTGGAACGCGCGTAGACAAGCGGCGCCTGCGGGCCGGCCCAGCCGGGAGGCCTCTCGATAGCCTGCCGCACGAACTCGGCCCGGCAATCCTCGCCGTAGTGGACGACGAAGCCCCGAAGGTCGATCGACTTCACGGAGGACGCCACGCGCGCGTGCTGCTTCACGAACGCGACCATCACCTCCAGGTCCTTCACGTTCTGGTACTGGGGGGCGAGCGCGGCAGAGGCCGAGGTGGCCGCCGTGAAGGCGAGGATGGCGGCGAGTGGGGTTGTCCTGCTCAAGGGTTCCTCCGACGGTGAGGGTTCGAATCGCGCTCGCGGGCGGCCGATGCTCAGTGCCGGGTGACGACGATCGGCTCGCCCCGCGTGATGATCATCGTGTGCTCGTACTGCGCCGAGAGGTTGCCGGGCGCCCCCACCAGGGTCCACCCGTCGGACGCCTCGGTCACCGTGCGGCTGCGGGTCGAGAGGAAGGGCTCGATGGTGATCACCATGCCCTCCGCCAGGACGCGCCTGTCCGCCGGGTCGAAGTACCCGGGGATGTGCTCCGGCGCCTCGTGGAGCGCGCGGCCCACGCCGTGGCTGCCGAGGTTCTCGATGACCTTGAAGCCGAAGCTCTTCGCGGTCCGCTCGATGGCCGCGCCGATGCCGCTGATGGGCCGGCCGGCGCGGGCGTGCGTCATGGCCCGCTCGAGCGCCGTGCGCGTGGCATGGCACAGGCGCGTCTTCCGGGCGTCGGACGGCGGCACGACCCTCGTTCCCCCGGTGTCGGCGAAGTAGCCGCCCAGCTCGGCGGACACGTCCACGTTCAGCACGTCGCCGGGCCGGATCACCCGCTCGCCCGGGATGCCGTGCGCCGCTTCCTCGTTGACGCTGATGCAGGTGGCGCCCGGGAACCCGTAGGAAAGCCGGGGCGCCGAGCGCGCGCCGTGACTGTCGAGCAGCCGCTCGCCGATCGCATCGAGCTCGCGCGTGGTCATGCCCGGCTCGGCGGCCTCGAGCATCTCGTGCAGCACGCAGGAGACGATCCTGCCGATGCGCTTGAGCGCGGCGACGTCGTTCTCGGTCTCGATGGTCATGCGATCTCCCGTCCGAAAGCGTGAGACTACCCGGGAACGCCCGTGCCCGGGGATCGGATCCCGGCCCAGTCGAGGGCCTGCCGCCTGTCCTCGAAGATGCGCATCTCGACCGCCTTGCCGCCGCGGAACGTGTAGGCCGCCACGTGCCGCCCTTCGCGCCACTGCGCCTCGTCCTTCAGGCGCACCCGCACGGCGAGGCACACGAGGACCCGGTTGCCGGCGACGATGAAGCGCTCCGGCTCGCAGCCGCCTTCCGCCCACGTGGCCCGCGCCTGCGCCAGGTGGGCCTTGACCGCCCCGATCCCCTGATAGGTGCCACCGAGCGGATAGTCGGAAGGCTCGATCCACGCGATCCGCGCGTCGAAGGCCCCGACCGCCGCCTCGATGTCGTTCCGGTTGAGCGCGGCGTAGGTTTCCTTCAGGGCCTGCGTTTCGGCTGCAAGCGGTGGCGTCGGCTTGCGCATGGCTTTCTCCCGCTACCCGGTTGTTGGCGACCGCGCGGCCTGCAGGCTTGCCGCCGGGGGACGAAGCCCGCCTGCGGACGCCCCGCCGACGAGGCGCTCAGGCCTCGGGCTCGTGGCAGACCGCTTCGAGGTTGTGCCCGTCCGGCCCG
>JBGAOO010000242.1:0-5217 GCA_044221765.1 Usitatibacteraceae bacterium | reverse complement strand
TGCTGGGCTTGGGACATGGCTTCCTCGGGATTCGCGGGCAGGGCGGGAACGGACGGGATCCGGCAGGGCGCGATTATAGCCCGGGCAATCGGCGGAAATCACCGGTCCGGTTGGACGGGTGGGAGCGAAATCGTTTAGAATCCGGCACATAGTCGCGCCCGTAGCTCAGCTGGATAGAGTACTGCCCTCCGAAGGCAGGGGTCGCACGTTCGAATCGTGTCGGGCGCGCCAACCGTTTCCCCCTCCGTAGCCGAAACCGACCACCGAGTGAATCCGCCCAGCGCCGCCGGTGAGATCGCCGCGGCGCGCGTGTGCGCGTTCGCGACGGCCGCCTTTCTGGTCCTGGCGCCGGCCTCCTCCTCGCCGGGCGTTCGCATCGCCCTGCTGTCGGTCGCGGCGCTCGCGCTCGCGCATGTCGCCTTCCACTACGGCCGCGAGCGCCTCGCCGGCCCGCTGCCCGGCGGCGTCGTCGCCGCCTACGCGGCCTGGTCCCTGCTCGCGTGCGCCTCGCTCCTGTGGAGCGTGAACCCCGCCTACACGCGTGCCGAGCTCAAGCCCGAGCTCCTGTATGGCGCGCTCGCCTTCGCCGTGTTCTTCTACGGCGCGACGAGCCATGCGGCCTTCCGCCTTTGCGCGCTGGCGCTGCTCGCCGGGACCGCGCTGCTGGCGGTCGCCGACTTCGCGCACGCGATCGTGCGGCCGGCGGCGACGCCCTGGCATGGCGGGCCCGGCCGCTTTTCCACGCACCTGGTGATTGCCGCGCCGTTCCTCGCCGCGCTCGCGCTGCCGCGCCCCTGGGGCCTCGGGCGCCATCCCGCCTGGCTCGCCGCGGGCCTCGCCGTGTTCTTCGCGGCGGCGCTCGCCACGCAGAACCGCATCACCTGGCTCGCGTTCCTCGTTTCGCTCTCGGTCCTCGCGCTCGCGCTCGGCCCGTCGTTCGCGGCCCGGGCGCGCCGTGGCTGGCTCGCGGGCGCCGCCGCGCTCGTGGTGGCCATCGGGCTGCTCGCCGCGCTCTCGTTCGTGCAGAAGGCGGAGGATTCGTACCCGAACGCGACGAGCACGGGCGAGAGCCTGTCGATGGACCTGCGCCCGCGCCTGTGGCTCATCGCGCGCGATGCGATCGCGGAACGACCGCTTCAGGGCTACGGATTCGGCCGCGAGATCCTCATCGACCGCTTTCGCGAGCGCATCGGCGAGAAGGACCGGCAGTTCGCCACGCACGGCCACAACATGTTCGTGAACGCCGCGCTCTCGCTGGGCCTGCCCGGTGCCCTGCTCCTCGCCGCGCTGATGGCCGCGCTCGGCATCGCGCATGCGCGGAGCCTGCGCCGCGAGGACACGCGCCTCGCCGGCGCGATCGGGCTGGCGATCCTGGGCGGCTTCCTCGCGAAGAACCTCACCGACGACTTCTTCGCGCGCCACAACGCCCTGGTCTTCTGGGCGGTGAACGGCCTGCTCCTCGGGCTCGGGCGGCGCCCGCCCGGCGCGGACCGGTGAAGTTCCTCGTCATCCGCCGGGACAACATCGGCGATCTCGTGGTCACCACGCCCGTGTTCTGCGCGCTGCGCGAGCGGTTCCCGCAGGCACGCATCGAGGCGCTCGTGAACACCTACAACGCGCCGGTCCTCGCGAACCACCCCGACGTGGACGCGGTGCACACCTACACGAAGGACAAGCACCTCGCGCCCGGCCAGTCGCGCGTGGCGAACTGGCTCTCGCGCGCGAGCCTCATCGTGCGACTGCGCCGCGCCCGCTTCGACACGGTGCTGCTCGCCGCGCCGGGCTACCGCCCGCGCGAGCTCGGCCTCGCCCGCGCGCTCGCGCCCGGGCGCATCGCCTCGTTCGTGCCGCGCGGGCAGCGCATCGCGGGGGTCGACCTGCCCGTGGATTTCCCCGGCTCGCCCGAGGACCACCATCTCGAGGACACCTTCCGCATCCTGGGGCCGCTGGGCATCGCCGGGCCGCCGCCGCGTCCGCGCCTGGGATACCGCGTCGCGCCCCGGGAGCCGGGCACGCCCCTGCGCGTGGCCATCCACGTGAGCGCGCGGCGCCCGTCGCAGCGCTGGCCCGAGGAGCGCTTCGTCGAGCTGATGCGCACGCTCCACGGGCAGGCGCGGATGCGCTTCCTGCTCTTCTGGGCACCCGGGTCCGAGCGGGATCCGCGCCATCCCGGCGACGACGAGAAGGCGGCGCGCATCCTGAAGGCGGCCGGGGACGTGCCGGTGGAAGCGGTGACGACCGCCCATCTCGGGCAGCTCATCGAGGGCGTGGCCCGCAGCGATGCCTTGATCGCGGGCGACGGCGGGGTGGTGCACATCGCCTCGGCCCTGGGGCTGCCGGTGACCTGCCTGTACGGCGTGACCGAACCGCGCGAATGGGGCCCCTGGAACCCGCTGCAAAGGGTGGTGCGGCCGGATTCGCGCGACGTGATCGACGCGACGGTGGCGCAGGTGCGCGAGGCCTTCCTCGGCCTCGCCGCGCAGGCGCGCCTGCTGGACTAGGCCGCGCGCGAGCCGGGCACGGCCTTGAGCTTGGGCCGCACCTGGGACTGGAACTCGGGCACCCAGCGCTTCAGGTCGCGGCGCACCTCGGCATCGGCGGAAACGCGATCCTGCGTGAGCCAGGCGAGCAGCTCGTCCAGCCAGTCGCCGGGCTCTGCGTCGCGGGCCTTCGCGATGCGCAGCTTCGGGTGGGGCGTGGGGCGCGTGTGCTCGTCGTCGGCCAGCAGTTCCTCGAAGAGCTTCTCGCCGGGGCGCAGGCCCGTGTAGACGATCTTGATCTCGTCCTCGGAAAGCTCCGAGAGGCGGATCAGGTCGCGCGCCAGGTCGACGATCTTCACCGGCTCGCCCATGTCCATCACGAAGATCTCGCCGCCCAGGCCCATGCAGCCGGCCTGCAGCACGAGCTGCGCGGCCTCGGGGATGGACATGAAGTAGCGGACCATCTCCGGGTGCGTCACGGTGACCGGGCCGCCCTTGTCGATCTGCTCCTGGAAGCGCGGGATCACGCTGCCTGCGCTGCCGAGCACGTTGCCGAAGCGGACCATCTCGAAGCGCGTGGTGCTGCCCGCCTGCAGGGCCTGGCACACCATCTCGGCCAGCCGCTTGGTGGCGCCCATCACGTTGGTCGGGTTCACCGCCTTGTCGGTCGAGACGAACACGAACTTGCGCACGCCGTAGTCGATGGCCGCGCGCGCCACGACGAAGGTGCCGTAGACGTTGTTCTGCACGGCCTCCCAGGAATTGAGTTCCTCCATGAGCGGCACGTGCTTGTACGCGGCCGCGTGGAATACGATCGAGGGCGAGTACTGGTGCATCGCCTGCGAGACGCGCCTCACGTTCTTCACGTCGCCCACCACGCTCGCGATGGGCAGGTCCGGGAAGGCCTCGCGCAGCTCGCCGTCCACCTTGTACATCGCGTACTCGCTCTGCTCGAAGAGCACGAGCATCGAGGGCTGGAAGGCCGCGATCTGGCGGCACAGCTCGCTGCCGATCGAGCCGCCCGCGCCCGTGACGAGCACCACCTTGCGCGTGAGCAGCTCGTGCAGGCCCGCGTCGTCGAGCGTGACGGGCTCGCGCTTCATCAGGTCCTCGAAGGCCACCTTGCGGATCTTGGGCAGCGTGAGCTTGCCGCCGGCCAGGTCGCTCAGCGAGGGCACCGTGAGCACCGAGACCTTCGCCCGCTTGCAGATCTCCACCACGCGCCGGCGCACCTTGTACGGCGCGGAGGGCATCGCGATGATCGCGTGGCGCAGCTTCAGCCGCGCGGCGAGCCGGGGCAGGTCCTCGATCGGGCCCATCACGCGCACGCCCTGCAGAAGCCGGCCGCGCTTCTGGCCATCGTCGTCGAGCAGGCCGACCACGCGCCATTCGTGGCTGCGGCCCAGCTCCTTCAGCAGCCCGACGGCCGCATCGCCGGCGCCCAGCACCGCGACCGGAACGCCCTCGCCGCCGCTGCGGCCATAGAGCGCCCACTCCTTGAAGGAGCGCAGCGCCATGCGCGAGCCGCTCATGATCGCCACCAGGATGAGGGGATAGAGCGCGTACTCGCGGTAATCGAGCACCGAGCCCAGCCCCGTCGCGTTCAGCAGGAGCGCGGTGGACACCGTGCCCGCCAGCACCGAGAACATGATGCGCTGCACGTCCGGCAGGCTCGTGTAGCGCCAGATGCCCTGGTAGACGCCGAAGAGGTAGCTCACCAGTCCCTGCAGGGGAACGGCCACCATCAGGGCGAGCGCGATGTCGCCGGTGAAGGCCGGGGTGCCCGCCGGGCGCAGGAGCGCGAAGGCGAAGGCCCAGCTCAGGGTGAGGGCGATCGCGTCGTGCACCAGGGCAACGAACGCGTGCGAATCCAGCTGGAATGGTCTCATGGCGTCGACTCGAGAGAACGTTGTTGTTCTTGGTGCGCGCGTGCTGCGCGGGTTTTGTTCTATCTCACCGCCGTGTACCCGGCGTCTGGCCCGGTGTCGGCCCGGGTGGCGAAGGTTTGCGCGGATGGTGGCGGTCGATCGCGACCAGGAGCACGCCGAAGGCGACAATCCATCCGGCAAGTATAGCGCGTTGCACTGCAGCATGCTGCGCCAGGGCGAGCAGGGCGCTGCATGCGGTGGCGCACATAAGGGCCCATTCGAGGAGCGCCAGGCGGCCGTGGCTCCACCCGCCGAGGACGAGCCGCTGGTAGTAGTGGGAGCGGTGCGCGCGCAGGAAGGGTTCGCGCGCCAGCACGCGCCGCGCGAGCGTGACGGTGGCGTCGACGATGAAGGGCGCGAAGACGAGCAGCGGGAACCAGGCCGGCCAGAGCCCGCGCGCGAGGCCGAGCCATCCCAGTCCGCCGGCGAGGAAGCCGAGCGGCACGGAACCGGCGTCGCCCATGAACACCTTCGCGGGCGGGAAGTTGAAGCACAGGAAGCCCGCGCTCGCGGCACAGAGCGCGACACAGGCACCCGCCAGATCGTCCGCGCCGGCGGCGTGCGCGGCAAGGGCATAGGCCGCGAAGCCGACCGCCGCCATGCCACCGGCGAGCGCGTCGGCGCCGTCCATGAAATTGAAGAGGTTGGTCATCCAGGTGATCGCGAGCACGATCGCGAGCGCGAGCGCGAGGCCCGCCACGGAGGCGAACAGGGCGGCCCCCGCGCCTGCCCAGACCGCCGCGATCGCCGCCGCGACATGGCAGGGCAGGCGCACCGCGATCGGAAGGCTGCTCAGGTCGTCCGCGAGC
>JBGAOO010000241.1:0-5280 GCA_044221765.1 Usitatibacteraceae bacterium | reverse complement strand
GGCGGCGGCGGGTCGCCGGGCAATGCCGGCTCGACCGCCTGCGTGCCCAACTGCAACGCGCCGGCCAACCTGCTCACCGAAGAGGACGTGAAGCGCGTCATCGCACAGGCGGTGGGCGAGGCGCAGGCGCGCGGGGCCAAGGCGAGCATCGCCGTCGTCGACCGCGTGGGCAACGTGCTCGCCGTGTTCCAGATGACCGGCGCCCGGGAGAAGTTCGACCTGCTCTCCGGCCGCGGCGTGGAAGGCGGCCTGGACGGGATCCGCGACACGCTGCCCTCCGCAGCGGCCGCGATCGCCAAGGCGGTCACCGGGGCCTACCTCTCGTCGTCGGGCAATGCCTTCTCCTCCCGCACGGCGAGCCAGATCGTGCAGGAGAACTTCAACCCGCGCGAATCGCAGCAGCCGAGCGGACCGCTCTTCGGCGTGCAGTTCTCGCAGCTGTCCTGCTCCGACGTGACCCGCAACGCGAGCCACGGCACGGTGGGCCCGAAGCGCTCGCCGCTGGGCCTCGCCGGCGATCCCGGCGGGATCCCGCTCTACAAGAACGGGGCCGTCGTCGGCGGCGTGGGCGTGATGGCCGATGGCCTCTACGGCATCGACCTGGACATCACGGACGTCGACCAGGACCTCGACGAGCTCATCGCGGTGGCGGGTACCGCCGGCTTCGCGGCGCCCGCGGACATCCGGGGCGATCGCATCACGGCCGGCGGGCACCTGTTCCGGTACCTCGACTCGGAATCGCTGCAATCCGATCCCTCGCGCGCGGCGGCATTCGCCGTGCTGCCCGGCTCGCTCGTGGTCGTTCCCGGGTACAGCGACGGCACGGTGAAGGCGGGGGTGGCCTTCGGCACGCCGGCGTCCGGCTACCGCGCCGCATCGGGCTCGCTCGCGGCGGTGGGCGCGTTCACGCTCGTCGATGCCGCCAACGCGGAGCGCTTTCCCGCGCGCGGCGCCGCCGCGGCCGGCGGCCTCACGGCGGCGGAAGTGACGCGCCTGCTCGAGGAGGGCCTCAAGGTGGCCAACCGCGCGCGAGCGCAGATCCGCCGGCCGCTCGGATCGCCCGCGGAGGTTTCCGTCACCATCGTCGATGTCGAGGGCAACGTGCTCGGCCTGGCGCGAACGCCCGACGCGCCGGTCTTCGGCACCGACGTCGCGGTGCAGAAGGCGCGCGGGGCGCTGCTCTTCTCGCGCCCGGACGCGGCGACGCTCCTGGCCGGCCTGCCGTCCGCGAGCTACCTGTCCCCCGCGGGCACGAGCGCCCCGATTGCCGATTACGTGGGCGCGATGCGCTCCTTCGTCGGCGAAGGCGGCGCTCTGGACGGGCGCACCGCCTGGTCGACGCGCGCGATCGGCAACCTGCACCGCCCGACCTTTCCCGACGGCATCGCGGGGACCCCCGCGGGGCCGCTCTCCAAGACCTTCGCGACCTGGAGCCCGTTCAACGTGGGCTTCCAGCTCGACCTCGTCTACAACCAGTTGGTGAAGGCCGCCGCGACGGGCGATACCTCGACCGGCTGCGCCGGCCGCGCGGCGCTCGGCGCGCCGGCCGGTGCGCCCGACGGCGGGCTGCCCGTGGCCCGAAACGGCATCCAGATCTTCCCCGGCGGCCTGCCGCTCTACCGCAACGGGGCGCTGGTGGGCGCGATCGGGGTCTCCGGCGACGGCGTCGACCAGGACGACATGGTGGCGCTGCTCGGCGCGGCCAACGCCATGCGGGCCCTGGGCACGGGCCTCGCCCATGCGAGCGCCGAGCGGCGCGCGGACACGCTCTCGCCGCAGGGCGTGCGGCTTCGCTACGCGCAATGCCCGCAGGCGCCCTTCAACGACTCGTCGGAGCAGAACGCCTGTGCCGGACTCTAGGCGACGGCCGGCCCTCGTCGCGGCGCTCGCGCTCGGCGTGGCGGCGCTCGCCTTGCCCGCGCTCGCGCAGGAGGGCCTCAAGCCGCCGGTGAACGAGGACCAGAAGCTGCCCGCCGACAAGGCGCAGGACAGGGACATCGACCAGCGCAGGCCCGGCACCACGAAGCCGCTCGAGTTCGTCCCGCCGCCGGCCGACCCTTCGCAGGTGCCCGCACCCCTGCCGGCCACGCTGCGCCAGGTGCTGCCGGTGCCGGACCGCTGGCGCATCATGCAGGCACTGGGCTTCAAGTTCCCCTGGCACGACCCCTACAACCAGAACATCCTCAAGGGCGACCTGCCGATCGGCGACGACCCCTGGCTGCAGGGCACGTACCCGGACCTCGCGAAGAGGCTCTCGCCGGACTGGTTCTTCAACCTCGGCGTGGTCTCGGACACGCTCGTCGAGGCGCGCCGGCTGCCCATCCCGGTGGGCGGGGCCACCTCGCTAAGGCCCGGCAGCACCGACCTGTTCGGCGCGGGCAGGCAGTCCACGATCGCGCAGACGGTCATCGTCTCCCTCGGCCTCATCAAGGGCGACACCACCTTCAAGCCGCCGGACTACGAGTTCCGCTTCGTGCCGGCGTTCAACGTGAACCAGTCCCGCGTGCAGGAGATCGGCGCCCTGCGCGTGGACCCGCGCCAGGGCCGCCGGCGCACGGACAACCATGTCGGCGTGCAGGAGCTCTTCGCCGACGTGCACCTGCGCAACGTCTCGGAGCGCTACGACTTCGACTCGGTCCGCGTGGGCATCCAGCCGTTCATCTCGGACTTCCGCGGCTTCCTCTTCCAGGACGTGCCGGTGGGCGTGCGCCTGTTCGGCACGCGCGACAACAACCTGTGGCAGTACAACCTCGGCCTCTTCCGGCGCCTGGAGAAGGACACCAACTCCGGCCTGAACGACGTCACCACGCGCCTGCGCCGCGACGACATCCTGGTCGCGAACGCCTACCGCCAGGATTTCCCGTTCCTGGGCTTCACCTCGCAGGGAACGGCCCTGCTCAACCTCAACCGCGAGGGACGCGGCGAGTTCTACAACGCCAACGGCCTGCTCGAGCGCCCGGCCGTCATCGGCGACGTGCGCCCGCGCGACTACACCGTCGGCTACCTCGGCTACAACGGCGACGGCCACTTCGGCCGGTGGAACCTGCAGGCCTCCGCCTACCTCGCGCTGGGCCGGGACAACCACAACCCCTTCACGGGCCGGGCGCAGGACATCCGCGCGGGCTTCGTGGCGGCCGAGCTCTCGCGCGACTACAGCTGGGCGCGCGTGCGCTTCAACCTGCTCGCCGCCAGCGGCGACAAGGATCCCTACGACGACCGGGCCACGGGGTTCGACGCCATCCTGGAGAACCCCCAGTTCGCGGGCGCGGACACGAGCTTCTGGATCCGCCAGGCGGTGCCGCTCGTCGGCGGAGGCGGCGTGGCGCTGTCGGGGCGCAACGGCGTGCTGCCGAGCCTGCGTTCCTCGAAGGACCAGGGCCAGTCGAATTTCGTGAACCCGGGCCTGCTCCTCGCCGGCGTGGGCGCGGACCTGGACCTCAAGCCGGAGTTGCGCCTGATCGGCAACCTCTCCTACCTGCGCTTCCAGGACACCACGGTGCTCGGCGTGCTGCGCAACCAGGCGCCGCCCGACCGCGAGATCGGCCTGGATCTCTCCGGCGCCGTGCAATACCGCCCCTTCATGACGCAGAACGTGGTCTTCAACGCCTCCGCCGCGGCGCTCTTCCCCGGCAAGGGCCTCAAGCAGCTCTACGACGAAGACCGGCGCGGCCCGCAGTACTCGATCCTCCTCAACCTGATCCTCAACTACTAGCGCGATCGAGGCATGAGACTCCTACCGACCCTGGCCCGCCGCCTCCTGCTCGCCCTGACCGTCGCCGCGGCGGCCATCGCGGCCGTGAACGCCGATTCGGGCAGCGAGAAGGCGGTGGCGCGCGCCTACAAGACCTTCCCGCCGGCGCCCGCCAGGCAGTCCGTGCTCGATGCCGAGGCGAAGAGCCGCGGCTGCCTGAGCTGCCACACCGCCACGGACCGGCACACGATGCACCAGAATCCCGCCGTGGTGCTCGGCTGCGCGGACTGCCACGGCGGCGACCCGGCGGTCGCCGTCGCCCCCGGCACGGACCGCCAGGCGCCCGAGTACCGGGCCGCGCTCGCCCAGGGCCACGTGCTGCCGCGCTACCCGCTCGCCTGGAACTGGCCCTCGAGCGCGAGCCCCGAGGGCAGCTACACGCTGCTCAACCGCGAGTCGCCCGAGTTCGTGCGCTTCATGAACCCCGGCGACCTGCGCATCGCGCGCGAGGCGTGCGGCGCCTGCCACCTGCCGATCATCCAGGCCTCCGAGCGCAGCCTCATGTCGACTTCGGCGATGCTCTGGGGCGGGGCGGCGTACAACAACGGCATCCTGCCCTACAAGCGCTACATCCTCGGCGAGGCCTACACGCGCGAAGGGGTGGGCGCCACGCTCGTGAACCCGGTGAAGCCCAGCGACTTCATGACGCAGAAGGGCATCCTGCCGAGCCTCACGGCGCTGCCGTCCTGGGAGACGATCCCGCCGGCGGACGTCTTCCGCGTGTTCGAGCGCGGCGGGCGGGTGATCTCCTCTCAGTTCCCCGAGATCGGGCTGCCCAACAACACGGGCGCGATCCAGAAGCTCGACGAGACCGGCCGCCCCGACATCAAGCAGTCCAACCGCGGACCCGGAACGGGCAGCCGCATCGCCGTGCCCGTCATCAACATCACGAAGACGCGCCTGAACGACCCGCACCTGTGGTTCCTCGGCACGAACGAGCAGCCCGGCGACTACCGCTCCTCGGGCTGCAGCGCGTGCCATGCCGTGTACGCCAACGACCGCGACGAGAAGCACTCGGGCATCTACGCCAAGTACGGCCACACGGGCGAGAGCGCGACGAAGGATCCCGCCATCCCGAAGGGGCAGTCCGGGCACCCCATCCGCCACGAGTTCACGCGCGCGATCCCGTCCTCGCAATGCATGGTGTGCCACATGCACCAGCCCAACGTGTTCGTGAACAGCTACTACGGCACGATCATGTGGGACTACGAGTCGGACGCGCCCTTCATGTGGCCGGAGAAGCAGAAGTACCCCACGGCCGCGGAGGCGCGCCGGATCCTGGACCGCAATCCCGAGGAGGCGGCCATCCGCGGCAAGTGGGCCGATCCGGGCTTCCTGCGCGACGTGGCGAGCCTCAACCCGCAGCTCAAGGACACGCAGTTCGCCGACTACCACGGCCACGGCTGGAACTTCCGCGCGGTGTTCAAGCGTGACCGCAAGGGCAACCTGCTGGACAAGGATGGCAACAAGGTGGCGGATGACGATCCGAAGAAATTCGATCCGAACAATCCGAAGAAAGCGGTGCACCT
>JBGAOO010000240.1:0-5524 GCA_044221765.1 Usitatibacteraceae bacterium | reverse complement strand
GCCAACGACGCGAGCTACGCGAAGGTGCCCGACTTCCTGGGCATGAAGAAGAACCGCAACTGGGCCCTGCTCGCCGACTACATGGACCGCTCGCTCATGCGCAACAAGATGGCCTTCACCGTGGGCAACAGCAGCCTCTTTTCCGAGGGCCTGAAGTGGACGCCGTCCGGGCAGCACGTGGAGGTCACGCTCAACGGCGAGTACGTCGGCGTCTACCTGATGTCGGAGGACATCCGGATCGACCCCGCCCGCCTCGCCATCCGCAAGATGAGCGCCTCGGCCGCCGCGGGAGAGGTCGACGGCGGCTACATCGTCGAGGTGGACGTGCCGCTCGACTGCTACCGGGACGAGGTCCTGAACCTGCAGCACCACACCCCGCTCGGGGTGCACGTGTGCGTGGACACGCCGGACGAGGAGGCCATCACCGCCGCGCAGCTCTGGTACGTGAAGCAGTACCTCGACGGGGTCGAGGGCGACATCCTCGCCGGCCGCGACCTGGCGAGAATCAACGCCGTGAGCTACGTCGACTGGTACCTGCTCAACGAGCTCTTCCGCAACCAGGATGCCGTCTTCTACTCCAGCGACTTCATGTGGAAGGACACCGCCGCCGCGGCCAACCCGGCGGACCGGCTCCTCAACATGGGCCCGATCTGGGACTTCGACATGTCGGCCGGCAACGTCTATGACCCGCGCAACTGGATGCCCGAGGGGTGCTGGGTGGCCAAGGGCACGCTGGAGCAGCCGAACTGGTTCGCGAACCTGTTCGAGCATCGCGAGTTCGTGGACCTCACGCTCGCGCGCTGGAAGGACAAGCGGCCCGCGCTCGAGCGGCTCGTGAACGCCGGCATCGGCGCCATCTCCCGCAGGCTCGACCTGGCGCAGCAGCGCAACTTCGTCCGCTGGCCGGTGCTGGGGGGGGTCCCGCTGTGGACGGACCACTTCCTCTTCACGACCTACCGGGAGCACGTCGACTACCTGAGGCAGTTCCTGCTCGACCGGATGGCCTGGCTCGACAAGGCCTACGCGAGCCCGGCACCTTCGCGGCGATGTGCAGGTAGCCCGGGCCGCAAGACATCGGGGGGAGGCATGGAGCCTCCCCCCGACGGGATACTGGAGCGGCAGAAGAGTCTCGAACTCTCGACCTCAACCTTGGCAAGGTTGCGCTCTACCAACTGAGCTACTGCCGCGACGAAGCCCCGGATTATAGCCAATTCCGGCACTCCCGTTCAAGCCTGCGGCAAACGGGGGCTGCGGGACGCTAGCGGCAGCCCGTGCCGAGGCAGCGGAAGACCGACACGCCGGCCGAGCGGCCGACCACCGGATCGCTGGTCGCGTACGTGACGCCCAGGTTCTGCGCCCGGCTGCCCAGGAAGAGGCCGCTCACGGTGTAGGAATCGAAGGCGCCGCTCGCGCCACTGCGCGAATCGCTCCAGCGGCCCGCGTCCGTGCCGCTGTACGTGAAGCCCACGAAGCCCGAGCGCGAGGTGATGGTCGTCTGCGGCACGACGATCTCGTACGTGACGGTGTCGATCCCGTAGCGCAGGCCTCCCGCCAGCGTGCGCGAGAGGAAGTTCACGATGAAGAGCCCGTCCATGAACTGCCCGGGGGTGCCCGCGCCGTTGGTGGGACGGGTGCCGCCGGCGAACTCGTAGCGCACGGACGTCGCGCCGGAGGCGGGCGTGGCGAAGAAGGAAGCCGGCGTCAGGTTGCCGAAGAAGAAATGCACCCCGGTCTCGGGCTTGCCGGCCACGCTGCCCACGCGCACGGCGGCCTCGTCCGTCCAGCGTCCCCAGGTCACGGCCCCGTCGCCATCGAGCTTGCCGTTGTCGAGCACAGCGGCGCCCAGGCGATCGCCCGCCACGCCGCCGGCATTGAAGGAGAACTGCTCGAGCCGGCCGCGCTCGCCGTCGAGCACCACCACCGCGCCTCGACCGCCGTCGACCAGCGCCACTTCCTGCGTGCCGCCCGTGAAGGACGTGCCCGCGCCCAGGCCCGGGCCCAGCAGCGCGACGCTGCCGTCGGCATCGCGCAGGTCGGCGGCGGCGATGATCGGCGCCGCGGCCGTGCCCAGTTGGCCCACCGGCCGCAGGTTCGCCTGGTGCAGCGCGGCCACGGCCGCCGCCGGCAAGGGCACCCGTGCCGCGGCCTCGGCGCGCGCGGCCTCCTCCGCGCGGGCCGCGGCCAGGCGCTGCTCCGCCTCGCGACGCTGCTCCTGGCGGCGCGCCCTCGCCTCGAGCCGGTCGCGCAGGAACGCCGGGCGCCCGACGAGCGGCTGGGCCGGCGTTCGGATGTCCGCCACGTAGAAAGCCTCGTCGATGCCGAAATCGCGCTCGCCGCCCTCGTTCGCCACGCCCACGCGCCCCTCGAACACCACGCCGTAGGTGCCATCGGGCGCGAGCGAGCCGTCCGCGTCGAAGCAGTCCTGCTGGCAGGCCACGAGCGTGTAGCCCGTGCCGCGGATCCCGATGGTGGCCACGGGCGAGGCCAGGCGATGCTGCCTGGACCTTGCCGATGAGGCCGGTCAGCGTGCGCAGGCCGCCGCGGGACGAGGTTGAGGAAGACGGCGGAAGAGCCGTCGTCCTGGCCCGTGAACCGGTAGTCGGCGATGGCGAACTCGCTCTTCGCCCGCAGCGCGACGATGCTCTCGTCGGTGAGGCGCAGCTGCGCCGCGCTCGCCTCCCCGGTGCGGATGACGTCCTTCACGTTGACGACGCTGCCGGCGGTGAGCGTGGCCACCTGCCCGCCGCGCACCACCGTCACCTCGCCCGCGGCGGCGAGCACGCGCCCGGCCACCTGGGCCTGCGCGGCGGCCGGGAGGGCCAGGAAGAGCACCAGCAGGGCGAATCGCGTTGCCATGGCCATTCTCCTAGCGCGTCTCGTAGCGAAGCCGGAGCATCGCGGCGTGGCGCCTGTATTCGTAGAGCGCCAGGTTGGAATCGTTCCGGGACTTGAGCAGTTCCGCGCGCAGCGAGAAATCCTGCGCGAAGCGCCATTCCACCGACGCCTCGCCCGCGAGGTAGCGGTCCTCGCGCGTGGTGAGGAGCGTGGGATCGGGCTCCTTGTAGTCGCTCCGTTGCCACACCGCGCCCGCGCCGAAGGTCCAGCTTCGCCAGGGCGAGAGGCTCGCGCCCACGCGCGCGCCGTAGATGTCGCGCGAGAGGTCCTGCCGGTCGTCGTAGCGGTTCTTCTCGCGCCCGGCCGTGCCGGCCACTTCCAGCTCCGGCCGCCAGGCGCCGACGAACAGGCGCCGCCAGCCCGCGGTGGCCGTGAGGAAGTCCGAGTCGCGCACGCTGTTCGGGCCGAAGTAGCCGTACTGCCCGCCCTGCAGCGCGATCGAGTACGCATGGCGATCGTCCGGGATCCAGGAGCCGTCGAAGGCCAGGCCGTGCACGCGGCGGTAGGGCTCGCGGTTGAGCGTCTGGTAGCCGACCAGGGCCGCGCCGCGCGCGCCCCAGGCCCCGCGGCGGGTGGCGGCGCCGAAGGAGCCGGCATAGGTCGACTGGTCGAAATCCCCTTCGTCCGGGTAGCGGCGCACGTCCATGCTGCCGGTGGCGAAGGCGATCACGGTCGGGGCGAGCGGCGCGGTCAGGCGAAAGCCGGCACCGTACTCGGCGGCCTGGTCGCCCCGGCGCAGGCCGGCATCGGTCACGGTGACCGTGCCGAAGACCGGCAGCGTGATCTCGGGGTTGTCCACGCCCGCGCGCGGGTTCGAGTCGTAGCCCGCGCCCAGCATCAGGTAGGCCATCGCGGTGGGTTGGTACTTGGCCTCGCGCGCGCGGATGGCCTCGAGGTATTCCTCGATCAGGCGGGCGAGCGCGGGCGCGGGCTTGAGCTGCCGGGCGGCCTCGAACTCCTCGCGCGCCCGGCCGTCCTCGCCCAGGATGAAGTAGCCGCGGGCCAGCTCGACGCGCGCGGCCTCGGCCTCGGGGTAGGCCAGCAGGAAGCGCTCGAGGGCGAGCACGCCTTCGGTGGCCTTGCCGGCATGGATCGCCGCCACGCCGAAGACGAAATCGAAGGCCGGGTTGCCCAGCTGCTCGGGCGTCTGGCGCCCGGCCCGGTAGGCCTCCTCGGCCTTGCCCTGGTCGAGCAGCGCCTTCAGCTCGGCGGGCGTGGCGGCCGGCGCGTCGGGGGCGGAAAGCAGGATCGCGGCCGCCACGAGGGCGGCATGTCGGGCGTGCAAGGTTCGTCCCCCAACCTCAACCGCCACATGAACTATGGCGATGAAGTATTTGTTTTATTTGACGATTGCGGACAATACCCCACAGGGCACCCGCCCGTCAATTCCCCGGCTTGTGTGGGGCCATCGCAGCCCGGAGATAGACGACCATCGACCAGAGCGTGATGAGCGCGGAGACCCAGATGAGCACGCGGCCCACGGGATTGGTGTGGAAGAGGCCGAAGAGCACGCCGTTGAAGAGCAGGAAGGGGATCGAGACGAGCTGGGTGACCGTCTTCACCTTGCCCAGGATGTTCACGGCGACGTTCTTGGACTGGCCGATCTGCGCCATCCACTCGCGCAGGGCGGAGATCGTGATCTCGCGGCCGATGATGATGAGCGAGGCGAAGGGATCCACCAGGCCCTTTTCCGCCAGGACGATGAGCGCGGCGGTGACCATCAGCTTGTCGGCCACCGGGTCGAGGAAGGCGCCGAAGGAGGTGGTCATGTTCCAGCGGCGCGCGAGGTAGCCGTCCGCCCAGTCCGTGATCGCCGCGGCGATGAAGATCCACATCGAGATCACGTTGGCCTGGCGCTCGGTGAGCCAGTCCTCGGGAAAATAGAGGACCGCCACGAAGAGCGGGATCGCGACGATGCGAAGCCAGGTGAGCAGCAGCGGCCAGTTGAAGGGCCGGTGGCCGCCGATGGGGGGAGGGGTCGGCATTCCTAGTGCAGTTCGTTGTAGATCCGCTCTGCCAGTGTACGGCTGATTCCCTCGACGCGAGCGAGATCCTCCACGCTCGCGGCCATCACGCCCTGCAGGCCGCCGAAATGCGCGAGGAGCTTCTGGCGCCGCTTCGGCCCGACCGACCCGATGTCCTCCAGGCGCGAGGTGATTCGCGCCTTGCCGCGCCGCGCCCGGTGGCCGGTGATCGCGAAGCGGTGCGCCTCGTCGCGCACCTGCTGGATGAGGTGCAGGGCCGGCGAATCCGGCGGCAGGCGCCGGGGCTCGCCCTCCCCGGCCACGAAGAGCTGCTCCAGCCCGGGCTTTCGCTCCTCGCCCTTGGCCACGCCCACCAGGGCGAGGCCGGTGAGGCCCAGGTCCTGCATCACCGCCTGGGCGGCGTTCAGCTGCCCCAGCCCCCCGTCGATCAGGACGAGGTCGGGCTGGATCCCCTCCCCGCCCGCGAGCTTGCGGTAGCGCGCATCGAGCGCGTAGCGCATGGCGCCGTAGTCGTCGCCGGCCACCACGCCCTTCACGTTGAAGCGCCGGTACTCCGAGGGCTGCATGGCGCCCTTGTCGTACACCACGCAGGAGGCGACCGTCGCCTCGCCCATGGTGTGGCTGATGTCGAAGCACTCGATGCG
>JBGAOO010000239.1:0-5293 GCA_044221765.1 Usitatibacteraceae bacterium | reverse complement strand
GCCCTGGCCGAGCGATTCGTTGAGCGCGCGCAGCGCGCCCGGGGCCATGGCCTTCAGCGAGAAGCGCGGCGCGCCCGGGGCGCCCACCGAATGGCGCTGCATCGATTCGATGAGCTGCTCGACCACGTCGGCGGCCGCCTGCAGGTCCTCCGGCGCCGCGTCCTCGGGAGGAATGGGCGTCACCAGCGGCTCGGCCTTGGGCATCGGCATGAACTCGAGGCCCTCCTCCTCGGTGTGGGAACCGGGGCCGGCGACGACGGGGATGGGAAAGGGCTTCATGGTCTCTCTCTCTCGGGGAAGGTCAGGCACAGGGCTTGGCGCCGGCGACGGCGACGGCGATGACTTTCTTGGGCAGGGGCTGCGTGGGTCCCTCGAGCAGGCCGTTGGCGAGCGCGAGGTAGTCGGACCAGTCGCGCAGGCCCTCGATGTTCCCCAGCCAGGCGCCTTCGCGCACGAACACGACCGCGGGCCACTTGCGCACGCCGTAGGTCGCGGCGTGGGCGTTGGCGAGCGGCGGGGGCAGCACGCCCATGCGGAAGCGGCGCGAGGCGGCGCGCGAGAGCTGCGGCAGGATGACGGCGAGGTCGGTCACCTCGCGAAAGCGCATCGGGTCCTCGGTGAAGAAGAGCGCGGCCTCGCCCGGGGCGGCGACGAAGGCGGCGAGGGTCGATTCGTCCAGGCGCACGGCGCCTTCCTGCTCGACGAGGCGCGTGACGAGCACGGGCTCCGCGGGCGCGGGCTTGAGGGCGATGGCGTTCATGTCTTTTCCTTGGCGGGTCGGAGGTGGTCGGGCAGCTGGGGTTCGCGGCCGACGAGGTCGGCGAAGGCCTCGTCCACGCGCGAGTCGTCGCCCTGGAGCACCGCCGCCAGCGCGTCGAGCGCCCGGTCGGTGCGCCCGGCGGCCTCGGCGCTGATCACCTCGCGCGCGCCGTCCAGGAAGGTGAGGAGCCAGGTGCCCGGGGGCTGCGCGCCCACGAGCGAGAGGTCGACGAGCTTGCGGCCGTCGCGGCCCTGGCACCAGGCGTGGCTCGTGCCCGAGGGCTCGAGGACCTGCATGGGGATGCCCAGGCACATGTCAGGAGCCCTCCGGCACGCGCATGGCGAGCACGCGCGCGTCGCCGATGCGGCAGGCGTCCTCCGCGCTGGGCCGGCCCGTCTCGTACGGCTCGATGGCGAGGCTCGCATCGCCCAGGCCCTCGACGTCGCCGGGCGCGCGCGGCGTGCCCGGCATGCCCCAGTCGGCCAGCTGGCGCAGGCCGATCGCCAAGGCCTCGGGGATCTTCTCCCGCACCACCGGCGTGAGGCTGCCGCCGAAATCCATGAGCACCTGCGGCTGCACGCCGATGAGCAGCGCGGTCTCGGGCGCCTTGCCCGAGAGCTGCGCCATGGAGAGCACCTCCTGGAAGCAGGACTGGTGCAGGCTCATCTTGCCGATGCCCAGGTAGGAGGGGATGTCGCCGTCGCGCACCAGCTGCAGCGTGCCCGGGGCGAGGCCGTAGTCGATCGCGTCGAAGACGATCATCCGGCGCGCATCCTGGACATGGGGCAGCAGGTACATGCCCTGGGTGCCGCCGTCCATGAGCGTCACGCCGTCGGGGAAACGCCAGCCCGCGTTGAGGGCCTCCACCGCCCGGACGCCGAACCCCTCGTCCGCCCACAGCACGTTCCCGATTCCCAGCACCAGCGTGTCGATGGCCACCCCGAGACCTCCGTTCTGTAACCCGCGCGGTTACAACGGAGCCATCTTCGGCCGATCGGCCCTGCGGCTGTTGACGTCGGTCAACGATCCCGGGCCGGGATGAAAAAAATGGGCCGCGCGAGGCGGCCCATCGGGTGGCTTCAGTCCCTCGCGGGCGGCATTCGCAGCACCTTCATCGCCTGGTGCACGTCCCAGGCGACCTGCAGCTGCAGCCAGAACTCCGGCTCGGTGCGGAAGTAGCCCGCCAGCCGGACGGCGGTGTCCGGCGTCACCCCGCGCTTGCCGCGGATCAGCTCGTTCACCCGCCGCCGGGAGATGCCGAGGGCATCGGCCAGGGCGAGCTGCGTGAGCTTGAGCGGCTTCAGGTAGCGGGTGTCGAGGAAGTACCCGGGGTGGACAGGCTCCCGGCGCGCCCGCGGACGGGCCGGACTCTGCGACCGGCTCCGCCGCACGCGTGGTGCTGCCATGATGCCTCCCATCCCCAATTGGGTCATGACGCGTCCCCTAGTCGTGCTTCACGTCGCGCCAGCCGCTGATCATGCTGGAGATGACGGTGAGGCCGGAGTAGATGTCCTCGCGGATCACGAAGTACAGGTGCACGGTCGTGAACCAGATGAGGTACCACATGCACATGTGGTGCCAGGTGTGCACGTCCTGGCTCTGCCCGAACGCGGGGATCACCCACGAGGAGAAGAGCTTGAACGCCCAGCTCTCGCGCCCCAGGCCCTCGCCGTACAGCGCGAAGCCGGTGACGATCATGAAGACGGTGCCCAGGACGTACATCCCGAACATCGCCGCCATGGCGAGCTGGTTGTGGCCGTAGTGCCAGTCGTTCTTCGGGCGGATGAAGCTGTAGTGCCCCACCACCCGGAAGAAGCCGCGCCACCACGTCGGGTTCAGCATCGAGAGGGGCACGAGGAAGATCTCGCGGGCGAACTTGTTGCCCACGATCGCCCAGTACACGCGGAAGAGGAACGAGAGCGCGAACACGTAGGCCGCCGCGAAGTGCGCGAAGCGGATGTACCCCATCAGGTAGTTGTCGCTCGCCTCGCCGGGCACGCTCGGCAGCGGGCTGCCGATGAAGTACCCGGTGACGATGAGAACCACCATCGCGAGCGCCATCAGCCAGTGCCAGATGCGCACCGGCGCTTCCCACACGTAGGCGGGAAACTTGAGGTCCCTGCCGTCAATGGACATGGTCGTCTCCGGTCAGCGCACTTGGACGCGGGTCAATTCCTCGCCCTCGGGCGAGATGACGTGGGTCGCGCACGCGAGGCAGGGGTCGAAGCTGTGGATCGTGCGCAGGATCTCCAGCGGGTGCTCGGGCTTGGCCATCGGCGTGTTCATGAGGGAGGCCTCGTAGGCGCCGATCTGGTTCTTGCCGTCGCGCGGCCCGGCGTTCCACGTGGTGGGCACGATGCACTGGTAGTTGTCGATCTTGGTGTCCTTGATCTTGATCCAGTGCCCGAGCGCGCCGCGCGGGGCCTCGCAGAAGCCGGCGCCCTTGGCCTCCTTCGGCCAGGTCGAGGGCTCCCACTTCTCCACGTTCGCGGTGTCCAGCTTGCCGGCCTTGATGTTGGCCATGAGCTTGCCGTAGAAGTACTTCATCTTGTGGGCGGACCAGGAGGCCTCCAGGCCGCGGGCGGCGGTGCGCCCGAGCGTGGAGAAGAGCGCCTGGATCGGCACGTTCAGCGTCTTGAGCACCATGTCCACGGGCTCCTTGAACTCCGGGTTGCCCATGGCGTAGCCGACGATGTAGCGCGCGAGCGGGCCCACTTCCACCGGCTGGCCCTTGTAGCGCGGGCTCTTCACCCACGAGTACTTGGCCGACTCGTCCACGTTTTCGATGTTGGTGCGCGTGCCCTTGAGCCCGGCGCCGTGCACGTAGTTGGGCTCGGTCACGCCGTCCCAGGGGTGCAGGCCCTTCGACTCGTCCGCGTACTTGTACCAGGAGTGGTTCACGAACTCCTGGATCATGGCCGGGTCCTTCAGGTCCACGCCCAGGATGTTCTTGAGGTCGCCGCCCAGGATCGCCCCGCGCGGCATGAGCAGGGACTTGTTGGACTGGTCGTTGGCGATGTCCGGGAACTCGCCGTAGGCCATCACGTTGGTGCTGGCGAGGCCGCCGCCGATCGCGCCCCAGTGCTTGTAGAAGCCGGCGATCGCGAGCAGGTCGGGGACGTACACGTTGTCGATGAAGTCGATCGTGTCGTCGATGATCTTGCCGACCATGTTCAGGCGTTCCATGTTGATCGCGCCCACCGCGCCCGTGCGGTCGACGTTGATCGAGCACGGCACCCCGCCCACCATCCAGTTCGGGTGCGGGTTCTTGCCGCCGAAGATCGTCTGGATCTTCACGATCTCCTTCTGGAAGTCGAGCGCCTCCAGGTAGTGGCCGACGGCCATCAGGTTCGCTTCCGGCGGCAGCTTGTAGTCCGGGTGGCCCCAGTAGCCGTTCCGGAACGGGCCGAGCTGGCCGGATTCGACGAACTTCGTGAGGCGCGTGGCGAGGTCCTTGTAGTAGCCCGGGGAGCTGTTGGGCCACTTGCTGATCGACTGCGCGAGCTCGCTGGTCTTCTTCGGGTCGGCCTTGAGCGCCGAGACCACGTCCACCCAGTCGAGCGCGTGCAGGTGGTAGAAGTGCACCAGGTGGTCGTGCGCGTAGAGCGTGGAGTGCATCAGGTTGCGGATGATGTTCGCGTTGTCGGGGATGGCGATCCCGAGCGCGTCCTCCACCGAGCGCACGCTGGCGAGCGCGTGCACGCCCGTGCACACGCCGCAGATGCGCTCGACGAACGCCCACGCGTCGCGCGGGTCGCGTCCCTTGAGGATCACCTCCAGGCCGCGCCACATGGTGCCCGTGGAGACGGCGTTGGTGATCACGTTCTTCGCGTCGACGTTCACCTCGATGCGCAGGTGGCCCTCGATGCGGGTGACCGGATCGACGACGATCCGCTTGCCGCCGTTGTCGAGCTTGAAGCCTTGGGTTTCGATGACGGACATGGTTACTTCTCCTCAGTCTTCGCGGGCGAGCGTTTTTCGGAAGCGTTCTTGATGGCGGTCACCGCGGCGTGCGCCACGACGGCCGCGCCGACGACGCCGGCGGCCACGAGGCCCACCTTGTCGGCGTTCGCTTCGATCCCGAAGGCCTGGATGTTGGTGAGACGGTCGTAGAAGGAGCCCTTGTCCCAGAAGCCGTCCTCGGAGCAGCCGATGCAGCCGTGGCCCGAGGCGATCGGGAAGGACACGCCCTCGTTCCATCGCGTGGTCGAGCAGGCGTTGTAGGTGGTCGGGCCCTTGCAGCCGAGCTTGTACAGGCAGTAGCCGGCGCGCGCGCCCTCGTCGTCGAACTTCTCGGCGAACTGGCCCGCGTCGAAGTGCGGCCGGCGGTAGCACTTGTCGTGGATGCGCTGGCTGTAGAACATCTTCGGCCGGCCCTGGCGGTCGAGCTCGGGGATGCGGTCGAAGGCGACGACGTAGGTGACCACGGCGCTCATGACCTCGGCGATCGGCGGGCAGCCGGGCACCTTGATGATCGGCTTGTCGGTGATGACCTTGTCGATGGGCACCGCGCCCGTCGGGTTCGGCTTGGCC
>JBGAOO010000238.1:0-5430 GCA_044221765.1 Usitatibacteraceae bacterium | reverse complement strand
TGCGGAGTCATAAACAGTGAATCGGGATTCATCGCGCCGCTTGGTGAATTCCTAAATCCATAGGTGGCTCGTGGGGAAGGCCGGGAGCTGGTTCGCGGCCGACTCGCTAAAGCAGAACAACCAGCTACGCATGTAGAACTGTTTGTGGATGGGCATCTGGACGCGGGTTCGATTCCCGCCGCCTCCACCAATCGAAAAGACCAGCCGGTCATCCGGCTGGTCTTTTTTTCTGGCCCGTCACGCCGCCGACTTGCGCCGCCGGCAATCGCCGGCGCAGGCGCAAGGCGGCCCGGTCAGGACGGCTTCGAGATCTCCGCGAGCGCCTGGGCCGCGGGCTTAATCTCCGAGCTTTCCACGGCGAAGTCGCCCAGCGCCACGATGCCGACCAGGCGCTTGGCGCGATCCACGACCGGCAGGCGCCGCACCTGGCGCTTGCCCATGAGCTCGACGGCCTTCTCGACCGAATCGTCCTCGAAGGCCCACGCGATGCCCTTGGACATCACGTCGCGGACCTTCGTGTCGGCGCCACGACCTTCGGCAATGGCCCGGATGGCGATGTCCCGGTCCGAGATCGTCCCGATCATCCGGTCGTCCTCGCCCACCGGCATCATGCCGAAGCCCCCGTCGCGCATCCTCGCGGCCGCCTGGCCGATCGTCATGTCGGGGCCGATCACCTGCACGTCACGGCTCATCAGGTCCTTGAGTTGCTGCATGTCCGTCTTCTCCTTGGTTGTTCATGGATCCAGGCCTGCCACGCGGGTCAAGCCCGGTCGCGCAGTTCCTTCACGCCCGCCATCTCGGCGCAGTGGTCGCAGCAGAACATTCGGCCGTCCTTCTCGAGACCGTGGCCGACGATCCGCACGCCGCATCGCACGCAGGCGGGCGCGAGCGCGTGGATGGCGCATTCGAAGCTGTCGAAGGTATGGGACTTCCCCCCCACCACGACCTGGAAGGACTTGTCGTATTCGTTGCCGCACGATTCGCATCTGGCCATGGAAGACTCCCTTCGGACGAGGTCCGTTGCGCGACCCAGTATCGGCCCGGGGCGGGAGGCGATCCGTTCGCTGGCACACGCTCCGGCGCCCCGGGGAGCCGGCCCGGACTATCATGGCGCCATGTCCCGACCCGACCGTCCGCTCCTGCAGCGGCTTGGCCAGTCCCGGGGCCTTCGCGCCCTCGCGCGTGGCGTGCTCCCGGCCCCGGTGCGAGGCTGGCTGCGCGCGATCGTGAGCGCTCAGGCCTCCCCGTCCGCGCCGTCGGCCGCCGCGCCCGCCGACGACTACGCGAGCCGGCTCGCCGCCGAGAACGCCCGCTTCGCCGCGGAGGTGAACGTCCACGAGTTGCCGGAGATCTTCCACTACTGGTCGAACCGGTACCTCGCCCCGAAGTTCCACGCCATGGGCTTCACGCACCCCGACGAGTTCTTCGCCATGGCCCTGGAACGCGCGTACCACTCGGCGCCGGGCCGGCAGCGGCGCTTCGTGAGCATCGGCGCGGGCAACTGCGACACGGAGGTGCGCGTGGCGAAGCTGCTCGTCGCGAGGGGGCTGCGCGACTTCGCGATCGAGTGCGTCGAGATCAACGAGTCGATGCTCGAGCGCGGTCGCGAGCAGGCCCGGGCCGAGGGGGTGGCGGCGCAGGTGAAGACCGTGCGCGCGGACTTCAATGCCTGGGACCCGGCCGGGCGGTGCGAGGCCGTGATGGCGAACCAGTCGCTGCACCACGTGACGAAGCTCGAGGCGCTCTTCGACGCGATCGCCGGCTCGCTGGACGCGAAGGGCCTGTTCGTCACCTCGGACATGATCGGCCAGGAAACGGCCACCAGCGCTGGCCCGAGGCCCTCGCGATCGTGCGCGAGTTCTGGCGCGAGCTGCCGGCGCGCTACCGCTACAACCTGCAGCTCAAGCGGCAGGAGGACGAGTTCCTCGACTGGGACTGCGCGCAGGAGGGGTTCGAGGGCGTGCGGGCCCAGGACATCCTGCCGCTGCTGGTGGAGCGCTTCGGCTTCGACCTCTTCGCGCCCTTCGCGAACGTGATCGACCCGTTCATCGACCGCGGCTTCGGGCACCACTTCGACGCGAAGGCCGACTGGGACCGGGCGTTCATCGACCGGGTCCACGCGCGCGACGAGATGGAGATCCGCCGCGGCGCCATCAAGCCCACGCACCTCTTCGCCATCCTGTGCGTCGGCCGCGAAGGGGCCGGCGTGCGCCTGGACGGCCTCGAGCCGCGCGCCTGCATCCGGCACCCGGGCTGAGGGCCCGCCCGCGCCCTCACTCGGCGCGGATGCCCGCTTCCTTCACGATCCGCGCGTTGGCCTCGTACTCCGAGCGGATGCGCGCGGCGAACTGCTCGGGCGTGCCCGTGCTCACCACGTTGTCGAGTTTCACCAGCCGCTCCTGCACGGCCGGCTCGCCCAGCACGCGGTTGATCTCCGCGTTCAGGCGCCTCACCACCTCCGGCGGCGTGCGGGCCGGCGCGAAGAAACCGAACACCGACGTGAGATTGGCCGTGGGGTAGCCCGATTCGGCAAGCGTCGGCGTGCCCGGCATGTCGGCCAGGCGTTGCGGCGCCGCGACGGCGAGCACGCGCAGCTTGCCCTGCTGGATCATCGCGTTCACGCCCGGGCTCGGGTTCGCGGTGAAGAGCTCGAAGTGCCCGCCGGCCGCGTCGGTGATCACCTGTCCGCCGCCCTTGTAGGGAACGTGGTTGATGTCCACGCCGGCCTGGCGCTTGAGGATCTCGAGCATCAGGTGGCCGACGGTCGCCACGCCCGAGGTGGCGAGGTTCAGGCGCCCGGGCTTCTGCCTGGCCTGCGCGATCGCCTCCTCGAACGTGCGCCCGGTGAACGCGGGCGTGCCCAGCACGTACACCGGCGAGAACATCACGCTCGCCACGGGTGCGATGTCCTTGAGCGGGTCGTAGGGCACGTTCATCACGTGCGGGTTGAGCGTGAGGGGGCTGATCGCCGCGAACCCGATCGTGTGGCCATCGGGTGCCGCCTTCGCGACCGCATCCATGCCGATGCTCCCGCCCGCTCCCGCGCGGTTCTCGACGACGATGGGCTGCCCGAGGGCGGGCCCCAGGCGCTCGGCCACCTGGCGCACCACGGCATCGCTCGTGCCGCCGGCCGGGTAGACGACGATCACGCGCACCGGCTTCGTGGGCCACGACGGCGCCTGGGCGAGCGCGGGCGCGGACAGCAGGACGTTCGCGCCGGCGTGCAGCGCCGGCGCGATCCGGGCGAGAAAGGGGAAGCGATGCAAGGGGATTCTCCGGGCGGGAAGGAGGAACCGCCCCCGAATCTTGCCCAGCCTCGCCGCGAGGATCAATGGCGGGCCGCCAGCCGCTCCCGGTCGGCCTGCGATTGCAGCGGCAACCGGGCCGCCAGCCAGCGGCCGTTCTCGCAGATGAGCAGGACCAACCCGTCCCGGGCCAGCCCGCGCGCCGCCAGGGCCTGCTCCAGGGCCGCGGCGAACCCGAAATCGATGCGGGTGGTGCCCGGCTCCGAGGCGCGCAGCACCGGCAGGTTCAGGTCGACGCCCAGGGGCGAGCCTTCGGCTTCCACGCTCGCGCGCTCCCGCACGTCGACGAAGAGCACCTGCCGGCCGAGCCACTGCTTCGCGGCATGGGCCTGGAGGGCCGAGACGTAATGGCCTTCGTAGGTATAGGAACGCGGGTCGAGCGGCACCGCCTCCGGCGCGGGTGGCAGGGGATGGCCTTCATCGTCCACCAGCGGCAAGGGCGCGGTGGTGGCAGCGGCCAGGGGCAAGCCCAGGACCACCGGAGGCGTTTGCGCCATCGCGACGGCGCAGGCGGCCAGGGCAAGGAAAGCCGCCAGGCGCATCAGGGTGTGACTTCGGGGCCTTTCCGCCCCGGGCCGGGCGGCCGGATGCGGATCGAGGCGGGGACAAGCGGGTCGGATCGACTGCATGGCAATTCTCCTGGTGAAGGGAGCCCACCATGGGCTCTCACCGGGAACCACGCAGGCCGCGGGCGAATCCGGACATCGCGATGCCCGGCCGCGGGGAAAGTCAGAAGCCCAGCGCGCGCATGCCCTGGTAGAAGGCGAAGCTCGAGAGCCAGGCGAGCAGGAGCGGCCAGCCGACGGCCAGGCTCGTGAAGGCGAGGCTCTTCGATTCGGCCCTGAGCGTCGCCACGGTGGACAGGCACGGCGTGTAGATGAGCGTGAAGAGCATGAAGCTGGCGGCGGCGACCCAGTCCATGCTGCGCGCGATCTGCGCCCCCAGCGCATCGCCTTCCAGTCCGTAGATCACGGCGAGGGCGCCGATCACGACCTCCTTCGCGACGAACCCGAAAATGAGCGCGACCGCGAGCTTCTCGTCGATGCCCAGCGGGCCCAGGACCGGCTGCAGGAAGGTGCCGATGCGCCCGGCGAGCGATTCGGGCCCGGCCGGCACGACGCCCACCGGCAGGTGCGTGAGGAACCAGACGGCGATCACGCCGAGGAAGATGAAGCGCGTGGCCCGGTGCAGGAAGTGCCGAACCTCCAGCCAGCCGCGCATCCAGACCTGGCGCGGCGTGGGCAGGCGGTAGGGCGGCAACTCGATCACGAAGGGCTCGCGGCTCGCGAAGCGCCCGCGGAAGAGCAGCGCCGTCACGATCACCGCCGCGAAGCTCGCCAGGTACAGCGCGAAGAGCACCCAGGGCGCGCGGGCGGGCGAGAACACCGCGGCGGCGAGGAAGACGAACACCTGCAGCCGCGCCGAGCACAGCGAGAGCGGGATGGTGAGCATGGAGAGCAGTCGCATCGGCCGGTCGCGCATCACGCGCGTGCCCATGATCGCCGGCACGCTGCAGCCGAAGCCCATGAGCAGCATCACGAAGGCGCGCCCGTCCAGGCCCAGGCGCGCCATGAACGCGTCCGTGAGGAAGGCCGCGCGCGAGAGGTAGCCGCTGTCCTCCACGGCCGCGAGGAAGAAGAAGAAGAGGACGATGAGCGGCACGAAGGCGGCGACGGTGCCGATGCCCGCCCACGCGCCGTCGAGCAGCAGGCTGCGCGCGAGTTCGGGCAGGCCGGCGAGAGCGGGCTCGAGGGCGTGCTTGCGCACCGCGTCGAAGGCGGCATCCACGCCGTCCTGCAGGGGCGAGCCCAGCCAGAAGACGGCCTGGAACACGGCGAGCATGGCCAGGAAGAAGAGGGGCAGCCCGAACCAGGGATGGAGCACGATGCGGTCGATGCGGTCGGAGGCCTGCTCGGAGAAGCGCACCGGCACGCTGACGGAGGCGGCCACCAGCGACTCGATCTCTTCCTCCCGGCGGTGGTCGGGCGCGAGCGCCTCGCGCATCGCCGCCTCCCGGGCCGGCCCGGCCGCGTCGAGCACGTGGGCGAGCTTCGCGAGCGCCTGGAGCTGGCCGGTGCCGAAGCGGGCGGAGATCGCCTGGACGGGCAGCCCCAGCCCCTCGGCG
>JBGAOO010000237.1:0-5321 GCA_044221765.1 Usitatibacteraceae bacterium | reverse complement strand
CTACCGCTGGCGCTGCATGGACTGCGGCCCGCGCGTGAACGACACCGAGACCAACGCCTACCGCCTGCTCGTGGGCCTGGAGGGCGTGGTGTTCGACAAGTGGGACTACAAGCTGGGCGTCTCCTCCTCGCGCAGCCGCTCCGAGACCTTCATGGAAGGCGGGTACTTCTTCACCACGCCCTTCAACGCCATCCTCGCCTCGGGCCGGCTGAACCCCTGGCTGCGGCCCGGCCAGACCCAGACGCAGGACGTGCTCGACGCCCTCGCCGCGGCGAGCGCCTCGGGCGTGAAGCTCGTGGGCGGCACCACCACGCTCAAGCAGTTCGACGGCGCGGTCTCGGGCGAGCTCTTCAAGCTGCCCGCCGGCGCCGTGTCCGTGGCCGCCGGCTTCGACTACCGCAAGGAAAGCTACGTGTTCGAGTCGGACTCGACCGCGCAGAATCCCATCGCGGACGCGCCGTTCGACTCGAACTTCAACAAGGTGAACCGCACGATCAAGGCCATCTACGGCGAGCTGGCGATCCCGGTCCTGAAGAACCTCGAGGTGCAGCTCGCCGTGCGCCGCGACGACTACAGCGACTTCGGCACCACCACCAACCCGAAGGTCGGCGTGACCTTCCGGCCGCTCGAGCAGCTCATGCTTCGCGGCTCCTGGGGCGAGGGCTTCCACGCGCCGGGCTTCGTGCAGCTGTTCAGCCCGCAGACGGAAGCCATCGTGGCCGGCAACATCTCCGACCCGGTCACCTGCCCGGCGAACCCGGGCAACCCGGTCTTCTGCTCGCAGCGCCCGAACGCGCGCTCCGGCGGCAACGCCGACCTCAAGCCCGAGACCTCGCGGCAGTGGACCGCGGGCTTCGTGGTCGAGCCCACGGACTGGTTCAACACCAGCGTCGACCTCTGGGAGATCAACCGCGACGACCGCGTCTATTCCGTGACGCCGCAGCAGGTGGTCGCGAACTACCAGACCTTCCCGGACGGCATCGTGCGCAACCCCGACGGCACGATCAACTTCATCCGCGCCGGCTACGTGAACGCCTCGGGCGAGATCACGCGCGGCATCGACGTGGGGATGCGCTTCCGGGGAGCGGCGATGGGCGGGCGGTGGACGCTCAACATGGAAGGCACGTACATCGACAGCTACCGCACGCGCATCTTCGACAACGTGCCCTACCGCGAGTTGGCCGGCCAGTGGGACTCGATCGTGATCTTCCCGCGCTGGAAGCACGTGATCGCCGCCAACTACACCTCGGGCCCGTGGAGCACCACGCTCACGCAGCGCTACACGGCGCACTACAAGGACGAGAAGCCCCTGGGCGTCATCCCGCCGGGCTTCAAGGAATACGTCGACGCCTACATCGTCCACGACATCATGGTGCAGTACACCGGGTTCAAGAACCTCACGCTCTCGGGCGGCATCAGGAATATCGCCAACACGGACCCGCCGTTCTCCGCGCACAACGTGGACTTCCTGTCCGGCGCCGGCTGGGATCCGCGCGTGGCCGACCCGCGCGGCCGGGCGTTCGTTGCCCGCGCGACGTACTCCTTCAGGTAGTCGTCGCCCCGGTGGCAAGATGGGCAGGGTGCCTGGCACCCTGCCCTTTTTCTTTCGCGAAGGACCCCGCGTGACCCGACCGCCCGCGCCCGACCGGCGGCGCTTCCTCCAGCAGGCGGGCGCGGCCCTCGCCGGCAGCGCCTTCGCCGGCGTCTTCGCCGCGGCCCCGCCCGGGCCGCTCCTGAAGCCCCCGCGCCTGAAGCGCGGCGACCTCGTGGGCCTCATCGCCCCCGGCGGCGTGATGGACGATGCGCAGGTCGAGCGTGGCGTGCGCAACCTCGAATCCCTCGGGCTGCGCGTGAAGCTCGGCGCCAACGTGCGCCTGGCGCGCGGCAACTACGCGGGCCTGCCGGCGCAGCAGCTCGCCGACCTGCACGCGATGTTCGAGGACCGGGAGGTGAAGGCGGTCTGGGGCGGGCGCGGCGGCTCGGGCTGCTCGCTCCTGCTGCCGCTCATCGACTACGGCCTGCTGCGCCGGCACGCGAAGATCCTCGTGGGCTTCTCCGACGTGACCGCGCTGCACCTGGCCATCCACCGCCGCGCGGGACTCGTCACCTTCCACGGCCCCGCGGCCATCTCCACCTTCTCCGACTACTCGATGCGCCACCTGGCCGCGGTGCTGATGGAGCCCGCGCCCACCCTCGTGATCCACCCGGCCGCCGAGAACCGCGCCCGGCAACCTCGCCGTGCTGTCGGCGCTCGTGGGCACGCCCTACGCCGCCGACATGCGCGGGCGCCTCGCGTTCCTGGAGGAGATCGGCGAGGCGCCCTACCGCATCAACCGCATGCTGACGCAGCTCGTGCAAAGCGGCGCCCTGCCTGGCGCCACGGGCGTGATGCTGGGCGTCTTCAACCGCTGCGTCGCCCCGCCGGGCGAGGCCTCCCTCACCCTGGAGGAAACGCTCGAGGACCTGCTCGCGCCCCTGGGCGTGCCCGCTGCCTACGGCTACTCCTTCGGCCACATCGCGCATCACTTCACGTTGCCGCTGGGCATCCGGGCGCGGCTCGACACGCAGGTCTCCACGCTTACCCTGCTGGAGCCGGCGGTCACCTAGCCTGTGCACGCGCCGCTATAGCGGCGTGGCAGTGTCGATGCACGAAGTGCGGAATCGCTTTCGCGGTGCTCGTACGGCTGGCCGTGTCGATGCGCGAGGAACAGGGTGTGGGTCGTGTTTTTCCAATTCTTGGCCGAGTCAAATTGCATCGGGCGTCGAAGCCGGTCGCACGTCACCAACTTCACCGCAGTCACGGCTCAACGCAAGTTCATTCGGCCAAGAATTGGAAAAACACGACCCACACCCTGTTCCGCCCTTGCCCCCGGGATGCGGCGTCAACGCACAATGGAATTGCGGCTGCCGCCGGACACTTCGTCAGTCCGCGTTGCCGAGAATGGCCCGCTTCCACAGCGCGGTGAGGATCCGTTCCTCGTGCCCGTAGCGCGCGGAGTAGCGCCCCGGGTCGGTGGCCGGGTCGAAGCCGGGTCCGCCGGTGAGGAAGACCAGGCCGTGCTTCGTGCGCGGGTCGAAGGCGAAGGCCGCGGTGAGGCCCCAGGCGTCGCCGATGTGGCCCACGCCGGCGAAGCCGCCGCCGTCGACCAACCGGTCGCCGCGGCCGGGGCCGCCCACGTCGAGGAAGTGCTGGTTGCCCAGCCCCCAGGCGTTGAAGTAGGCGCCATGCGTGCCGAAGGCGTTGCTGCCGTTCGCCGCGCGCTCGTCCCAGGTCCATTGCCGCGACAGCATGAGGTCGACCGTCGCGGCCTGGAGCACGCGCGTGCCCTCCAGCGCGCCGCCGTTCATCAGCATGCGCATGAACCGGCCCAGCCCCTGCGCGGACAGGCGCGCGGCGCCCTGCGGCCCGAAGAGCGTGCCGTTGGTGCCGATCTCGTAGGCGGCGCTCGCGCGCGGCACGGGGGCCTCGCGCGAGTAGTCGTCCACCTGCGCGACCCAGGGACCGGCCGGATCCCAGACCTCGCGCGTGCCCTCGACGCGGCGCTTGCGGTAGAGCGTGGCGACGTTGGCGAGCTCGCGCGCGCCGAACTCGGCGGGGTTGAAGCCGCCGGCGATCCCGAGCGGATCGAGGACCAGGCGCTTCACGAGCCGGTCGAAGCGCTCGCCCGTCGCCTTCTCGAGCATCGTGCCGACGACGCCCCAGGGCAGGTTGGCGTACTGGAAGAACCGGCCCGGGCCCGCGTTCGCCGCCCACGCCTCGCCCCGGCCGTAGAGCGTGCGGCCGGAGACGAGCGCATCGGCGATCGCGTGCTCCTGCGTCCAGTAGTAGCCGCCGTCGTCGCGCAGCGAGGACGTGTGCGTGAGCAGGTGGCGCAGCGTGACGATCTCGCGCGGGAAGTGCGGGTTGCGCAGCGGGAAGCCCAGGATGTCGCCCGCGTCCGTGTCGAGGTCGAGCTTGCCCGCTTCCACCAGGCGCAGGGCGGCGACCGTGGTGAGGAGCTTGGAGAGCGAGGCGATGCGATAGAGCGTGTCCGCATCCGCGGGCCTCGCCTCGCGCCCGTTCCCGGCGAGCGAGCGCGAGCCGAACTGGCGGTGGTAGGCGACCTCCCCGGCCCGGATGGCGAGCACCGACAGGCTCGCGAGCGGGCGTGCCTTGTCGCCGACGATCGCCTCGAGCTCCCGGCCCAGCACGCCCGTCCACGGCGGGCTGACGGAGGTCGCTTCGGAGCTGGACATCTTCGCGAGCGCGCCGAGGCCGAGGAGGGCGGGAAGGGCGGCGAGGAACCTACGGCGCATTGGCCGGCGCCGAGGTCATCACGTCCAGGATGGCCGCGGTCTCCGCGTCCGGCCGCCCTTCGAACAGCGCGGGCCGGTACTTCATCTGGAAGGCCGCGATCACGCGCTGCGTGGCCACGTCGAGCTCGCCGCTCTGGGGCACCATGAAGCCGTGCGCGGCGAGCTTCTCCTGGAACCACGCCACCTCCGGCAACTGCGCCTCGTAGGCCGCGCGCCTCTGCGCGACGAGCGCGGCATCGGGCCAGGGGATGAGCCCCTCGTCGGCCAGGCGTTTCCAGGGGAACTTCGGGCCGGGGTCCACCTTGCGCAGCGGGGCGATGTCGCTGTGCCCCAGGATGCGGTCGGGACGGATCTCGTGGCGCGCGACGATCCACTTCACGAGCTCGACCACCGCGTCGATCTGGCGGGGCGGGTAGTCGGCCCACTCCAGGCCGTTGGGCCCCAGGCGGCTGCCGGCGTTCACGATCTCGATGCCGATCGAGGCGGCGTTCAGCGCGGTCTGCGCCTTCCAAGAGCTCACGCCCGCGTGGTAGGCGCGGCGGTTCTCGTCGACCAGGCCGTAGATCGTGGGCGGGTCGTCGCGCACGAGGTAATGGCTGCTCACCGCCTCCGTGGTGAGCGTCTTGAGCGCGGAGGGGAAGTTGCCGACGGTGAAGTGCAGGATGAGGTACTGCGCGCGGCTGTCCTGGCTCGCGGCGGTGTAGCTGTAGTCGATGGGCGGCCCGCTCGCGCAGCCGGCGGCGAGGCTCGCGACGAGGAGCAGGAGGAGTCGTTTCATGGCGAGGCTCCCGGCAGGGGCGGATTCGGTTGCGCGGCGCGCGCGGCGCGCCTCGCCGCGGCGTGGTGCCCGCGGCAGGCGCGCACCGCGAGCGGCGTGCCTTCGGGAAGGCCCTCGCGCAGCGCCTGCGCGATGGCCGGATGCAATTCGGTGACGCGGCCGGCGAAGGCCACCGGGCGCGGGCCGAAGCGCTCGAGCATTGCGCGGCCCAGGCGCGCCAGCTCGCGGCCGGCCTCGCGCAGGATGC
>JBGAOO010000236.1:0-7016 GCA_044221765.1 Usitatibacteraceae bacterium | reverse complement strand
GCCCGCCAAGAAGGGATAGCGGCAGGGGCTTGCGCCCCCGCCATCGGAAACCGGAATTCGCCGGGGATGGGCCCCGGCGAGGCCGTCTAGACAGGAGAAGACATGAAAACGATGCTGATCGCCATGGCTGCCGCGGGTGGCCTGCTGCTCTCGGGCGCCGCCGCCGCGGGCACGGAAGACCTCTTCAAGGACAAGGGTTGCGCCAAGTGCCACACCCCCGATGCCGACAAGAAGGGCCCGTCGCTCAAGAAGATCGCGGAGAAGAACAAGGGCAAGGCCGACTCCGCCGCCAAGTTCTTCGCGGTGGTGAAGGAAGGCAAGGACGACCATCCGAAGGCCAAGGCCACGGACGCCGAGATCAAGGAACTGGTCGGATACGCGCTGGCGGGCGGCAAGTAGGCGCAGGGCCGGGCCCGCGAGGGCGCCGGAAACGAAAACGCCGGCCCGAGGCCGGCGTTTTCGCTTGCAGGGGCGCGGGTATCAGCGCGAGAGGATCCACTTCACGATCGTGGTGGCCTCGCCCACGTCCTTCGACTTCACGGTGGCGTGGTCTTCCTCGGCGCCGTCGACCTTGATCTTGCCGCCCTTCGTGATGAAGGTGACGAGCTTCGCCTCGGCATCGGCCTTGCCCTTGTACTTCTTGGCCACTTCCTGGAACGAGGGGCCGTCCTTCTTCTTGTCCACGGCGTGGCACTTCAGGCAGTTGTTCTTCTTGGCGAGGGCCTCGTCCGCGGCGGCGATGCCGGGCACGGCGAGGGCCGCGAGCACGAGCGACAGGGCAAGCTTCTTCATGGGGTTTCTCCTGGGATGGTTTCGGTCAGCGGCAGCATTTTTCCATAGCCCCGGCCACCGTGGCTACCTCTACATGAACGCGCCAACGCCGAATCCGTTTACGGCCTGATCCCGGTCAAGCCCGCGCGGCACCCACCCGGGCGAGCACGGCACGCAGGTCCGCGAGGGTGAAGGGCTTGGACAGGTACCCGTCCATGCCGGCCGCGAGGCACCTGTCCCGGTCCTCGGCCATGGCATTGGCGGTCACCGCCACGATCGGCGTGCGCCCGCCCCGGCAGGCCTCGCGTTCCCGGATCCGCTGCGCGGCCTCGATGCCGTCCATCTCGGGCATCTGCATGTCCATGAGGATGAGGTCGAACGCCTCCCGGTCCCACAGGTCGACCGCCTGGCGGCCGCTCTGGGCGAGCGTGACGCGGTGGCCCTGGCCGGAGAGCACCTTGGTGGCCACGAGCGCGTTGATCGGGTTGTCCTCGGCGAGCAGCACGCGCAGGGCCGCCGTCGGCGAGCCCGGGGGCCGGGAAGCGTCAGCCGGCTCGGGGGCCGGTTCGGGCACCGGGGCGAGCACGGCCGCCACGGCGGCGCGCACGCGGGCGCCGGAGGCCGGCTTGGGCACGGTGGCGGCAAAGCCGCATTCCTGGGCACGCCGGGCGCCCTGGGAGAGCTGCGAGGCGTGCAGGAGCGCCAGCACCGGGAGGTCACCGCGCAGGTGGCGCAGGTTCGCGGCGAGCGCGATGCCGTCGTCGGTGCCCAGGCGCGAGTCCACGATGGCGATGTCCAGGCGCGAGGCGAGCGTGCGCAGCGCGCCGATCCGGTCGGCGGCCTCGATCACGTCCATGCCCGCCTCTCGGAGCGAGCGTGCCACCAGGCGGCGCGAGAGGGCGCTGTCGTCGACGACCAGCGCCCGCCGGCCGGCGAGCCAGGCGGCCGGCGCGCGGCTGGAGGCGAGGCCGGGCCTGGTTTCCAGCGCGACGGTGAAGCGGAAGGTGCTGCCGCCGCCCGCGACGCTCTCCACCCAGATGCGCCCGTCCATGAGCCTCACGATGCGCAGGCAGATGGCGAGCCCCAGTCCCGTGCCGCCGGCGCGCCGCGTGACCGACGCGTCGGCCTGCGTGAACGCCTCGAAGACATAGTCGTGCAGCTCGGGGGCGATGCCGATGCCGGTGTCGCGCACCGAGAAGGCGAGTCCGGTGCCGCCAGTGGACGGCTGCCACGGCTCGACGGCGACCTCCACCTCGCCGATGTCGGTGAACTTGATCGCGTTGCCGACCAGGTTCACGAGCACCTGGCGCAGCCGTCCCGGGTCCCCGTGGTACGCATCGTGCAGGCTGTCGGGCACGTCGTAGGCGAGTTCCAGGCCCTTCTGGTCGGCCCGGAGGGCCAGCCCCCCCAGCGCGTCGGCGAGCAGGCCGCGCAGGGAGAATTCCACCGGCTCGAAGGCCAGCGTTCCCGACTCGATCTTCGAGAAGTCGAGGATGTCGTTGATGATCGCGAGGAGCGAGCCGGCCGAGTCCCGGATGATCTCCAGGTAGCGGCGCTGGTCGTCGGCCAGCGCCGACTCGAGCAGCAGCTCGGACATGCCGATCACCCCGTTCATGGGCGTGCGGATCTCGTGGCTCACGCTCGCGAGGAAGTCGCCCTTGGCGCGGCTGGCGGCCTCGGCGGCGTTCTTGGCGCGCAGCAGTTCGAGCTCCTGCGCCTTTCGCTCGGTGATGTCGCGCAGCGTGCCGGCCATGCGCCGGGCGCGTCCTGCCGCGTCGCGAGAGACGGCCATGCCGCGCACGATGACCCAGTGCCATTGGCCGTCGCCGCCGCGCATGCGGAAATCCGCGGTGAGGTCGTGCGCGAGCCCCTTGACGTGCTCGACGAGCCGGCGGCGCAGCTCCCCGAAATCGTCCGGGTGTGACAGGCGCAGGAAGGCGTCGGTGAAGTCGCCGATGCGGCCCAGCTCGTGGCCGATGAAGGAGTCGGCCGGGTCGCCGACCAGCAGCCGGTTCGTGGCGAGGTCCCAGTCCCACAGCACGGATCCCGAACCGCGAAGGGCGAGTTCGAGTCGCTCCTCGACCAGGCGACGTTCCTCGACCAGCCTGCCCATGAGGCTCGAGAGCCGCTCGATCCCCGCGCCCTCGGCCTCGTCCAGCCGCTCGCCGGACACCTGGCCCGACACGAGATGCTCGGCCGTGGCGCGCAGCGAGCGCAAGGCGTTTTCCTGGGCGATCGATTCCTGGCGCAGCCGCTCGTTCGCCTCGAGCAGTTCCTGGGAGGAGAGTTCGAGGCTGCGCGTGCGCAACTCGAGGTCGCGGTCGGCCTGGACGTAGGCTTCCTCGACGAGGTCCAGGAATGACGCGAAGCGCGCGCCGAGGTCGGCGCCGCCCGGGCTCTCGTCGGAGGCCGCGCGCAGGCGGCCGAGCAGGGCCTCGAGGCCCGCCTCGTCGGCCACGCCGAGGGAGCGTCGCAGTTGCCTCTTCAGGAGCTTCGAGCGCATGGCCTTCGCCGCCGGCCCTCAGGCCGCGGCGTCCTCGCGAAGGCAGGTGATCGTCATGGTCTGGTTGTGCAGGCGGCAATCGGGCGAGCGCGCGAAGGGGCTGATCTCGCCATACGAGTAGAAGCCCGCGAGCGTCGTGCCGGGGCCGAAGGCGTCTGAGACCGCCTCGACTTCCTCCTCGACGCGCGCGCCCATCACCAGCTTGCGGCCCACGCAGGAGACCAGGAGCGCGAGCGTCGGCCCGCCACCGGCGAGCGCCTCGTGGGCCGACTCGGCAGCCGCGCCCGCGCCGTCCACGAGGGCGTCGGTGCTCGCATGCATCAGTTGCAGGAACCCGCCTTCCTCGACGTCGCCCGCCAGCACGAGGCTGCCGTCCGCCTCGTTCACGCCGAGGATGGTGCGGATGAGGCCCACCGCCGCGTGATCCCGGCCGAGCAGGGAGAAGGGGAAGAGCAGGCCCGAGGCGGGCAGGTCGCGGGCATGATCGCCGAGGTATCGCTTGTAGACGCCCAGTGCCGGCGCGCCATCGAGTTCGAAGAGGATGTTGCCCTGCGCCCTCGTCACCTTGCGCACCGGCCCGAAGGGCTTCCAGCCGCCGAAGGAGCCGTGCCCGACGCGAAGGTGCCGGCCCCGGAAACCCAGGGCGACGATGCGATCGGCGCGCGCGCCTTCGTCCGACAGGACCAGCGTGCGCCGGAAGGCGCCGCCGTCGCCGGCGAGGCCGCCGGCGATCGTGACGCCGGGCGGGAGCGTCGCGGCGAGCCCCTGGATGAGGGCGCTGCCGTTGATGTCGACGCCCTGCGCGAAGACGAGCACGTGGGCGAGGTCCGCTCGGGAGAGGGCGGTGCCGAGCCGTTCGCCGGCCGGCCGGGAATCGTGCATCCCCGAGAAAGGCGTGGCGGCCGCCGAGAAATCCGGCGAATCGAAGCGGATGGCGGTCGCGACGATCGATTGCTGCTCAACGCCATGCGAGGCGATCTCGCCCGCCGTCGAGCAGCCGGCCAGGGTGGCGCCGGGGAAGGCGCCGCGCAGGGCGGGAAAGGTGTCCGGTTCCTCGAGCCGCTCGATGCCGCCGAACACGAGCACGAGCTGGGGATTCAGCGCCGCACAGGCAGCCAGCGCTTCGGCGAGCTTCCCGGTCCGGTCCGTGGCCTGGCATACACGCATGTCCGCTCCTCTGGGCGCCGGCGGGCGCGGGTGGGGATTGGGACATCCTAGGGGGGGCCGGGCAAGGCCGATTCGACGAAAAGGGCGGCTGCGGCAGGGTTGCTCGGCGCTTTGGCCTGGACCGAAATGCAAAGGGCCGCACCTTGCGTGGCCCTTCGTACTTGACTGTGGGTACTGGGACGAACCAGTGACCCTGCCAGGTGAAGGCAGTGCTCATCAGCGAGCGAATTCACCGATTCCTGGCGGGAAAGGCGCGATTTCGGGCATGGGGCGCCATTTCGGGTCAAACCGCCGGTTGGCCGCCGCGAACACACCCGCGCCCTTACAATGACGCTCCCGTCCGATCGAACCGACCATGATCCGCACCCGTTGCCCCCAGCCCCACGGGCTACCTGCATATCGGAGGCGCCCGTACCGCGCTCTTCTGCTGGGCTGATACCGCCGCCACGGCGGCATTGCCCATCCTGCGAGTCGAGGATACCGACCGAGCGCTCCACGCAGGAGCGGCCGGTGCAAGCCATCCCCGATGGCCTGGCCTGGGCTCGGGATGGACTGGGACCGAGGGGCTATACGACCAGATGCAGCGCCTGTCCTGGTATGCGGAGGTCGCTGCTGCTGCGCGAGGGCAAGGCCTACCGGGTGCTGGCCGCAACGAAGGAGGAGGCCGACGCCATGCGCGAGGTGCAGGCAGCGTGGCGAGGCCCGCCACGACCGTCGCTGGCGCGATTCCACCGAGACGCCGCCGCCGGGTCGCCCGGCCGTGATCCGCTCGGTGAACTGCTCGAGGGCGCCGTCACCTGGAGAACGACCTGGTGAAGGGCAGCCTGGCCGCTATCCTCAACGACGAGCTCGACGACCTCGTGCTGCTTGCGCGGACGGCGTCTACCTACAACCGGGGCGTGGTGGTCGACGACCTGCGGGACGATGTCGATGACGCATTGTGGATCCGCGGCGACGACCACGTGAACAACACGCTGCAGATCGATCCCTACTGGCGCCATCGGGACGCAGGTGCCGTTTCTCGCCATGCCGATGATCCTGGGCGCGGATGGCCATGACCGGGTCCGGGCGCCGGACATGAGCAAGGTGAGCGAAGTTCAGTACCGCGACGAGGGCACTCTGCCCGACGCGCCTGGGTGAACTACTCCGCGAGGCTGGGCTGGTCGACATCGAGGAGGTCTTCTCCGCGAACAGCTGGTCGCCCTGGTTCGACCTGGAACACGTGAGCGCCTGCCGGGCGCGCGATCCCGAGAAGCTCAAGTGGATGAACGGCGAGGCCTGCTGGCGAGCGCCGAGGAACTGGTCGAGGGCATCCGCCGAAGGCGCATCCGGCGGTACGCGAGATCGTCGCATGGATCCGTTGGCGATGACGGTGTGCGTGCTGGTCGGTCGCGCGAGCATCGAGTCCTTCCTGCACCGAGCTCGCCTCCCGGTGACCACGGACCGCGCCATCGTGGAGCAGTACCTCGATGCCAAGGACAAGGATTTAGCGGTTTCCTGGCCGCTGAGCCGTACTGAGTGGCGCGTCGGCCATCAAGGCGCGCTTGGCGCATTCGTGAAGTCCCGGGGGCCTGCATGCTGGAGGCGATGATGTTGCCAGCGGCGGCCTCACGCGCAAGGTAGACCAAGGCGATCGACGTCGACGTCGCTGCGCTCAAGCGGCGATTGTAGGATCAAAAGTAGCCGCCATCGCCGCCGTCATTGATATCGGCTTTGAAAGAAACCGGCTCGTCGGTACAATCGCGCCCATGGTGGTAGCCCAGCGGGGAGAGCGCTTGCTGGTATGCAGCAGGTCAGCGGTTCGATCCCGCTTACCTCCACCAACGAGTCAGACGGAAGCCGCGGGCGACACAAGCCCGCGTTTTCATGTCCCCATCGTCTAGAGGCCTAGGACACCGCCCTTTCACGGCGATAACCGGGGTTCGAATCCCCGTGGGGACGCCAGTAAATTCAAGGGGTTACCGAAAGGTAGCCCCTTTTTCTTTGGTCGTGTCCATTTCCTGTCCGGAACGCTTGCCGGTCCGAGCCTGGCGGATTTCGGTGTCCAGGAAGCATCAGCGGGTTGTCATCTTGTCGACCTGACATCAATCGCGCGCGTCTGGTCGTGAGCCCGGGGCGGGTAGCCGATGTCGGCACGCGAGGCCCAGACGTTCTTCTCGATGAAGAGCGGAATGATGGCAAAGTCCTCCATGGCCATCTGCGTCGCCTTTTGGAACAACTTCTCGCGTGCGGGGTCGTCGGCCGTGGAGAGAGCCTGCGCCATGACGGCGTCTATTTCCGGGTTTGAATAGCGTCCGCGGTTGGACGACCCGAATCCCTTGTCCGGGTTCCAGGACATGATCAGGGCGCGAAGCGGGTCCGACGCCTCGCCCGTCGCGGTTCCCCAGCCAAACAGGAACGCGGAGAACTCCTGCTTGCTGGCCTTGGGTACGTAAACAGACCAGGGCATGCCAACAACGGCGACTTGCACGCCGACCCGCGACCACATCGCGCCGACCGACTGGATGATCTGGGCGTCGTTGACGTAGCGGTCATTGGGACCGTGCAGCGTAAGGCGGAAGCCGGTCGGGTATCC
>JBGAOO010000235.1:0-6071 GCA_044221765.1 Usitatibacteraceae bacterium | reverse complement strand
GGACCGGCATTATCGGCGAGAACGGCGGTGCCGGGGTGCGCGCCGGCGCGATCGCCGTTTCTTGACCGGCGACACAGGCCGGCGCCCGTGCGCGCGGTAGGCTTTGTCGCATCGCGGGCGGGCCGGCACTGCATGCCGGCTGACGCCCGAGCCAGGCGAAAGGAGACGCCCATGGCCGCGACGAGGCCCTTTCCGGTGGTGTGGCAGCGGCTCGTGAACGCGGACGGGCGCACGTGCGACCGGTGCGGCAGCACCGGCGCGGCGCTGGCCGGCGCGATGGCGAAGCTCGGGCCCTTGCTCGCCCCGCTCGGGCTCGAGCCCGTTCTGCAGACGCGCGAGATCGACGAGGCCGCCTTCGCGCAGGCTCCCCTCGAATCGAACCGGATCTGGCTGGGCGGCCGGCCGCTCGAACACTGGCTCGGCGCCTCGGTCGGGAGCAGCCCCTGCTGCGACGCCTGCGGTGACCGGCCTTGCCGGACCGTCGAATGCGGCGGCACGAGCCACGAGGCCATCCCTGAGGAAGTCATCCTGAAGGCCGCCTTGCTCGCGGCCGCCGCGTCCGTCTCGCCGCCGGCGGCGTCTGCGCCGTGCGGATGCGCGGCGGCCGAAGGACCGTGCTGCCCGCGCTGAGCCCCGGGGGCGGCGCCTCGCGCGAGCATCAGTCGCCCTCGACGATGCCCCGGGCGCGATAGCTCATGCCGAAGTGGTAGTGCGCCTCGAGTCCGAACTCGCGGCAGCGCGCCTCGACCGGCGCCCAGGGCTTCCGGAGCCCGCGGAATGTCGTGAGGTAGGCGCGCGTGCGCCAGAGCGCCAGCCCCACCACCAGGGCAGCAGCCGCACGCCGGCCATCGCCACGCGCGCGCCTGCCTTCGCGTGGCGGAAGAGGTTGTCGATCGCGGCCGGGGTCTGGAGCACGTCGTGCGTGTAGCAGAAGAGCAGCGCGTCGGCGCGGGCCGGCAGGCGAGCCTCTTCCACCGGCGTGACGAGCAGCGTGACGCGATCGGCGAATCCCGAGGCGGCCACCTTTTCGCGTGCCTGCGCGGCCATGTCGGCGGATTGCTCGATGCCGATGGCGCGGCCGGAGGAACCCACGCGGCGCGCGATCTCCACGAGGGTGTCGCCCGTGCCGCAGGCCACGTCGAAGGCCACATCGCCCTCGCGCAGGCCCAGCGAATCCACCGCCGCCCGGCGGATGCCGTGGATGCGGCCGCTGCTTGCGTCATAGCCGTGCGAAAGCGCGCGGTAGGCGGCGAGTGCCCTCTTGCGGCTCGGGTCTCGCAAGCGGGGCTCACTTCATCCGGTACGCGGCATGGCAGGCCACGCATTGCGCCGTGACGGCGGCGAGCGCGGCGAGCGCCGGCTTCATCTCGCCGGTGGCACCCGCATTGCCCGCCTCCAGGGCGAAGCGGCTCGCCGCGCGGTGCATCTGCGAGCCGAGGGCCTGCATCCCGGCCGGCATGAACTTCGCCACGTCGTGCGCGCCATGCGAGCGCAGGGACGTCATGCCCAGCCGGTTCTCGGCGACCTGCGCGGCGCGATCGGGGGCGCCCTCGCCGAGCGCCTGCTGGATCTCCTGGAGCGCCGCGAGGTGGTCGCGCATGTTGGCGAGCGTGTGCGTGCGCAAGGGCTCGGGGAAGTCGATCGCCTGGCGTGCGTCGGCCGCTGGCGCGGCGTGGTGCGCGTGCTCGCCGGCGGGCAGGGTGCCGCATCCGGCGACGGCCAGGGCAAGGACCAGGAACGATGGCTTCGGTCTCACGGGATTCCTCCGGGCAATGGGCGAGAGCGAAGGATAGCGGCAGCGCGTCGCCCTTGCCCGACCGGGCCGGGGGATATGCCCAATGCGTGAAGGTCGGTGGGGCAATTGCCCCGGGCTCGTCGCCGGGTCGGCCACCCGATCGCACGCGCCGGGCGCTGGCGGCGCGGCTGGATTGCCCGTGTCTTCAAGGGGATAGCACCGTCCGGGGCGCGCGGGGGCGACCAGAAGCCCGGCTTGGCCCGGCGCTTGCAATGGTGCGTGCCGCGAAGAAAACGCGCGATGCACGAAAGTCCGCCGGCAAACGGCCGGCCGGACGCAACCCACAGCACTCCTAGGAGAATCCTCTTGTCGATCCTGAAGAAAACCCTGCTCGCCTCCCTCGCCGTCGCCGGCGCCCTCGCCAGCCTGGCCGCCCAGCCGAGCAACCGTGCAGCCTCTCGTGCTCCGTCTCGGTGGACAACCTGCTGAACGGCGCGACGCGCTTCGCCTACCGGAAGGACTTCGCGCTCCTGCCCGACGTGCCGTACTCGGACGACTTTTCCTCCGCCACGCGCTTTCGCTTCTTCGACGCGTGGTCGTACCTGGAAGAGGGCAAGACGGTGGTCGCCATCAGCTACTTCAACGACGTCGGCGTCTTCGACTCCGTGGATTTCGGCACGAGCAGGAAGATCAACGAGGTGAACAACGTCGACACGGCCTCGGGGAGCTTCACGTACTCGACCTCGCAGGGCATCCGCGGCAACCACACGACCAACTACACGCTCACCTGCTCGCGCCTGAAGAACTAGCGCGGTCCGGGCGCCGCCGGCGAGGCGGCGCCTGCCCCGGCTACCAGGCCAGGGGGTCGACGCGGTAGAAGCGGCTGAGCTCCCCGTAGAGCGCCGGGTGCCCGGCCGCCAGGTCGCCGGGGCGCTCGAAGAACACCTCCGAGCACACGGCGAAGAACTCCGCCGGGTCCGTGGCGCCGTAGGGATCCAGGAGCGTCGGCAGGCCGCTGCGCACGTGGTCCAGCAGCACGCCATATTCCTGGCCGAACACGCGCGACCAGCGCGGGTAGCGCTGGCTGTCCACCAGGTCCGGCGCGCCGTTGGCGAAGCCCTTCTCCTGGTCGAGCTGGTGCGCGAACTCGTGGATGACGACGCTCCGCCCGTCGTCGGGGTTCGCCGCGCCCTCGAGCACGTCGGGCCACGACAGGATCACCTGGCCCCGCGCCCACGATTCCCCGCTCAGCACGCGCTGCTCGTCCTGCACGATGCCGATGCCGTCGGTCCTCGCGCGCTCGACGATGAACGGTCCCGGATAGACGAGCACCTGGCGCAGGTGCGGGTAGTCCTCGTCCGTGCGGTTGAGCCGCAGCAGGCAGGCCTGCGCCGCGATCGTGACGCGCATCTCGTCGGTGATCTCCAGGCCGCCGCAGCCGGCGAAGGACTTGTCCGCGAGGAACACCTGCATGCGCGCCTTCAGCTGCCGCTGCAGGTCCGGGGGCAGCCGGCCCGCGAGCGGCACGCGCTGGCGCAGGATCCGGCGCCAGGCCGCCGGGAAGGGCCGGGCGGCGATGCGCTGCCGGCGCCAGGCGTGCAGGCGCGGGCCGGCGAATTGCCAGGCGACGAAGAGCAGGGCGGCGGCGGCGAGGATTCCCAGGAGCAAGGCGGGGTCCGTTTCGGGGTGGATGCGTGAGCAGTTGGGGCCGTCGCGCGGGCATTTCAATGGGCGCGGAAGCGCCAGCCCGGTGCTATCCTCGACGGGCGGCGAGGCGATCGCGTGGCGATCCCGCCCCAGGGGAGAAGAAGACCATGCAGACCTTACGCTGGCCCGGCCGCGCGATGCGCGCCGCGGCCTGGCTCGCCGCCGCGGCGCTCGCGATGCCGGCGCTCGCCCGGCAGGCGGACGTGCCCGTCGAGACGATCGCGGTGCCCGGCCTGAAGGCCCCGGCCGAGATCCGCATCGACCAGTGGGGCGTGCCGCACATCTATGCCCGGAGCGAAGCGGATGTCTTCTTCGCCCAGGGCTTCAACGCCGCGCGCGACCGGCTCTTCCAGATCGACCTCTGGCGCCGCCGCGGCCTGGGGATGCTGTCGGAGGTGTTCGGGCCCTCGTTCGTCGACCAGGACCGCGCCGCGCGCCTTTTCCTCTACCGGGGCGACATGGACAAGGAGTGGCGCATCTACAGCTCGCGCGGCACGCGCGAGGCCGAGCCGCCCACGCAGCGCTTCGTCGAGGGCATCAACGCCTACATCGACTGGGCGAGCACGACGCCCTCGCGCATCCCCTGGGAATTCAGGTTCATGGGCTACAACCCGGCGAAGTGGCGCGCGGACGACGTGATCCGCATCCGCTCGCACGGCCTCACGCGCAACCTCAACTCCGAGGTGGCGCGCGCCGGCACGCTGTGCAAGACGAAGGACGTCGAGGTCGACCAGGTCCGCTTCGGGCTCACGAACGACTGGAAGGCGACGGTGCCCGAGGGCCTGGACCCGTGCCTGCCGCCCGAGGTGCTCAAGGTCTTCCAGCTCGCCACGCAGGGCGTGCGCGTCGTGCGAAGCGGCTACGCGCAGGCCTCGGTGGAGCCCGGGCCGCTGCAGGTGGCCGAGCTCGAGGCCGCCGCGAGCGAGGGGAGCAACAGCTGGGTCGTGGCGCCCTCGCGATCGGCCACGGGCCGCGCGATCATGGCGAACGACCCGCACCGCGCCTATTCGGCGCCCAGCCTTCGCTACCTCGTGCACCTGTCCGCCCCGGGCCTGGACGTGATCGGCGCGGGCGAGCCCGCGCTGCCGGGCATCTCGCTGGGCCACAACGGCACGATCGCCTTCGGCCTCACGATCTTCAACATCGACCAGGAAGACCTCTACGTCTACGAGCTCGATCCCGCCGATGCCGGGCGGTACCGCTACCAGGGCGGCTGGGAGTCCTTCCGCACCGAGACCGAGACGATCGCGGTGAAGGGGAGCGCCCCGCGCCAGGTCTCGCTCAAGTTCGGCCGCCACGGGCCGGTGATCCACGAGGACCTCGCCAAGGGCCGGGCCTACGCGGTGCGCTCGGGCTGGCTCGAGCCCGGCATGAGCCCGTACTTCGGCTCGCTCGAGTACATGCGCGCGAAGGACTTCGGCGCCTTCCGCCGGGCGCTCGTGAACTGGGGCGCGCCCACGCTCAACCAGGTGTACGCGGACGCCAAGGGCAACATCGGCTGGGTGGCGAGCGGCCTCGCGCCCAAGCGGCCCAACTGGGACGGGCTGCTGCCGGTGCCCGGCGACGGCCGCTACGAATGGGGCGGCATCTGGCGCGGCGCCGACCTGCCCTTCCGCTACAACCCGAAGGAGGGCTTCATCGGCACGGCCAACGGCTACAACATCCCCGACGACTACCCGGCCCGCGAGCGCAAGCTCGGCTTCGAGTGGACCAACCCGTCGCGCTACCAGCGCGTGAGCGAGGTGCTCGGGGGCCTCGCGAAGGTCTCGATCGAGGATTCGGAGCGCCTGCAGAACGACGTCCTCTCCATCCCGGCGCGGCGCCTGCTGGCCCTCCTCGAGCCGCTGCGCTCCGCGGACGACAAGGAAGCGCGCGCGCTGGGCTTCCTGCGCGGCTGGGACGCGAGGCAGGCGGCCGATTCGCCGCAGGCCGCGCTGCAGGAACTGTGGCAGCTGCGCCACCTGCGCAAGGGGTTCCGCGAGGCGGTGCTCGGCCCCTCGGCCTCCGCGCTCGCCACCACGGACATGAACGTGATGCTGCTCGCGCTCGAGAACCCGGGGCCGCGCTTCGGCGAGAACGCGGTCGTGAAGCGCGACCAGCTGCTGCTCTCCACGCTCAGGAGCGCCTGGGAGGAGATGGAGAAGCTGCAGGGGCCCGAGCCTTCGCTCTGGCAATGGGGCAAGTTCCACTTCAACCTCAACGAGCATCCGTTCGCCGCGGCCGTGAGCGACGCGATGCGCGTGCGCATCAACGTGGGCCCCATCCCCAAGAACGGCAGCGAGTACACGCCGAACCAGTCGCTGCCGCGCCCGACCGATTTCCGCCAGACCAACGGCCCCTCCGTGCGCCTGGTCGTGGACGTGGGCGCCTGGGACAACACGCGCGCGGTGAACCACCCGGGGCAGTCCGGGGATCCCGACAGCCCCCACTACCGGGACCTCGCCCCGCTCTGGAAGGAGGGCCGCTATTTCCGGCTCGCCTACTCGCGCAAGGCGGTGGAGGCGGTGACCGAGCGGGTGCTCCGGCTCGTCCCTTCGCCCTAGGCCCCCTGGCGGGAACCGGACACCAGATATAGTGTCTGCAAGTGTGAAATAGCTCACACTCTGGTGGAGAGGGGCGTGCCTACAAT
>JBGAOO010000234.1:0-5392 GCA_044221765.1 Usitatibacteraceae bacterium | reverse complement strand
GCACGAGCGTGCCCAGGTCCCCGAACGCGCCGGCGAGTTCCTTCAGGTCGGAGCGATTGCGCGCGGGCGTCGTCGGGGCGGTCATCGAGCGCCGATCATAGCGAGGGCCAAAGGAAAAGGGCGGCCGGGGCCGCCCTTTTCCGCCCGGCGGGGCGCGCTCAGTCCGCCGTCGCGGCGGCGCGCACGTGCTCGCCCTTGAGGCCGGCGGCCTCGCGCAGCAGCGTCGCCTTGTCGGTGGCCTCCCACGTGAACTCCGGCTCCTCGCGCCCGAAGTGGCCGTAGGCGGCCGTCTTCTCGTACACGGGCTTGAGCAGGTCGAGCATCGTGACGATGCCCTTGGGCCGCAGGTCGAAGTGCTCCTCGACCAGCTTGGCGATCTGCTCGTCCGGGATGACCCCGGTGCCTTCGGTGTAGATCGTCACGTTGATCGGCTTGGCCACGCCGATCGCATAGGAGATCTGGATCTGGCACTGGCGCGCCAGGCCCGCGGCCACGACGTTCTTCGCGACGTACCGGGCGGCATAGGCCGCCGAGCGGTCGACCTTCGAGGGATCCTTGCCGGAGAAGGCGCCGCCGCCGTGCGGGCAGGCACCGCCGTAGGTGTCCACGATGATCTTGCGGCCGGTGAGGCCGCAGTCGCCCTGCGGGCCGCCGACGACGAACCGGCCGCTCGGGTTCACGAGGTAGCGCGTGTCCTTGAGCATCGCCTTGGGCAGCACGGGCTTGATCACCAGCTCGATCACAGCCTCCTTGATCTGCTCCTGCGTGACCTCCGGCGCGTGCTGCGTGGACAGGACGACGGTGTCGATCGAGGCGGGCTTGCCGTTCTCGTAGCGCATCGTCACCTGGCTCTTCGCGTCCGGGCGCAGCCAGGGGAGGCGGCCGTCCTTGCGCACCTGCGACTGGCGCTCGACCAGGCGGTGGGCGTAGTGGATCGGCGCGGGCATGAGCACGGGCGTCTCGTCGCACGCGTAGCCGAACATGAGGCCCTGGTCGCCGGCGCCCTGGTTCAGGTACTCGTCCGAGGCGTGGTCGACGGCGGCGGCGATGTCCGGGCTCTGCTTGTCGTAGCAGACCATGACCGCGCAGCCCCGGTAGTCGATGCCGTAGTCGGTGTTGTCGTAGCCGATGCGCTTCACCGTGTCGCGCGCGACCTGGATGTAGTCGACGTTCGCGTGGGTGGTGATCTCGCCGGCCATCACGACCAGGCCGGTGTTGCACAGCGTTTCCGCCGCGACTCGGGACCGGGGGTCCTGCGCTAGAATGGCGTCGAGCACGGCATCGGAGATCTGGTCGGCCACCTTGTCCGGATGGCCCTCGGAGACCGATTCCGAGGTGAAGAGGTAGTTCGATTTCATCGGGTTCGCCCCACAGTCGCAAATTGAACCCGTAATCTTAGCAAACTCCGCCCCACGCCGCCGCGTCCGCGGCTCCCGACTTGAGACTCCTGCTCCGGTTCCTCGCCTGGCTGGGCCTTTCCGCGAACCACCGCGTGGGCGCGGCCGCGGGCCGGCTGGTCTTCGCGCTCTCGCCGCGCTTTCGCCTGCGCACGCTGGAGAACCTGCGCACGGCCGGCATCGCCCCCGACGAGGCCAGCCTGGACCGCCTCGCCCGCGAGAACGCCGCCGAGATCGGCCGGGGCGCCGCCGAGCTCGCCTGGGCCCTCTACCGGCCCGTGGCGGAGGTGGCCGGACTCGTCGTGTCGCTGGAGGGCTGGGACTGCGTGGAGCGCCTGCGGGCCGCGGGCCGCCCCATCCTCTTCGTGACGCCGCACCTGGGCGGCTACGACATCGCCGGGCGCTACCTCTGGTCGCGCCTGCCCATCCTCGCGATGTACCGGCCCCACAAGCTCTCCTGGCTGGACGAGGTGATCCGCGAGGGGCGCAACCGCGGCGCGGCGCCCGACGGCTCGAACGTCGCCCCGGCCACCATGGCCGGCGTGCGCATGCTGCTGCGGCACCTTCGCCGCGGCGGTTGCACCGTGCTGCTGCCCGACCAGGTGCCCGGCGAGGGCGAGGGCGAATGGGTCCCCTTCTTCGGCCGGCCCGCCTACACGATGACCCTCACGGGCCGGCTCCAGGAGGCCTCGGGCGCCGCCATCGTCTACTGCTTCGCCGAGCGCCTGCCGGGGGGCGCGGGCTTTCGCCTGCACCTGCGCGAGCAGGCCGGCGCGCTGCCCGCGGACCGCGCCGCGGCGGCCCGCTGCGTGAACGAGGGCGTCGAAGCGCTCATCAAGCTCGCGCCCGCGCAGTACCTCTGGGGCTACAACCGCTACAAGCGGCCGGCGGGCGCGCCGCCCGCGCCGGGGGCGATGCGATGGTGATCCTGCGCCGCCTGGGCTCCTGGCTCGCGCTCGGCCTGCTCTGGCTGATGCACTTCCTGCCCACGCCGTGGCTGGGCGCGATCGGCCGCGCGCTCGGGCGCCTGCTCTACCGGTTCGGCCGCGGGCGCGTGACGGACACGAACCTCGCGCTGTGCTTCCCCGACCTGCCCGAGGCCGAGCGGCGCGCGCTCGGCCTGCGCCATTTCGAGGCCCTCGGCCGCAACGCCGTCGAGATGAGCGTGATGTGGTTCGGCAGCGACCGGCGCGTGCTCGACCTGGTCTCCCTCAAGGGAGGCGAGCACCTCGAGCGCCTGAAGGGAAGGCCGATCATCCTGCTCGTCCCGCATTTCGTCGGGCTCAACATGGGCGGCGCCCGCGTCGCGCACGACGTGCCCGGGTCGGCGAGCATCTACAGCCGGCAGAAGAACCCGGTGCTCGACCGCCTGTTCCTCAAGGGTCGCCTGCGCTTCGGCCACCCCACGCTCCTGTCGCGCCAGGAAGGCATGCGGGCCATCGTGAAGGTGCTGCGCGAAGGGCGCCTGCTGTACTTCCTGCCCGACATGGACTTCGGCCCGCGCGATGCGATCTTCTCGCCTTTCTTCGGCGTGCCCGCGGCCACCGTCACCGCGCTGCCGCGCCTGGCGCGGCTGGGCCGGGCGACGGTGGTGCCCGCCATCGGCTGGCAGCGCGAGCACGGCTACGAGATGGAGATCTTCCCTCCCTGGGAGGACTACCCGACCGACGACCTCGAGGCCGACGTCCGGCGCATGAACGCCTTCATCGAGGATCGCGTGCGGGAGCACCCCGAGCAGTATTTCTGGGCGCACAAGCGGTTCAAGACGCGCCCGCCGGGCGAACCCTCCCCCTATCGACGAAAATGACGCCCATGAAGATCCGCTTCACGAAGATGCAGGGGCAGGGCAACGATTTCGTCGTGATCGACGCGGTGCGCCAGGCGGTCGCGCTCGACGCGGCGCTCGTGCGTCGCCTGGCCGACCGCCATTTCGGCATCGGGTGCGACCAGGTCCTGGTCGTGGAGCCCGCCCGGGAAGGCGGCAACGACTTCCGCTACCGGATCTGGAACGCCGACGGCGGCGAGGTCGAGCAGTGCGGCAACGGCGCGCGCTGCTTCGCCCGCTTCGTGCGCGACCAGGGCCTCGCGGACAAGGACGAGCTTCGCGTCGAGACCGCGCGCGGCGTCATCCGACCGCGCATCGAGCCCTCCGGGCTCGTGACGGTGGACATGGGCGCGCCGCGCTTCGCCCCGGAGGAGATCCCCTTCGACGCGCCGGCCGAGCATCCCACCTACGCCCTGGAGGTGGACGGCGAGACGGTGACGGTGAGCGCGCTGTCGATGGGCAACCCGCACGCCGTGCAGTTCGTGCAGGACATCGAGCGCGCGCCGGTCACGGGCCAGGGGCCGCACATCGAGCACCACCCGCGCTTTCCCGCGCGCGTGAACGCCGGCTACGCGCAGGTCGTGGCCCCGGACCTGCTGCGCCTGCGCGTGTGGGAGCGCGGCGCGGGCGAGACGCTCGCCTGCGGAACCGGCGCCTGCGCGGCCGTGGTCGCCGGCATCCGCCTGGGCCTGCTCGAGCCGCGCGTGCGCGTGCACACGCGCGGGGGCGAGCTCGTCGTCTCGTGGGCGGGCATGACGCAGGCGGGCGCTCCCGTTATGATGACGGGCGATGCCGTGCGCGTCTTCGACGGCGAGTTCGCCCCCTAGCAGCGCCCCCTGGAGAACACTTCTTGCTGACCTCGGAACAAGTCGCCGACTTCCTGCGCCAGAACCCCGGCTTCTTCGAACAGAACGTCGACCTGCTGCTGAACCTCCAGATCCCGCACCCGCACGGCGGTCGGGCGGTGTCGATCGGCGAGCGCCAGCTCGTGGCGGTTCGCGAGAAGGCGCGCCTTCTCGAGGACAAGCTGCGCGAGCTGATCGGCTTCGGCGAGGAGAACGACGCCCTGGGCGCCAAGGTGCACTCGCTCGCCTGCCGGCTCATCGACAGCGCGAGCCTGGAGGCGGTGCTCGACACGGTCTACCTCGACCTGCTGGACCATTTCGCCGTCCCGCACGTCGCGGTGCGCCTCTGGAACGTCGCGGAGAGCGACCCCCAGACGCGCGAATTCGGGCCGGTGCCCGCGGAGATGCGCCAGTTCGTGGCGCAGATGACCGCCCCCTATTGCGGCCACCACGCGGTCTACGAGAACCAGGCCTGGTTCGGCGAGGCGGCCCCCCACCTGAAATCCTTCGGGCTCGTCGCGCTGCGCGACGGGGAGCTTTGCTTCGGCGTGCTCGGCCTCGCCTCCGAGGATGCCGGCCGCTTCTACCCGGAGATGGGCACGCTCTACCTCGCGCGCATCGGCGAGCTGCTCGCGCACGCCCTGCGGCGCCACCTCACGCCCGCCCGTGAACCCGCCGGCTAGCGCCCGCGAGCGCTACCTCGACTTCCTGAGGCACGAGCGCCGGCTCGCCGCCCACACGCTCTCGGCCTACCGCCGGGACCTCCAGGCCCTCGCCGACCTGCCCGGCCACCCGGCGCCGGCCGACCTCACGGCGACGGACATCCGCCGCGCCATCGCCACGCTGCACGCGCGCGGCCTCGCGCCCCGCTCGCTCGCGCGCCTGCTCTCGTCGTGGCGCGGCTTCCTGGGCTGGCTCGTCCGCCACCGCGAGATCGCCGCGAACCCCTGCGTCGGCATCCGCCCGCCGAAGGCCGCCCGCACCCTGCCCGAGGCACTCTCGCCCGAGCAGGCCACGCGCCTGGTCGAGGACGAGGACGGCACGGCACTCGGCCTTCGCGACCGGGCGCTCTTCGAGCTCGCCTATTCCTGCGGGCTGCGCGTGTCAGAGCTCACCGGGCTCGACCTGGGCGCCGTCGATGCGCAGGCGGGCGAGCTGCGCGTGACCGGCAAGGGATCCAAGACGCGGATCGTGCCGGTGGGTGCGCCCGCCCTCGCGGCGCTCGCGCGCTGGCTGCCCGCGCGCGCGGGGCTCGCGGCCGCCGGGCAACCGGCGCTCTTCGTCGGGCGCTCCGGCCGGCGGCTCTCGCCCCGGGAGGTGCAGCG
>JBGAOO010000233.1:0-5424 GCA_044221765.1 Usitatibacteraceae bacterium | reverse complement strand
GGCGCGGCTCGGCGGTGCCCGGCTCGGCCGCGACCAGGCCCGGCACGCCGAAGGCGAGGCGCGAGAGCGCGCGCAGCGAGGCGATCGCCTCGTCGTACGCGTCCCACAGGCCCTCGTGCGGGTCGTCCCGGTGGATGAGCTTGAGCAGCAGCTCGTTCAGGTAGAAGCCGGACATCAGGTTGGCGCCGGCGAGCGGCAGCGCCGCCCCCGAGGGCTCGGCCGCCTTGATGGTCTTCACCTCGCCGCGGCCGAACCAGGTGAGCGCGAGCGGCTGGAAGGGCACGAGCAGGCCGCGGCTGGCGGACTTGGGGCGGCGCGCGCCCTTGGCGATGGCGGCGAAGCGCCCGTGCTTCTGCGTCCACACCTGCAGCAGCAGGCTCGTCTCGCGGTACGGGTAGGAGTGCAGGACGTAGCCGCGGTCCGGGCTCGCCCCGGGAGCGCTCATTCGTAGCCCCACTGGCGGACCATCGATTCGCTGTCGGCCCAGCCGCCCTTCACCTTCACCCAGCACTCGAGGAAGACCTTGCCGCCGAAGAGCGCCTCCATCGCCACGCGCGCCTCGGTGCCGATGCGCTTGAGCGTGGCACCCTTCTCCCCGATCACGATGGCCTTGTGGCCGGGACGGTCGACGTAGATGGTGGCCTGGATGCGCCTGAGCGCCCCGTCCATCTCGAAGTGCTCGACGACCACGGCCGCCGTGTAGGGCAGCTCGTCGCCCAGCAGGCGGAAGAGCTTCTCGCGCACGAGCTCGGCGGCGAGGAACCGCTCGCTCTTGTCGGTGATGTCGTCCGGGCCGTAGACCGGCTCGGCCTCGGGCAGGAGCTTGGCCACCTCGTCGGCCAGGGCCTTCACCTGCACGCCCTTCTCGGCGCTCACCGGCACGAGCGCGGCGAAATCGTGCCGCGCGGCGCAGGCGGCGAGCAGCTGCGCGAGCTTCGCCTTGTCCTTCACGCGGTCGACCTTGTTCAGCGCGAGGACCACGGGGATGCCCGGGGGCAGCAGCGCGAGCACCGGGTCGTCGCGCTCGTCCCAGGCCGAGGCCTCCACCACGAACACGATCGCGTCCACGCCGGCGAGCGTGGTGGTGACGGAGCGGTTCATGGCGCGGTTGAGCGCGTTGGAGAAGCGCGTCTGGAAGCCGGGCGTGTCGACGAACACGAGCTGGGATTTCCCGTCGGTGCGGATGCCCTGGATGCGGTGGCGCGTGGTCTGCGCCTTGCGCGAGGTGATGGACACGTGGGCGCCGACCAGGTTGTTCAGGAGCGTCGACTTGCCCACGTTGGGGCGGCCGACGATGGCCACGGTGCCGGAGCGGAAGCCGGGCGCGCTCACGCCCCGCCCGCCTTGGCCGCCAGTTGCGCGAGCACCGACTCGGCGGCCTGCTGCTCCGCGGCGCGACGGCTCGCGCCCTCGCCCGCGCCGCTCACGCCGAGCTCGTCGACGCGGCATTCCACGCGGAAGGTCTGGCGGTGCGCCTCGCCACCCACCGTGACCACGACGTAGCGCGGCAGCGGCAGGCGCCGGCCCTGCAAGGTCTCCTGCAGGGCGGTCTTGGGGTCCTTCGAGGGAGGCGCCTCGCGCGTGCGCTCGAGCTTGCCGGCGAAGAGGCGCGCCACCACGCCGCGCACGGCCTCGAACCCGGCGTCGAGGAACACCGCGCCCAGCACGGCCTCCAGGCCGTCGGCGAGGATCGAGGGTCGCGAGAAGCCGCCGCTCTTGAGCTCACCCTCGCCCAGCAGCAGCTCGTCGCCCAGCGCGAGCGACTGCGCGACCTCGAAGAGCGAGGCCTGGTTCACCAGGCCCGCGCGCAGGCGCGAGAGGTCGCCTTCGGGCAGGCCGGGGAAGTGCTCGTAGAGGAGGATGGCGACCACGCAGTTGAGCAGGCTGTCGCCCAGGTATTCCAGGCGCTCGTTGTGATCGCTGGCATGGCTGCGGTGGGTGAGGGCCCGGCGCAGCAGTTCGGGACGGGTGAAGCGGTGTCCGAGACGGCCCTGCAGGCCGGTGAGGTCGCGCCCGGCCGCGCGCTTGGTCACGATCGGGGCTTACTTCGCGGTGGTCACCGTGAAGTCGAGGCAGGCGTTCACGTTCCCCGCGATGGGCACCTTGGTCGACCAGCTGGCCGTGATCACGGCTTCGCCCCCTTCCTTGGTGATCTCCAGGTCCTCCGGGGAGATGGCCTTCACGTCCTCGATGGTGTTGCGGCGGGCGAAGGCGACGCGGATGTCGCGCACGTTGCCCTTGGTCTCGCCCGAGGCCTCCATCGCCGCGAACATCTTCTTCACGGCGAAGAACTCGAGGTAGGCGGGAAGCATCTTGGCGGCGACGAGGCCCCCGAGCCCGAGCACGATCATGCCCACCAGGGCGCCCGTCAGCGTGATGCCACGTTCGGTTCTGACCGCCATGAACCCTCCCCCAGGTCTATTCGATGCCGTTGCCGATGCGCTTCAGGTCGCCGAAGTTCATCCAGACCAGGAAGGCGCGACCCTTGATGTGATCGTCCGGCACGAAGCCCCAGTACCGGCTGTCGGCGCTCTGGTCCCGGTTGTCGCCCATCATGAAATAGTGGCCGGGCGGCACCGTGCACGTGAAGCCGTCGTCATTGTATTCGCAATTGTCGCGGTGCGGAAACTGCCGCACCTGCGAGAGGTTGAGCGTGGGCTCGGTGGGCAGGATCATCATCGCGTGCGCCTTCTCGCCGAGCTTCTCGGTGAAGGTCGGCAGCCGCATGAAGTTCAGCTCGCCGTCGGTGTAGTAGCCCGAGGCCTGCACCGGCACCGCGGCGCCGTTCACCGAGAGGGCCTTGCCCTTGTAGCTCACCTTGTCGCCGGGCGTGCCGACCACGCGCTTGATGTAGTCCACGCTCGGGTCCAGCGGGTAGCGGAAGACCACCACGTCGCCGCGCTTCACCTCGCCCACCTCCAGCACCTTCCGGTTGAGCACGGGCAGGCGCACGCCGTAGGTGTACTTGTTCACCAGGATGAAGTCGCCCACCAGCAGCGTGGGCTTCATCGAGCCCGAGGGGATCTTGAAGGGCTCCACCCAGAAGGACCGGATGAGGAAGACGATCACGATCACCGGGAAGAAGGCGCGCGCCATGTCGACCACGATCGGCTCGGCGGCCTCGGGCGAGCGCCGCCTGGCGAACACCCGCCGGTCGACGAGCCAGATGAGGCCCGTGGACACCGCCGCGATGAGCAGCACGGCCGCGAAGTCGGTGAACTTCAGCATGAGGCCCATGGCGGCGATGAACACCACCGGCCAGGCGATCTCGAGGATGCCCTTCATCGACTCCGAGCGCGGTCCCGAGCGGATGGCCCCGTCCCAGGCGATGAGGGCCGCGGAGGCGCCGCCGGCGACCATCGCGATCAGTTCCCAGTCCAGTCCACCTTGCATCTACTTGCCCTCCACCTGCAGGATGGCGAGGAACGCCTCCTGCGGAATCTCCACGGAGCCGACCTGCTTCATGCGCTTCTTGCCGGCCTTCTGCTTCTCGAGCAGCTTCTTCTTGCGGGTGATGTCGCCGCCGTAGCACTTGGCGAGGACGTTCTTCCTCAGGGCCGAGATGTTCTCGCGCGCGATGATGTTGGCCCCGATCGCCGCCTGCACCGCCACGTCGAACATCTGGCGCGGGATGAGCTTGCGCATCTTGCTCGCGAGCTCGCGCCCGCGGTAGACCGAGTTCTCGCGGTGGACGATGAGCGAGAGCGCGTCGACCTTCTCGCCGTTGATCTGGATGTCGAGCTTCACCAGGTCGCCGGCCCGGAATTCCCTGAACTCGTAGTCGAGCGAGGCGTAGCCCCGCGAGTTGCTCTTCAACTTGTCGAAGAAGTCCATCACCACCTCGTTGAGCGGCATGTCGTAGGTGAGGATCACCTGCCGGCCCACGTACTGCATGTTGACCTGCACCCCGCGCTTCTGGGTGCACAGCGTGATCACCGGCCCCACGTATTCCTGGGGCATGATGATGGTGGCGCGGATGATGGGCTCGCGGATCTCCTCGATCCTCGAAGCGTCGGGAAGGCGGGACGGGTTGTCGATATCGAGCACCGAGCCGTCGCGCAGCTTGACCTGGTAGACCACGGTGGGCGCCGTGGTGATGAGGTCCATGTTGTACTCGCGCTCGAGCCGCTCCTGGACGATGTCCATGTGCAGCAGGCCGAGGAATCCGCACCGGAAACCGAAGCCCAAGGCCTGGGACGTTTCCGGCTCGAAGCGCAGGCTCGAGTCGTTCAGCTGCAGCTTGGTGAGCGCGTCGCGCAGCGCCTCGTACTGGTTGGACTCGATCGGGTACAGGCCCGCGAACACCTGGGGCTTGATCTCCTTGAAGCCCTCGAGCGCCTTCTCGGCGCGCCTTTCCTGGTGGGTGACGGTGTCGCCCACCTTGGCGTCCTTCAGGTCCTTCACGCCGGCGATCACGAAGCCCACCTCGCCCGCCGAGAGGCTCTCGCGGCTGACCGACTTGGGCGTGAACACGCCCACCTGCTCGCACAGGTGCAGCGCGCCGGTGGCCATGAGCAGGATCCGGTCCTTGGGCCGCAGGATCCCGTCGACCACCCGCACGAGCATCACCACGCCCACGTAGTTGTCGAACCAGGAATCGATGATGAGCGCCTTGAGCGGCCCCTCGGGGTCGCCCACGGGCGGGGGGATGCGCGCGATGACGCCCTCGATCACGTCGTCCACGCCCTCGCCCGTCTTGGCGCTGCAGCGGATGGCGTCGGTCGCGTCGATGCCGATGACGTCCTCGATCTCCTGGATCACGCGCTCGGGCTGGGCCGAGGGCAGGTCGATCTTGTTGAGCACGGGCACCACTTCCACGCCGAGCTCGGTGGCGGTGTAGCAGTTGGCGACCGTCTGGGCCTCCACGCCCTGGGAGGCGTCCACCACCAGCAGCGCCCCCTCGCAGGCCGAGAGCGAGCGGCTCACCTCGTACGAGAAGTCGACGTGGCCGGGGGTGTCGATCAGGTTCAGGCGGTATTCCTGCCCGTCGCGCGCCTTGTAGGTGAGCGCGGCGGTCTGGGCCTTGATCGTGATGCCGCGCTCGCGCTCGAGGTCCATGGAATCCAGGACCTGGGCGTCCATCTCGCGCGCGGCGAGGCCGCCCGTGCGCTCGATGATCCGGTCGGCGAGCGTGCTCTTGCCGTGGTCGATGTGGGCGATGATGGAGAAGTTGCGGATGCGCTGCATGGTCATGGCCGGTTGGTCCGGCCCTCTAACAAGACAAAGGGCACGCCGGACGTGCCCTTTTTGCAGTGCAATATTCTACTTCATCCGGGCGAGTCGCGCTTCGGTCGCCGCCAGGTCGAGGTGGTAATGGCAGATCTCGAGCTCCCCGTCGAGGAGCACCGGCACCTTCTCGCCCCACTTCTCCTCCAGGTCGGGGTGCCGGTCGACGTCCACCACCTCCACCTCGAAGTCGTAGCG